>JAEUQE010000769.1 GCA_016789785.1 Bryobacterales bacterium
CCCAGCGTCACGAAGAGGCGGTTGCCGGCCAGCACCAGCCGGCCGCCGAAGTGCCCTGCGCTGGCCACCTTGGGGGTCTGGCGGAACAGCACCTGCCATTGCGTGAGCGTGGCCAGATCGGGGCTCAGCACGCCGCTGCCCACCGAGGTGCCGTTGCGGCCGGCCTCGACGCCCGTGCCCGGCTCGGCATAGCTCAGGAAGATGCGCCGCGATTGGGCGAAATCGGCCGCCGGCAACACGTCGAACAGGCCGCCCTGGCCCTGGGCGTCGACGCGCGGCAGCCCGGCCACCGGCGGCGACAGCGCCCCGGCGGCGCTGACGACCCGCAGCCGCCCATCCCGCTCGGTCACCAGCATGCGGCCGTCCGGCAGGAAGGCCAGGCTCCAGGGGTGGCTCAGGCCGCTGGCCACCGTCACGGTGCGCAGCGGCCCCGGCTGCGCGCGGGCAAGGGAGGTCACGCCGACGCAGGCCGTCAACCCGGCCGCGGCCAGGGCCGCGAAGCGTCGCCGGGTCGGCACGGCCCAGGTCACGGCTGCTGCGGCGACGGCGTCGCGCCCGAGGTGTGCGACACCTCGTGCAGCGAGGACTTGGACCGCGTCGCCGCCACGCGCGGGCGCGGTGCGGGTGAGGGCGCCTCGCGCAGCCCCATGGCCTGCCGCAGTTCGCCGGCCAGCGCGCGCATGCCGGCGCTGGTGAGGTGCACGCCGTCGGACACCAGGAAATCTGGACGCCGTGTCGCCATGCCCGACCAGTCGACCACGCGCACGTTGGAGAACTCGGCGGCCAGGCGCGAGATGACCTGGTTGTTGGGCTCGGTCCAGCGCCTGTCTGCGTAGACGTTCACCAGCAC
>JAEUQE010000076.1 GCA_016789785.1 Bryobacterales bacterium
GGTCGAGTACTGCCGCAATTTCATCTTCCGGCGCAACTTCCCGATTCACAAAATCTTCGAGCGCTCTTGTGAGTTAGTTAGGTGTGTTTCGTCTCACCGCCGACAAGATCACGCAGATCTTTGGGGTCCGCAAGCACAAGCGCCTGCGCGGCAAGTTGCACAGCATGCTGGAAAAGCTCGACCACGGCCATCATGTGCTGCGCATGTACTGCAAGAGCCTGGTGGCGCGGATGTACGAAAAGTTCTCCACCTTTCTCCGTCTGGAGATCTGCGTCAACCGGCTCAAGGATCTGGGTCTCAACAAAGGACTGGACAATCTCAACGCATTAGGCCAGAAGTTGGTGGCGGCAACGGATCGCATGGCCGGCTTCGAAGCCGAACTGCTCAACGTGCATGTCGACTTCCCTCTGTTCCAGCGCCTGGCTTTGCCGATCCCCTCCGGCCGCACCACAATCCCGGGCATCAAGATTCAAGACACGCGGATGATGCGTCTGATGGAAGTGCTGCTTCACGGCGGCACTCAACTCAACGGCTGGCGCACGAAGCAGATCCATGATAGCCATCCTGAGCGCGTTTGGTCTCTCCATCGTCGATCTGCTGGCCGCTTGATCATCCCCGTGGGACAATCTCCTCGCTGCGGACTGGTGTCGAACCTCTCGCCGAAATCGCTCTATCTGAACTCATGGAGTGAACTTGGCGATCCTCTCGAAGCAAGCAATGGTCGCAGGGCCGGTCTGCATGGCTGACCGCTGAAGCCTGATCGCTCGGCTCCACGAACGGCATCGGCGCGGGACGTGTATGAAAAAAAATCTGAGAGACCAATTCTCAGATTTGGCGGGCTAGAATCTAGCGGCGGGTGATGACCTCTTCCGTGACAGCGGTCTCCCGGATACCCGCATCGACCCCGCTTTTGACCAGTTCTCCCGGCCAGGCATGCTGTGCCGGATACAAAGACCGCCTTGCGGTAATCAGCCCATCCACGACCGCACGGACCTGCGCCTCGGTCAGTTCCGGAAACATCGGTAGGGACATTTCCTCTGCCGCGACGGCCTCGGAATGGGGGAAGTCGCCCGGCGCGTAACCGAGGTCTCGGTGAGCTTCCTGCAGGTGCACGGGCACAGGGTAGTGAATTCCCGTTTGGATTCCCTGCGCCGTCAGCAGTTCCTGGAACGCCGCCCGGTCCGGAACCCGCATCGCGTATACGTGGTAGACGTGCGTTGACCCGGGCCGTACCTGCGGAGCCTGGAATCCTGCTTCTTCAAGCCACGCCGAATACTGAGAACCGTGCTTCTGCCGTGCCTCGATCCAGGCCGGCAGGTGCCGCAGCTTTACGCGCAGAATCGCGCCCTGAAAACCCTCCATCCGATAGTTGAAACCGCGCAAGACGTGCTGATGGCGGCCACTCTGGCCCCAGTCGCGCAGCATTCTCGCCGTCCTCGCAAACTCGGGGTTGCTCGTGACGATCGCTCCGGCTTCGCCGTACGCACCCAGATTTTTGCTGGGGTAGAAACTGAAACAACCGAGGTCTCCCAGGCTTCCCGCGCGCCGGCCTTCGGATTCCGCCCCGTGGGCCTGCGCCGCATCTTCAACGACCACCAGGCCGTGCTGCCGCGCGATGGACAGAATCGGGTTCATGTCCGCCATCTGACCGTAGAGGTGCACCGGAAGAATGGCCTTGGTGCGGCTGGTAATCGCCCGTTCCACCTGCTCCGGATCGATCGTGTAGGTCTCGGGCTTGATGTCCACAAAAACCGGCCGGGCCCCCGTGTACCGGATCGCCGCAACCGTCGCGGTGAATGTGCACGGTACGGTGATCACTTCGTCTCCCGGGCCTACGCCGGCCGCGAGCATCGCCAGATGCAGTGCGCTGGTGCCCGAATTCACGGCAATCGCCTCCGCCGCCCCACAGTACTGGGCAAACTCGCTTTCGAAATTCTTGACCTCGGTCCCCAGGATGTACTCCCCGGTCTCCAGCACCGACCGGATCGCCTCTTCAATTTCGGTCTGAATCGACCGGTACTGCGTTTTCAGGTCTACAAACGGAATCATACGGTTGCCACCCTCTCTCCAAGTTCAACAATCTGCCCGCGGTTCCTCAACGATTCCGACGCACACTCGAGAAGGTTCACGACGCGCAGTCCCGCTACGCCGTCGGTTGTCGGACGCGCACCCGTATTGATGCAGGCGACGAACTCCGCGGCCTCTACCCGCAAGGCCTCAGTCGAGTCCAGGTGCGGGAGCCAGATGTCCCCTGTCCGGTAACTGACCAGAGTTTTGTATGCGGCGTCGGAATCGGCTCGCACCGGAGACATCCGCACGCCCTTGTCGTAGACCTTCACCTTTTCGCTCGGCTCCACGTCGTCATAGCGGATCATCTTCTGGCTGCCGCCAATCAGAATCTGCCGCACCTTGACCGGCGCGAGCCAGTTTACGTGGACGTGCGCAATGAAACGACTCTCAAAATGCAGGGTCAAATAGGCGATGTCCTCCCGGTTTCCGGAGAAGTGCCCAACACCGCTCGCCGCAACGGCACACGGCTTCATCGGCAGAATATGGTCCATGATCGACAGATCGTGAACGGCGAGATCCCAGATCACGTTTACATCCGGCTGAATGAGGCCCAGGTTGATCCGAACTGCGTCGTAGTAGTACAGTTCGCCGAGCCCGTTGCCGGCAATGATCTTCTGAATGGTCCGTACCGCGCCGGTGTACACGAAAGTGTGATCCACCATCAGCGTCAAACCTCGGCTCGCAGCGGCTTCGATCAACTGCTCGGCTTCCTCGGAACTGGAAGCCAGCGGCTTTTCGATCAGTACGTGCTTGCCGGCCCGCAGCGCCGCCATGCCGATTTCGTAGTGGCTTGCTGCCGGCGTCGCGATCGCAACCGCATCCACCTCCGGATCGTCCGCCAGCTTCCGATAGTCGGTTTCAAGGCGAACTCCGGGATGCCGGACTCCAGCCACGGCGAGTCGCTCCGGGCGGGCATCGCTGACCATCGCCAGCGTCGCCCCCGGAGTCTCGGCGAAGTTCCGGGCCAGGTTCGGCCCCCAGTATCCGTAGCCAACCACGCCGATTCGCACCATTTGGTCTCCTCACTCTGAGGGCTGCGTCCGCCCGTCAAGAGAAGGATCGGCAAGTGAATGGATGTGCTGTAGGGAGCCCGCCCGACTCGGGTCAGGTTCTTATCTTAACTGCTTGGTCCAAGAGGTCTACCACCCGGTCTTGATCCTGCGCGGTCAATCGATCAAAAAGCGGCAGTATGATCGCTTCCTGCTGTGCCCGCTCACTCTCCGGGAGTGAAGCTCCGGCGCAAGCGCCCCGATATGCCCCCTCCAGGTGAGCGCACATGATGCCCCGCCTCGTGGCTACGCCCTGATCTGCGAGAAACTGCATCACCGCGCGCTGTGAAGCGGATTCCGGCAACCGCACGCAATAGCTTTGCCAGTTGCTCCGTGCGTAGGAGGGCTCGTGCGGCACCGTCCAGCCAGGCAGCCTCGATATCCGTTCTGCATATCCCCTGGCCAGTTCCCTCCGCCGGCGCACGACGTCCGGCAGCCGCTTTAGCTGCTCCCGTCCAACCGCCGCCTGGATGTCTGTCATGCGGTAGTTGTACCCGAGTTCACCGTAGCTCTCGAAGATCACCTGGCGGGAGGAGTGCCTCGCTGTGTCGGAAACGTCCATCCCGTGCTGGCGCCAGAGCCGGAATTTGCGGTCCAGTTCCGAATTCGACGTCGTCAGCATTCCCCCGTCCCCTGTGCTGATCAACTTTCTCGGATGAAAGGAGAAGCACGCGACGTCCCCGTGCGGACGTCCGATTTTCTGCCATTCGCCTCCCCAATGAACTTCACTGCCCGCCGCGCACGCCGCATCCTCCACCACGGGCAAGCCCCGCTCTCTCGCGAACCGGAGAATGGCGTCCAGATCGCACGGCATCCCCATCTGGTGCACGCACAGGATGGCCTTCGTCCGTTCTCGGGCGAGGTGCGGGAGCAGCTTCGGATTGAGGTTGAACGTTTCCGGCTCAATGTCGACGAACACCGGCTCGGCCCCACAATATCGGATCGCGTTAGCCGTGGCGATGAACGAGTGACTGACCGTCAGTACCTCGTCGCCGGCGCCCACCCCAACCGCTCTCAACGCAAGATGAAGCGCTGCGGTGCAACTCGACACAGCACAGCCGTGCGATGAGCCCACCATGGCGGCAAACTCCCGTTCGAACGCCGCTACCTCGGGGCCCTGAGTGAGCCAGCCGGATAGGATCGCCCGGCGCGCCGCGTCCGCTTCCGCTTCCCCCATGAGCGGGCGCATCAGCGGAATCGCCTCAGGCACAGACAGCCTCTTTCACCTCGTTCTGCTGCCGCCACCAGCCCACCAGTTCCTGGAGACCCTGCTCGAGTGAAACCTCGGCTGTGAATTGCAACATCTTCGCCGCTTTTGAGGTGTCCGCCAGCCTCCTCGGCACCGGATTGACTTTACGCTCGGGCCCGTACTCGATGTCCAGGTCCGAACCCATGGCATCGAGCACCATCTGCGCCAGTTCCCGCAGGCTCGTCTCACGCCCGCTCGCGACATTGAAGACTTCGTCGGACCCGGCGTACCGTGCGGCTGCAATGTTGGCCCTTGCGATGTCCTTGACGTAAAGGAAGTCCATCGTCTGTGCGCCATCGCCGAATATCAGAGGGCGCTTGCCCGCGGCAATCCTCTCCATCCACCGGATGAGGACCTCGGTGTAGGCTCCGTGCACATCCATGCGGGGGCCGTAAACATTGAAATACCGGAGCGCAACGTAGTCGAGCCCGGCCATCTCATGAAAGCTCCGCAACATGGCTTCGTTAAAGGCTTTGGCGGCGCCGTAGAAGGTCCGGTTGTGATACGGGTGATGGCCTTCCGGGGTGGGGAATTCATCCGCCAACCCATACACGGAAGCCGACGATGCCGCGACGATCTTCTTCACCTTGGCCTCGACGCAGGCTTCGACCACGTTGAAGGTTCCATCCGCCAAAACTTCCAGCGCCAGCCTGGGCTCCTCGGCGCATTGCGTGATCCGGATCGCCGCCTGGTGAAAGACAAGATCCATCCCCCGCATCGCCTCGCGCAGCAGCGCCCGGTCGCGAATATCCCCCTCAATCAACCGGACTTTGCCGGTGGCCATGGCCGCCGCCAGGTTCTGCCGCGTCCCCCGCACGAAATTGTCGACGACAACCACCTCCTCGGCTCCAGGCAGCGACCGCCCGTCCGTCGCCAGGTCCGCGATATGAGAGCCGATCAGGCCCGCTCCCCCGGTGATGAGTACTCTTCGATATTGGTGGTTCAACGTTTCCTCCCGATTCTGCGCAGCCAGAATTGCAGCATGTCGCGCAGCGAACTCCACACCACCTTCGGATCTCCCGCGGTGGCCCGGCCGTGGAGCCGGGGATGATACTCGATCTCCACTTCCCTTACCCGAAACCCCTGGTCGTTCGCCCGTATCACCAACTCAGGCGTTAGAAACGCAGTACTGCGCGTCTCCACCTGAACGGTCTCAAAAACTCTCTTGCGATAAAGTTGGGTGAAATTCAAATCCCGCATCGGCAAACCGAAGAGGACCCTGAGCAGCAGGCGATTGCCCGCCGAGAGCAAGATCCGGTAAAGCGAGTAGCCGGCTCTGGTTTTGCGCGACGCGACGATCACGTCCGATTCGGAGAGCAGGGGCGCCACCTTGTCCAGGTCGCGCAAGTCGAATGGGTAATCCATCGCATTGTGCATCACCCACTCGTGCCTGGCCTCGGCAAATCCCCGCAGCAGCGTCGCACCCTGGCCGATGTTTCGGTCGTTGCGCAGGAGCCGGATCTCCGGGTTGTCTCGTGCCATGGCTTCCACAATTTCAGGTGTCCCGTCCCGGCTTCCGTCGTCGATCACGACCACTTCGAAGCGCTCCGCGACCCCCCGTAGCGCGTTCAGCGTCCGGGTGAGCGTCTCGCGAGCATTGTCGCGCTCGTTGTACGCGGGATAGATCACGGTGAGTTCCATTCAGAGCAACCTTCCCCAGTCAAAGTCGGGTCCAATCGTCTCTCGCTGTCGCGCCGGCGAACCCATCACTAACGTGCCCGCCAATACGTCCCGCGTCACCAGTGAACCCGCCGCGACAACCGCGCCCGCCCCGATCTTCCGGCGCTTCAAGATGATGCAGCCGGACCCCAGGAATGCGTTCGCCCCGACCTCGGCGCGACCTCCCGTTTGCGCTCCCGGCGAAATGCAGACACCCGCTTCGAGGACCGAATCGTGCTCCACAATGGCGCCAGTATTGACGATCACGCCATCCCCCAGCCGGGCGCAGGTGTTGACCACCGCTCCCGGGTGGATCACCACTCCCGCTCCAAGTTCCACGCTCGGCATGACGATGGCGCGCGGGTGAATGGCGTTCATCACCTTGATCCCGGCCTGTTGCAACTGCCGGATGAGCCGCATCCGCGTAATCGGGTTTCCCAGCGCCACGATCACTCCGGCACCGGATGCACCGGTCTCCATCAAGCGCCCGAGACCGCCCATGACGGTGGCTCCGGCGATCGCCCGTCCCCATAGCGCGCGATCTTCATCAATGAATTCAATCGATTCGGTCCCGCCCGTGCGCAGAATATCCTGCACAATCCGTCCCTGGGGTCCGGCACCGACGATGTATGCGTCCGCCACTTCCCGTCCGTCGTCAGTTCCCCATCGAATCTTTAGTTGCCTGCCGCCGGAAACTCCGTCGCGCTGAAGTAGCTCTCAAGCGAATAGCCGCTCCTGCCGATGGCCACCTTCCGCCCGGCGAAATGCCGGATTGGCTCCTGGTTTCCGCGCTTTCCCCATGTCCCGCGATTGACAACTCGCGCCCGGTCATTGCCGGGTTCGTTGTATACGCACTCGATCGGCTGGAAATGGTTCTGTTCCCCTGCCGGCCAAGTTCAAAGCGCATCAGCAGCAGGTGATCTCCAGGTTTATTGGTCAGTTGGCTCAGAGACTTGGTGCGGTCCGGCACCCCGATGTTAAGCAGCGGGAAAGAAAGCTGGGCTCGTCCGGATTGCCTGGCCTGCGGACTGTGAGCCGGGGCCTGTAGCGCCACTGCCAGCGCAGCGCCGTCGCCAGGGCAAGCACCGGTCCTTTGCCGGCCAGTCCGCCAGCCGCTCTGGCGTGCATCAGATGTCCGCACCCTTGCACCCAGAACGACGCCAAAGGAGGTCGCGTGCCTGGTGCGCGATGCCCATTCCGGGGACAGCCTGCGACCTTCGCGATGGTCTCGTTGCGGTTTGCGAGGCCGAGTTCGCTCACGGCACGTCGAAGGGAACCAGAGCTTCGGCGTCTACTCCATAAGGCCCCGTGGCGAGCACTTTGCCTCCCGGGCCAACAGCGAGAGAGCAGCCAATGCACTTACGGCCCTGCCAGGGGCCACCAGTCATCCAGCCCACGTTACTTACACCCACTACCGTAATGTCGAAGGCACGCGAAAGTTCCGAGTAAGCGCCAAGCCACAGATCACCATAGGGCTCCAACTGGTTGTCGTGATCCGCATCGACGGCCCATGCACAGGGCGACAGCAGCAGGCGGGCGCCCATGCGGGCAATCGACCGCGCGAAGTCAAGCGAATCGGGGAAGTTATCGGCGCAGATTGTCACGCCCGTGCGAATGGCGCCGGTCTCCGCAACGCCGATCATGCCGCCCAGCGAGTATAGATCGTGGGCGATGTCGAGTTCGTTGATCTTGCGGTGCTTAAGCAGCAACTCCCCATCGGGGGACAGCAGTACCGCCGCGTTGTAGATCCGGTCACCGGCACGTTCGGTGATTCCCGCAACCACATAGACGCCATGAGTGCGCGCCGCAGCGGCGAGTTGGGCACAGGTTGGCCCGGGAACCGGCTGCGCAATCTCGCGGGCCGAGGGATGGGTCCAACCGGCGTCCAGGCACTCCGGCAACACCACGTAGTCACAACGCCGGGACGCAGCCTCGGCGATCATCGCGGAGGCCCGGCGCAGATTGGATTCGGCCGCTCCGCATTCCACCAGGATCTGGGCCATGCCAATGCGGATCATGGGAGTTTCGTTCCCGGATTCAGATAGCGATGGGTCAGGTAGTGGACGGTCCGCACCTGATTGTTCTTCCCTTCGACGCGGAGCAGCACCTGGAAGTAAGGGCTCTTCACGCCTCGTGGTCCGTGGGGCGGATCTTCGTCCAGACGGCGCTGTAAGTTCGTGAGCCGTTCAGGATGGATGGCATACTCCGCGGCGCCCTGTGTTGCCCAGGTAGTAACTCCCGATAAGTAGAGAATGCGCAGTTGCTCTTTCTTGCCCGGCCATAAGGTCAGAGTGGCGTAAGATGTCTCGACGCCCGTTCCTGAAGCCGGCAGATAGAAGGACTGCTCTCCCGGCAATGGCTGATCGAGGACGTAGCCGCCACCGTCACGATCGGGATCAAAGCGGATGGCGGCGGGGAGGTCCAGTTCCCGGAGCAGCGTCTGGAACCGGGCGGAGGCAACCACCACCAGATTACGCCCGGCGATGTCGGAATGGCCAAGATAATGGGAGTTCGCCAGACGGGTCGGCACGCGGCGCTGATCGAGCCATCTTGTGATGAGATGGGTACCGATGACGTCGCCGATCCCGGTGTAGACGTCCTCCTGGGGCCGAAGCGGAATCTTCAGCAGGTTGGAAAGACGGCTGATGCCGCCGCGATCCTCCTCGCCGGGCCGGTT
Source organism: Bryobacterales bacterium (assembly GCA_016789785.1). The sequence goes on from JAEUQE010000076.1 coordinate 8,705, forward strand.
GACACGGGTGTCGCGCACATATAGGCCGCCGCTTCCGACGTAGAACAGAGGGACGCCGAAGCTGACGGTGGTCTCGACGGTTGGGTCGAGGAATCCGCTCCATACCGACGGTGCGAACACATCGGGCTGTCCTGGCGGCCGATCGAGCAACTTCCCGCCGGATATCGCGCCCACCGCCCCCAGCAGAAGCCCGGTGAGTAACACAGGCCAGCGGCGGACGGAGGCGGGCGGTGGAATCACCACGGGTGCTGGCGCCACCGCAATCTCCATGGAGGTGACGGTCGCAAGGGGCGCCGGGAGTGGTCTTCGAAAGTGCGGCACGTAGCCGCCACGGGGCAGTTCGATCTGAAGGGGGGCGGCGGGGTCCTGTTGATAGAAGGCGGCGAGCCGTTTGCGAAGCAGGCTGGCCTGGACCCGCACAATCGCGTCGTTGCGAGGATCGTAATCTTCGTGCCGGAGAAACACTTGGCGGCCGAGCGCGTACTCCTTCAGCCCTTCCTGCCGACCAGCCAGTGTCTCTTCAACCACGTGGCGGAGCAGGGCGCGTAACTGCTGGGAGTCCCGGAGGAACCGGCTGTCGAGGATCCGCTGAAGCTCAGCGACGATTTCGGCGCGGTCGGCGACCGGCTCAGAAGTGTTTGAAACCACGAGATCTTAACCGTTAACATAGCCCATTCTATCCTTGCGGTTGCCACTTGGCAACGCGTACAATTCCAACTACAGAGTTCCGGTAGATCTCGGAATCCGGGTCCAAATGAGGAGGTTCGTCCATGATTCGATACGCCTTTCTGGCGTGTGCAGCGATTTTGTACACCGCGTCGCCCCTGCCGGCACAGACCGCCCTTGGCACGATCACAGGCACCATTACCGACCAGCAGGGGGCTGGTGTTCCAAACGTCAAAGTAGTGGCAACGAACGCCGGCACGACGTTGACCTACACGGGCACGAGTTCGGCAGACGGAACCTACGTGATTCCGCAACTGCCCATCGGCGGCTATGCGCTGAATGCGACGGCGCCCGGATTCAAGACATTCCAGCAGCGCGGGCTCAACATTGAGGTCTCGCAGCGTCTGCGGGTTGATATCCGGCTGGAGGTGGGCGCCGTTTCGGAGAGCATCAACGTGACCGCAGAGGTGTCGCGCGTGCAGACGGAGGACTCCTCGCTCGGCGCGGTGGTGGAACAGAAGCGCATTGAAGAGTTGCCCTTGAATGGGAGGCACGTCTTCAACCTGGTGAAGATCGTGGCGGGCGTGCAGCCGCGGTTCAACAACACCGACGGATTCGCGGAGATCTCGAATCAGGCCTTTTCACAGATCCGCATCAACGGAGGGCCGGCCTACGGCAACCAGTTCTTTCTCGATGGCAGTGTGAACTCGGCTCCGGTGCACAATGAGATCGCGGTGGTGCCGATGACCGATGTGGTGCAGGAGTTCCGCGTCGAGACGAACGCGCTGAAAGCCGAGTACGGGCAGACGTCGGGCGGCGTGATCAACGTGGTGACGAAGTCGGGCACGAATGAGATGCACGGCTCGCTGTATGAATTCTTCCGCAACGATGCACTGGACGCACGCAACGCTTTCTCCACGCAGCCCGATCCGCGGACGGGCCGCATCAAACAGGTGCTGCGGTACAACCAGTTCGGCGGGTCGGTGGGCGGCCCGGTACTGATTCCGAAGCTCTACAACGGTCGCAACCGCACTTTCTTCTTCGCTGGATATGAGCAGTGGCGATGGGTGTCGTCAGGGTCGCCGCGGTTCGGCTCAGTGGCGATTCCGGAGTGGCGCGAGGGCAATTTCGCGAATTTGCGGGATGGACGCGGCCAACTGATTCCGCTGTTTGATCCTGCAACCACGATGGCGAATCCCGCGGGATCGGGCTTCGTGCGGGCGCCGTTGCCGGGGAACTTAGTGCCGCGCAACCGTATGGATTCGCTGGCGCTCAAGGTACTGCCATTCATGCCGCAGCCGAATGCCGCGCCGACGGATCAATTCACTTTTGCGAATAACTTCACGGCGCTGATTCCGTCGAGTTCGGATCAGGGTGTCACTTCACTGCGCCTGGATCACCGGCTCTCCGAGAATGATTCGCTGTTCTTCCGGTATAGTGGCACGCGCAACACGAGAAGGGATCGTGGCTGGGGCTTGGGCCCGGCCGATCCAAACGCTCGCGATGACCAGCGGGATAATCACAACGCCATTGCGAGTTACACGCGGGTGATGTCGCCAACGCTGCTGAACGACTTCCGCTTCACCGCGTCGCGGCAGTGGCTACCGTTCCTGCATCCGAGCTTTGATCAGAGTTGGCCGCAGCAACTCGGCTACCCGTCGATCATTCCGCAGGATCAGTTCCCACCTGTTTCAATTGCAGGACTTCTCGGAATCGGATCAAGCGGATTCTCGGGCGGGCTGCGGGCGCAGCAGTATGTGCAGATCGTCGATACGGTGAATTACACGCGTGGCAAGCATAACTTCAAGACGGGCCTGGATCTGCGCTGGTCGCGGCTGAGTTTCATCAATCGCGTGAATCCGTCGGGCTTGTTCAACTTCAATGCCGGGCTGACGGGCAATCCACAGATTCCGGCGAATACGGGCTACGGGCTCGCGTCGTTCCTTCTGGGCGAGGTGGCGGGAGGACAACAGGGATTCCGGCCGTTCTTCCAGTACCGGTCGCTTCCGATCGGCGTCTATCTTCAGGACGACTGGAAGTTGACTCCGCGGCTCACCCTGAACTTAGGGGTGCGTTATGACGTCAGCTTCGGACCGAGTGAGATGCACAACCGGCATTCGAGTTTCGACCCCTTTGTGACAAATCCGGAGACGCGCTTGCCAGGCGTGTTGACTTATGCCGGCACGGGGCGTCCAGCAACATTTGTCGATCTGGACCGGAATAACTTCGGCCCGCGTGTCGGACTGGCGTGGGATCCCCGGGGTGACGGCAAGACGGCCATTCGCGCCGCCTACGGTCTGATTTACACAATCTCGGAAGTCGGGCATACGCAAGGAGACAACTCGAGCGCATTCGGTTTTTCCGTGGACACGCCATTCCAGGCGCCGACGGGAACTCCACAGAAAGCATTTCAATTCAGCGCCGGACCGAGTTTTTTGCTGCAGCCCCTGGGAGCCGCTGGTGGGCCGTCAGCGTTCCGGGGTTTCTCGATGAGGTACCAGGATCGCAACGGCTTGACGCCCTACATGCAGCAGTGGAACTTCACGGTGCAGCGTGCCCTGTGGGGAGGCTGGGTGGCAAGCACGGTGTACGCCGGCAGCAAGGGGACGAAGCTGTTTGGCGGCAATTACGACCTGAATCAGCTTGACCCAAGGTTCTTCGCGCAGGGGCTGGCATTGCAAGACAACGTCGCCAATCCGTTCCGGGGTCAAATTGCCACGGGTCCGCTTTCGGGCGCAACGGTGGCGCGGTCGCAGTTACTGCGGCCTTTCCCCGACTATCAGACTGTTCAGACATTCGCGGCGAATAACGCCAGTTCGACCTATCACTCGCTTCAGATTTTCGTAGAGAAGCGGTTTTCGGCCGGCATTTCCGCCCTGTTTAGCTATACCAACAGCAAGCTGATCACCGACGCACAGTCGGTGGGTGGCGGTGGAAACGCGACTGGCCTGGCGGACTTTCGTCTGGGGCTCTACAACCGGCGCATCGAAAAGGCGATCGATTCGGATGACGTCTCGCAGCGGATGGTGGCGAGCGGAGTTCTCGAAATCCCGATCGGCCGCGGACGTAAGTTCGGCAGTAGCATGGGGAAGGTCCTGGATGGCTTTGTGGGTGGATGGCAGATGAACGGTATCGGGACGGTGCAGACCGGGCAGCCATTGTCTGTGCGCGGCACCAACAACTTCACCGGCATTCCCTACCCCGATGTGATCGCGAATCCCACCCTGCCCAAGAGCGAGCAGTCGGCCAACCGCTGGTTCAATACCGAGGTCTTCCGCAATCCAGCGAACTTCACGATTGGGAACTCGCCGCGTACTCTACCTCGCACGCGCGGGCCGGGCTTGGTGGATGTGGCGTTCTCGGTCTTCAAGACGTTCCGTATTCGCGAGCGCTTCCGGTTGGAGACGCGATGGGAGATGTTCAACGCTTTGAACTCCGTCAACCTGAACCCACCGAATACTTCGTTCACGCCGAATGCGCAGGGCGTGAACACGAACGCGAATTTCGGGCGCATTTTCGGAGCCTTGGATGCCAGGCGGATGCAACTCGGACTCCGAATGACGTTCTGATGATCAGGAAGGAAGGCGTATGAAGCGCTTACTGTGGATTTCGTTGTCTCTCGCGCTGACGCTCCAGGCGCAGCAGAAGTTTGACTTAGTCGTGTACGGCGCTACGGCCGGTGGAGTGATGACTGCGGTGGCGGGCGCACGCCACGGGTTGAAGGTTGCCGTCGCGGAGCCGCGGAATCAGATTGGCGGCATGGTGAGCGGGGGCCTCTCGGGGACTGATGTCGGCAAGCGGGAAGTAATCGGCGGCATGGCGCTCGAGTTCTACTATCTTGCGGGAAGGCATTACGGGCTGGACCGTCACTTACAGGAAGTGGCCTGGATGCCCGAGCCGAAAGCCGCGACAGCGATCATGCGCGACATGATGCGCCAAGCCGGCGTGACTCTGCTGGAGCAGCACCGGCTGAAGGAAAAAGGCGGGGTGCGGAAAGAAGGGGGCCGCATAGTGTCGCTGGCGATGGAGAACGGCGCGGTGTTATCCGCCAAGTACTTCGCCGATGCCAGCTATGAGGGCGACGTGATGGCGCAGGCTGGCGTCAGCTATACCACCGGGCGCGAGGGGATCGCGCAATATGGGGAATCGCTAGCGGGAGTTCGGGACTTCACGCGAAACCATCAATTTGCCATCGACATTTCGCCACGGGACGAAAAGGGACAGTTGCTACCGGAGATCGCGGCTGCGCCGCGAGGAGAACATGGGTCCGCGGATAAGCGAATCCAGGCGTACAACTTCCGCGTCATTGCCACCAACGTTCCGGAGAACCGGGTGCCGTGGCCCAAGCCGGGCGGATACGATCCGAAGCGTTACGAATTACTCGCCCGTTATCTTCCCGCACTGACCAAGCATATGGGCCGTCCCTTGCGGCTCAACGAGGTAAGTCTTTTGCGGATCATCCCAAACGGAAAGGCGGACTTCAACAATCGTGGCGGTTTCTCCACGGATTACATTGGCAAGAACTATGAGTATCCGGATGGAAGCTATGCCGTTCGCGAGCGCATCTGGAAGGAGCACGAGGAATACCAGAAAGGCTTCTACTACTTCCTGGCGAACGATCCGCGGGTACCGAAGGAGTTACAGGAGGAGATCCGGCAGTGGGGTCTTGCGAAGGATGAGTTCGTGGATAGCGGCAACTGGCCGGATCAACTGTACGTGCGCGAAGCAAGACGCATGGTGGGCGATTTCGTCGCCACTCAGAAAGACCTGCAGACCGAACGCACCAAGCCGGACGTGATTGGAATGGGCAGTTACAACTCGGACTCGCACAACGTGCAGCGCTTCATCAACGAGCGCGGTTTCGTGGAGAACGAAGGGAACGTGGAAGTACCCGTGGATCCGTATCAGATCCCATACCGGATTCTTGTGCCGAAGCGAGGACAGGCGGACAATCTGCTGGTGCCCGTGTGCTTCTCGGCGAGCCACGTCGCATATTCGAGCCTCCGCATGGAGCCGCAGTACATGATCTTGGGCCATGCCGCTGGGATCGCCGCCGCGCTTGCCGCCAAGGATGGGAAGGCGGTGCACGACATTGACGTGCCGGAACTTCAGAAGCGTTTAAGGGCAGAGGGCGGTGTTTTCGAACAGGGCATCCAGCATCAGGCACGAGGGCTGGATGAGATCCGCAAGCGCTATCGGGCGCCGGCGCCTCCACGGCCCGCCGCATGGGAACGAGTACCGAAGTAGACACCCACAAAAGAGCGCTGCCACTTTCAGCACCGCCGTGCCACTATTGTAGAACCGCAACCTTGAAACCGGGCTCGAACCGGCACAAATGGTCGGCGCCGCCGGTGTGCTGTCCGGCATTTCCAACGGAGGTTCTCTTGCGTGGCAAAGAAGCCAGGCTGTAGCTTTCAGTATCTGTGGGATCTGGTGGTGAAGAACCAGTCCATCATTGCGCCCACACCCATCACTTGCGAACTGGTTATGGCGATCTCTGGGAAGAGACGCTGTTCAACAACATCATGCAGATCGGCGCCGGGAGCGCGGTCGGTTTTGGTCAATCGGAACCTGCCGAGTTCTACAAAATCAGTGCACGGGGACTGAACTCGAAAACACCCCTTGTGAAGCAGTACGCAACGCAGGCTCAACAGAAGGGCTATCTCGTCCACGGACTTCCGCCCGTCAACGGCCGTTACTCCGCTGGGCCACTTACCGATGAGCAGGCCGTGCAGGCCCCAATGGCTCTGATCCGGACGATGTTCGAGCAGGGCCGCAGCAAGATGGGGATTCTCGGCGGGTATGCGGGTGTGGGATTCGTAGGAGAACAGCCGGAACATCTGAAAGGCACGGGACGCCAGAAGATCATCAGTGACTGGCTGAAGTGCGAGGCGAAGCTGATCGGAGCGATTCAGGCGCGCGATAGCTACGAGATCTTTGAGGCTCTGCGGAAGGCCCGCCCGTTCACTCAGAACGAGTTGTTCTGGAGCATTCTCTTCCCGAACGAGCCTTCGTATCTGATCGCGGAGGCGGAAAAGCTAATGCCCTCCCCGTTACCGATTCGCCCCGGTCCTGTGCGCACGACAATCCTTCGCGATCGCGGCGGGAACTAGGGCGATCAGGGCGCGAAGACGCCGTTCACGTCGACAATCACATCGGTGGCGTCCGAGACATAGATCTTGATGGCGCCATTGGTTCCCGCCGGAACGATCGCGGCATTGGCCAGCACCTGGCCGTTCCAGGAGTTGAGAGTGGATACAAGTGGCTGTGGTTGACCGTCGGGCCAGATGGTTAAGTAACCGAGCGATCCGCGCGGAATCACGGTGATATTCAGCGAGTAAGCCTTGGCCTCGGCAGCCGCTCCGCATCCTGCCTGCGGGACAGGAATGGTGCGCGTGGATTGCGCAGCCATCACTGGCGGGCCGAAGGGGCCGGACTTGCCGCCGTCGGGGCGGGTGTCGGCGACGCGGCACGGCGCAAGGGGATAGAACTTCAAGCCTTGGGGAGTCTGTGGCGCGAAGTATCCGTTGATATCGACGACTAAGTCGGTACGGTTCGATGCAAAGAAACTGACTCCGCCGTCCGCGCCCGAAGGAACGATCGCCGCATTGGCGACCACTTGTCCCTGGAATGCGTTGAGCGTCGAGACCACCGCTTGCTCCTGGCCCGCGGGCCAAGCCGTAATGTAAGCGAGCGGCGCGGGAGGTACGGCAGTTACATTGAGCGAGTAAGCTTGCGCGGTTGGTGGCACTCCACAGCCGCTCAATGGCGGGCGCATGGTGCGAGTGCTGCCACCTGCGAGGAACGGCGGGCCGAACTCGCCGGATTTGCCGCTGCCCTGACGGGTGTCGCTGATGCGGCAAGGCGGGACGGGATAGAACGCGAGCCCCTCGTCGCGCGCGAAGTAGCCGTTCAAGTCGACGATGACGTCACTCAAGTCGGACGAAAACAGATGCAAATCGCCTTCAAATGCCGCGTGAATCAATGCATTGGCTACGATTCGCCCGTCCCACGAATTCAGGATCGAACTCGTCGCAGAAGCCATAGAGCTTGGCAGAACACTCAGATACGAGAGCGGGCCATGGGGGACGGCCGTGATATTCGCCGAAACGGCAACCGAAGACCCGAGCCCACATCCTGCCGAGTATAACCGGAAGGTGCGCTGGCCTAGAACCGCAGGCTCGCCAAAACTGAAACTCTTGCCGCTGCCGGGCCTCGTGTCCACCGTCCTGCAAGGCGTCGTCGGGACGAAGCGTCCCGACTGTTGCCTGAGGGCGGATTGGGTAATCGCGAACGGACCAATGCCGCCGGAAATGGCAGCCGTTCGCGGGTAGCCGGAAAGGTTCGGACCGAAAGACAGGAAAACCGTGCTTGTCCCAGTGCCTGTAACCGACTGAGCGGTTCCTTGTCCCCGGGCAAAGGGAGCCCATGGCGCGGCACTGGTCAGGGCCCAGGCACAACCCGGATTCGTAGCCACTCGGATCCAGGCGCCCGGCATGTCGGCGAAGTACGGCCCTGATTGCATGTGCTCCAGGATGATGGTGCACTCAGTTGGAGCGAGTTGGGTCAAGACAATTGCGGCGTTTCCGATTCTCAATTCGGCGGATCTCCTCGCTCCGCTGTTCGGTTGCGCCATCATCTGTAGAGATACTGATCCCGTTCCTGAAGAGGCGGTTGACTGTATCCAATCAGGAACTCCACTGACCGACCACGGACAGGCCGGCAAGGCGGATACCGAAACCTGCAGATTGCCCCCACTGGCAGGAAGGTGACTCAAGGGAACGACATCGACCGCGCACGCCGTCAGCGCTTCCTGCGTGATAGGAATTGAGACAGAGCCAACACTGATGGAACCCGATCGGCCAGTCGGGCTTGGTGAAGCCGTCACCCGGATGACGGTATGGCCGAATGCGGCATCTGACGCGCCGAAGGATCCGGTGACATTGACAACAGGCCGGCAATTCGGGGGCGCGTGAATGCGAACCAGCGCGCTCCCACCGGTTCCTGAAAAGCGAATTGGCGGCCCGGACAGAGTCGATTCGCACGGCGACAACAACATGGGCTGAGGATCGCCCACCGGAGCTGCGGTCACCAGCAGATGCCCAGGTGAGCTGATCCCGTGAACTCGCAGAATCCGATAGCTGGTCGCGGTCGGCGGCTGCACAAAGATGCGCTGGCCGGATGGCAGGATTACGGCACTCTCTCCGAAAAACGTCTGGCATTGATAGGCGATTTCCAGGTTGTCGTTCGTCTTTACGTAAGGCTCGACCGAGCCCGGAGTAGAACACTCCCGAACCATCGTCGGGGAAGCCGGGGGCTGCCATGAGATCAATTGAAACACCGGAAACACGGCGGTCCGGCGAAACCCAAGCACCGTCCCGTCTGCGGCCATGTCCGTCAGGGGACCGTCGAAAACCTGCCGGTCATAGAGTTGCAAATCTCCAGACGCCGAGCGCCGGAAGTAGTGATCGACACCTGACAGCACAGCCTTGCCGAGGATCAGGCCATTGTCCGTGAGGGCGATCAGTTCCGTCGCGCTCGCACCCGGGTAGCGGATGGTTGTGAATTGCCCGTCAGCGGAGCGAAGGAATCCCATCCGGCCGTTTGCGTCGGTGTAATTCCCGATCACTGCACCGGATGAGTTCACATCCATAAGCGCCGTGTTCGTGCTTCCGGGGAACTCGATCGTCAGGCTACTGCCGTCCGGATTCCGAAGCCTCGGACGCAGGTTGGATCCCAGCCCGACAATCCGATGGTCGTTGCTGAACCCCGTCACCGACGCGAAATCCTTCAACTCCGTCCACAGATAACCACTCGGCGGGAGTTGGTTGTTCGCGACCTGCAGGGGATGCTCGGCGCTGAGCACTTCCTCACCACCGGAGCCGCTCGCCACTGCCGACGCCCAAAATCGGATCTCGCCGGCATCGTAGGATGGTGGGGTCCATAGGAACCGAAACTCATTCTTCGCTGTGGCGAACTTGTGGTTCACATACTCAAAACCGCCCGCCAACTGAACGTCGGTATCTTCCGGTTCGGTGGAACTGAACTTACCAGCTTGACGGCCCTTCGCGTCGCGAGCGGTAATCTGAAAGCCGAACCGCGAGCGAGGGGTCCGGCTGTGAATGGTAACGGTGACTTCCTGCATGGCGCCTGGATGATAGGCCCGTGCAAGAGTGAAGGAGAGTTCCAGACGGCTCGACGGACCGCGTGCGGAGGCACCTCGATGACACTGCGAGCAGGCGCCTCCCCCGGGTGCGCCGGCGTGATTGGCGGGAACCCTGGAAGAAGTCGCACGCAGGAGGCAGGAACTCGACAATAAGAGAAGGAATAAGTTCCCTACGAGTTGCATTGCGGTCAAAGTATAGCGCGTTTTGACCGGCGGACTACTTGGCTGTTTCGGCTGGCCCGGCCGCTGAATCTGGACGAAGAGCGGCGATTTGGAGCGCCTCCTCCAGTTGATCCACGGAGAGCGGCTTAGTGAGATATCCCGTCATTCCCGCATCCAGGCAGATCTCGCGATCACCCATCATCGCCCTGGCCGTCATCGCGATCACGGGCAACACTCCACCGCGTGCGCGATATTCACGCGTGGCATCCAACCCATTCATCACCGGCATCTGCACATCCATCAGAACGGCGTCGAAGGAGGATTCCCTGGTTCTCAGGATCTCGATCGCGGCCGCTCCATCGGAAACCGCATCCACCGCATGTCCCATTTTTGGGAGAAGGCGAACAACGAGTTTCTGATTCACCTGATTATCTTCCACTACCAGGACACGAAGGTTCGTACGCAGAGCGGCAGCCATGCCTGGAGGAAGGGCGCGGTCCCCGGCAGCGGTTTCGGGCGGTTGATAGGTGACGGTGAACCAGAATGTGCTCCCTGCGCCGGGCGTGCTCTCCACTCCAATGGTGCCGCCCATCAGTTCTACAAGCTTCTTCGAGATGGCGAGTCCCAATCCGGTTCCCCCATAACGGCGGGCGATGGAGCCGTCCACCTGGCGGAACTCCTCAAAAATCTCGCGCTGTTTCGCGGGCGGAATCCCGACGCCGGTGTCCCGCACTTCCAGTCGCAACCGCTTCGCCGCGCTGCTTCCCGATGCCTGCCCCGCACTGACCGGGGACTCCGGGGCGAGTTCCACATGAATCGTGACCGCCCCGGCATCCGTGAACTTGATGGCATTTCCAGTGAGGTTCAGAAGGATCTGGCGAAGACGGTCATCATCGCACCGGATCCAATCCGGCACGTCCCCGGCCACAGAAACATGCAGGCGGAGTCCCTTCTCACCCGCGCGCGCCAGATAGGTGTGCCGGACCGCGGAAAGCAGCTTTCGCGGCTCAAAATCCCGAATGGTGATTTCCAAATGCCCCGCCTCGATCTTGGAGAGATCGAGAATGTCATTCAGCACACTCATGAGAGACTCGGCGGAATCCTTGACGACCAGCAAGGACTCCCGCTGCTCTGAGGTGGTGCGAGCTTCCAATCCGAGGTTCGCCATGCCGATGATGGCATTCATCGGCGTTCGCACCTCATGGCTTACGTTGGCCAGGAACTGGCTCTTCAACTGGCTCACTTCCTCGGCGCGGCGTTTGGCCATATCCAACTGCGCGGTGCGTTCCTCAACCGCCAGTTCCAGACGGGAACGCTCACGGCGCTCCCGGGTCTCCCGCGCGCGAAACCACATCAACAGCAACCCTCCAGCGAGCAACGCGGCGCCGGTACGGAACCAGACCGTGTCCCACCAATGAGCGGCGATAGTGAAGGAAAACGCCGGCGCCGGCGCCCCCCACGCTCCCTCCTGCACCCGTGCCTGCAATTCCAGGCGGTAACTGCCGGCCTTTAGATCGCGGATGTTGAGTTCGCGCTGGCGGGTCTCACTCCACGTGGATGCGCCGGCAAAGCGGTAGCGGAACAAAACGTCCTGCTCGCGCACGTAGCCGGGGGTGGCGAAGGACACAATCAGGGAGTCCGTGCCTGCCCCGGCGGCGAGGTTGCTTTGTCCGGGCTGCCAGGTCTGGGAGCCGAGTTTCGCCGATGCCACAACTACCCCTGGAACAGGAAATTCCTGCTTCGACGGGGCATGGTAGTGAGACAATCCCCGGCTGGTTCCGATCCACATACTCCCATCCGGATCGACATAGTAAGATTCCGAGTTAGTGTCGTCCCAGATCAGGCCGTCGCGCTGATCGATGTGAAACCAGTACCGTCCGTCAAACATGCCAACGCCCCGGTCCGTACCTTGCCATAAGCGCCCGGCGGCGTCGAGCGTGAGGAAGTAGACGAAGGTCGACAGGGGGCCAAGTCCCTCATGGATCGTGTCGCGGGAGACCAGTCTTCCCTCCTCAAACCGCAACCGGGTGAAACCGGAGTTGTCGAAATAGGCCAGCCAAAGCTCCTCCGGCGATTTGGCAGGATCACGATTGCGGTCATGGGCGGGACCGGAGTGAGCCTCCTCAACCGCGATTGCGAAAACACGGTTATCGAGTAGCCCGTCTTCTTTGCTGAATCGGGACCAACGCTCCCCATCGAAGCGGAACAGTCCATTGTGGCTACTCATCCAGATGACACCCGACCGGTCCTCGCGGATCAACTGCGCCTCGATGGGATCGAAGGGAAGCTGGACCTTGTGAAAGCTGCGGTTCACGGGGTCGATCGTGAACAGGCCCGCCGAGCCCGCGGTCGCCCAAAGACGGTTCTTCGAATCCCACAACAGCGACTTGATCCGCTGTTTCGGTTCGCCCTCGAAGGCAGTGTGTAGCACGCCGGATCGAGGGTGGTAGTTCGCGAATCCGAGTGGAACTTTCGCGATCCACAAGGATCCATCGTTGCCTCGGACCAGCCCCCGGATGGTGTCAGAGCCGAGTTTGGTGACCGGCTCGAAAGACCAGCGGTTTCTCCCGATTAGGTCATGTTGGGTGTCACGATGCCGATCGGGCGGGCTCACCTTTCGTCCGCGATAGAGTCCGCCGTTGGTGGCGATCCACAGACCGTTGTCGCCATCGGGCACAATCTTCCAGACGCTGGAGTACTCAAGCCCGTCCCTCTCATCGAAGTTCTCCCATTGGCCACGGCCCAACCAGCGCATCACGCCAATGCCCGGAATTGCGAGCCACACCGAATCCCGGTCTTCCAGGATGTCGCTGACTTCGGCGAGAATACCTTGACGCCGGGCGAGAATTTGACAAGGCTCGTAATGAGTCTGTGAAGTCTGCCCAAGACGAGCGTCGCCAGGCGGGTCGCACTGGGCCAACCCTCTGCGGACGCCGGTAAGAATGTGCCCGGCGACGTCGATCTTGATTCGCTGGGGACGGGCAGCCTGGAAGTCGACGCCGGGAAATGGCTCCAGAAACCGGCCACTGGCAGGGTCGAATACCCGGACAGACCCGGTGCTGCGCACCCAGACGCGCCCATTGCGGTCGAGAACCATGGATTCCCACCGTCCCTCCGGAACACCCTGGGCGGCCCCGAACATTTCCACTTTGGGTTGGCCGCCGCCCAGGCTCATCCGTCCGATCCGCGAGCCTTCGCCGAACCAAAGCAGGGCATGCGCGGGATCATGCAGGACAGAGAAGACAGCGCCATTGCGATGCAGCCACTGGAGATTTCCATGCTTCCACTCGGCGAGTCCGGAATCGGTGGCAAGAAACACCTCGCCGGTGGGGACGGAAGCGAAGGGCTGGATGCCGGGGGTGGAACGAGTTCCTTCCAACCGGACTGGCTCCGGTTTGAAATTGAGCATGCGCACAATCTCGCTGCGGGTTCCGATCCAAATGGCTCCGTCCGGCGCCTGATGAAGAGCATGGATGTAGTCTGTGGTGATCCGGCGCCCGTGGTTGCGCTGTTCAACGAACGAGCGGCCGTTGAAGTAGTAGAGGCCGTTTTGCGTGCCGGCCCAAACGTACCCGGTCTGATCCTGAAGCAGGGACATGGCGCCCAGGCTCGCCAAACCGTCAGCGGCGGTATAGTGCCGGAGGGGATAATGCTGAGCAACTAGCGGCGACACCGCCAGGGAGAACAGCATTGTAATCGCCTGCCTACGCAACACGGTCTTCTTAGTAGAGCATATCGGAGAGAAACGTCCGTCCTTCGAGTGAATCGTATCGTCTAAGGGCGTCTAAGGGTGTATTGGATGCGTGGCACAAAGGATGGCCCGCCTGCGATAATGGGAGAGGTTTGGGGGCGTAGCTCAGGTGGATAGAGCATTTGCCTTCTAAGCAAAGGGTCGCAGGTTCGAGTCCTGCCGCCCCTACCAAGCCGCTTCCGCTCCTTCTTTCCTATCCCATTTCACTTGACCGGACGATAAGGAGATCAAGGACGTTCCAGAAGCCATAGAAAGGAACCCGTTCGCTACACTGAGTCCAATGGGGTTATTCGCGACGATTTACCGCTCACTCCCCGATCTATTTTTCCTGGCAATGGTGCTTTGCGCCCACTATCTGGCGTACCGCCGCATCCGCGCCAGCCGTTGGGCCGCGGCGGCTTTGCTGGTGTCCGGCATGTGGGTCGCGGCAAGCATCCTCGGCAGCATGCACCCGGTGGTCCGCCGGCTTCCTCCCGGCGACTTTCATTACTGGTGGCGGGGCGTGGGCCATTTGTGGGCCCTTGGCTCCCTGGGGGCGCTCTCGCTCTGGCTGGTATTCCCCTATCTCGAACCGAAGTTCTCGCCCAGCCGCCGCCGAACCCTCTCGCTGGCGAAAGGCGCTGTTCTCGCCTCCCCTGCCGTGCTCACCGGCTACGGCGTCTTTCATGAACGCCGCAACTTTGTCCTGCGGGAAGTGGACATTCCTATCAAAGGACTGCCGGCGGATCTGAACGGGCTGCGGATCGCGCACCTCAGCGACATCCATTTGAGCCCGTACCTGTCGGAGTCCGATCTCTCATATGTGATCGAGATGGCCAATGAAACCAAGGCGCATCTGGCCGCCGTGACTGGCGATCTGATCACTGGCCGCTGGGATCCCGTGGAGGTCTGCCTGATGCAGTTGAAGCGCCTGAAGACCGACGCGGGCGTCGTCGGGTGCATGGGGAACCATGAGATCTTTGCCGGATGCGAGCAGTCCGCCAAAGAGACCGCGGCGGATCTTGGAATGAACTTCTTGCGGCAGGAGGCTACCGGACTCCGCTTCGGCAAGGCGAAGCTCAACATCGCAGGCGTCGACTATCAATCGTTCCATAACCCCTATCTCATCGGAGCGGAGAGCCTTCGCGATCCCGATGCCTTCAACCTTCTGCTCTCGCACAACCCGGACGTATTCCCGGTCGCGGCTCAGAAGGGCTTTGACCTCACGCTCGCCGGTCACACTCACGGCGGCCAGGTGACGTTCGAGATTCTGCATCAGTGGGTGAATGTGGCGCGCATCTTTACGCCCTTCGTTTACGGGCAGTATCGAAAAGACGGCTCGGCCTTGTATGTTACGCGCGGAATTGGTACTGTGGGCATCCCGGCCCGACTTGGTGCGCCGCCGGAGGTCGCCCTGATAAGACTGTGCGCTTCCTGATCCTGAGTGACATTCACGCAAACCTGACTGCCCTCCAATCGGTGCTCGCTGATGCGGAAGGCACGTATGATCGGGTTGTGTGCCTGGGGGACATCGTGGGCTATGGAGCGGAGCCGAACGAAGTTACCTGCTGGGTTCGCGATCATGTGGAGGTGATCGTTCGCGGCAATCACGACAAGGCTTGCAGCGGAGATCCATGTGTCCAGGACTTCAATCCCGCGGCGCGGACAGCTGCCGAATGGACCAGGAGCGCACTGGAGCCTCGAAACCTGGAGTATGTACGGGATCTGCCGCAAGGGCCCCTGGATGCGGGCGGGTTCTTTCTCTCGCATGGGTCGCCCCGCGATGAAGATGAATACATCATCACCCGGGAAGATGCATTGGTGTTACGCGCCGGCCTGCCGGGGGAGATCTGCTTTTTCGGCCACACGCATGTGCAGGTCGGTTTCGGTCTGCGTCCCGGCCGCGGGTGGCTGCTGATCCCACCCCGCTACAACCAGGACGAACGCAGTTACGAGTTAGAGCCGGATGCCTGCTACTTACTCAATCCGGGATCGGTGGGCCAGCCTCGCGACGCTGATCCTCGCGCCGCGTACGCGACCTATGACAGTGCCGCCCGGATACTTACTCTGCGGCGCGCGAAATACAACATCACGGTCACACAGGAGCGGATTCTGAAGGCGGGTCTGCCGCCCGTGCTCGCCGACCGGTTAATGGTTGGCAGATGATTCTCAGTCCTGCCTCAGGGCGGCAACCGGATCAAGCCGCGCGGCCTTTCTGGCCGGTAACCAGGCCGCGGCGAGTGCGACCACCAGGAGCACACCCAGCGCCGTGAGAACCGCAAAAGCATCGAGAGTGCCAGTTCCATAGAGGAGCCCGCGCAACAGGTTCCGCGCCGCGGCGGCTGTTCCGGTCCCCAGCAGAGTACCGCCCAACAGAGTCCACACTGCCCGGCGCAGCACCATCGCCGTTACGGCGTGTTGGGTCGCTCCCAATGCCACGCGAATTCCGATTTCCTTGGTCCGCTGCGCAACCAGATAACTGCCAACGCCATAGAGGCCGACGGCGGCAAGCCCCAGTCCCACGACGGAGAACAGCATCAGCAGCATTGCGTTGAATCTCGGGCGCTCCGCAAGTTTGTCCACACGGTTGCCCAATGCAGTTACTTCAACCGGAAGCTTCGGATCCGACTCCGCGATCGCCTGCTTCAACCACTGCCGCGCCAAGGTGGCGTTCAGCGCGGTTCGCGCCACGATCACCGCGCGCCGTTGCGATTCTGGCGGCGGAGTCCCGGCTCCCGCCCCGATCCCCAGTCTTCGAGGCAGATAGTATTCCGGATCGGGCGGCGCCTCCAGACCGGCATTGTGGACATCCTCCGCAATCCCCACTACCGTGTGCCAGTTGCCTCGCCTGCCGAAACGAAGCCGCTTTCCGATAGCGTCACCGTCACCGAACAGTTTGCGGGCCAGCAGGCTCGATATCACCACCGCTTCATTCCCCTCTCGCCGTTCCTCATCGTGGAATGCCCTGCCCTTGGCAATGCGAATCCCAAGTGCACGGAAATAGCCCGGGGTCACCAGTCGCCATACCACCATGCCGCCCGTACCCTCGGCCACGGAGGGGCGCCCCTCCACGTCAATCAGGTGGTAGATCATAGCCTGAGTGCGCCCTGATGGCGGAATGGAGTCCGCAATCGCGACGGTCTGGAGGCCGGGAATCGCGGAGATGCGGCGTTCCAGTTCCTGAAAGAACGCAATCCTGCCCTCGGCGCTGTAGCCTTGCTGGCCGAGAACCACCTCGGCGGTGACCACCTGATCCGGCACCATCCCGAGTGGCTCTTGTTGCAGCTTCCACAAGCTCCGCAGTAGCAGTCCCGCGGCGGTCAGCAGTACCAGCGAGGCGCCGATCTGAAGCACCAGGAGAGCATCCTGAAACCAGGTCCGGCTGGCAGTGACTGTGCGCGCCGATTGTATGCCCGGATTGCGGCGTAAGCTGAGAGCAGGCACAAGTCCGAAGAGCACGCTCGACGCGAGCGAGAGGGCAAATGCGAAACAAAGCGCACGTAGATCGATGGAAGCGTGTGACAACTCCCGGAGCCCCTCGGGCGCGATCTCAATGAACACCTGGAGCAACACGTAGGCGAGCGCGGCCCCCAGCAGTCCTCCCATCACGCTCAGCAGCGCGCTCTCGGTCAGATTCTGACGAAGCAGCCTGAGTCTTCCGGCCCCGAGCGCGGCTCGGATCGCGAGTTCCTGCTCCCGGCTGGCCGCCCGCGCCAGCAACAGGTTGGCCACGTTGGCGCAGGCAATCAGAAGCACCACGAACACTGCAGCAAACAACAGCAGCGACGCACCGCGGGAGTCCCGGGTCTGCCGCTCGCGCAGGGGAACGACACTCAAGTGCACTTCTTTGAGAAAACCTCTCGGGACATACTTGAGCGACTCTCCAAAGATCGGACCCATCGCCTGGCGAGCCTGCTCGATCGAAACACCAGGCTTGAGGCGGGCGAACGCTCGGACCACCTGCATGGGAGCAGGCCTGTTCCGATCGACGCGGGCAAGCGCCTGTGGTACCAGAAGGGCAGCGCTGGAGACGGGCAGTTCGAAGCCAGAGGGCAGCACGCCTACCACCCGCGCCTGCTTGCCATCAAGCGCGATGGTGCGGTTGATCAGACTGGGATCGCTGCCGTAGCGGCTTCGCCACAGATCATGGGTTATGATCACGGCCTGCGGTGCACCCGGACGGTCCTCCTCCGCCGTGAATGCCCTTCCGATCACCGGCTGGACACGAAGCATGGCGAGGAAGTCGTATCCGACGCGCCCGCAGACAACTCGGGCCGGATTCGGCTCGGTGATGTCGCATTCGGTCGTCCCGGACCAGGAGCTGAAGGTCTCAAAGACACGCTGCGCGTCCTTCCATGCGAAGTAATCACCGGCGATCAGGAACTCGCCGGGCTCGACCGGCGCCCGCATTCCGATCGACACCAGACGTTCGGGCTCAGGGTACGGAGCTTCGCGGAAGAGTGTGCGATCCACTGCGCTGAAGACGGCCGTTGTGACACCGATGCCCAACGCCAGAGTGCCGATCGCGGCGAGTGCGAAGCCAGGGTGTTTCCGCAAGGCTCGAATCGCGTAGCGGGTATCCTGGGTCACGCTCTCGATGATCCAGTGGGTATCCATGCGCCACAGCTCCTCGTGTGCGTTGACGGTACTGCCGAACATTCTTCGCGCAGTTGCCAGCGCGTCGTTGCGGCCAAGCCCTTCCTTTTCGAGTAACTCGGCGCGCATCGCGATGTGCATTTCAATCTCCTCGCGAATGGCCGCATCGCGGGAGCCGCGCTTCCACCATCGTGGGACCCGGCTCATGCGTGCCGCAACACTTTCTGCACACCGCGCGCGAGATTACGCCAGGTTTCCTCAGCCTCGCGCAGACGCTTGCGGCCCGCGGCCGTAAGTTTGTAGATTCGCGCCCGGCGGCTGTTGTCCGTCACTTTCCAGTCCGAAGAGAGTAGTCCGTTTTTCTCCAACCGGTGCAACGCCGGATAAAGCGACCCTTCCTCGACACGCAAAAGCCCCTCGGAGCCTTCCTGAATCGCCACGGTAATCCCGAAGCCATGATTGGGGCCGCTTTCCAGCGTCTTCAGCACGAGAAGATCAAGCGCAACCTGCGGTGTCGCATTGTTTGCCATAGTTTACTACCCTAGAATGCTAGGGTAATCGTACGCCAGGAAAGCCGCGGTGTCAAGACCATTATCAAGGCCAGTGGCAAGTGAACACTTTCCGGCGAGGACAGTTCGGCCGGGCCGCAATTCCCAGGTGTATACTAAGTGCAAACTCAATCAAACCGGTGATGTGAGGGAACCCACCGGATCCCCCATGTATCCGCGAAAGGAATGCTATGACGAACCGCCGCCTGTTCCTGTGTGGCCTATCCGGCGCCATTGCTGCTCAATCGATGCTCGCCGCCGTGCGAGGTGACGAAGTGATGTATGTGGGAGGCACACTGCAGCAGATCCCAGAGAAGACCGAAGGAGAACTCAGCCTGGAGGCGGCCGACGCCGCGGTCTTCCAATCCAAGAAGGGCGAATTCCGGATCCCCTATAAGAACATCACTTCAATCGAATACGGTCAAAAGGCGGGCCGCCGGGTGGGGGCCGCCGTCGTGGTGAGCCCGGTATTGCTGCTTTCCAAGAAGCGCAAGCATTATCTCAGCGTGGCTTACACGGACGAAGGCGGCAACAAGCAGGGCGCCGTGTTTGAAGTGTCGAAGGGCAAAACCCACAGCATCACAACCACACTGGAAACACGATCCGGGAAGAAAGTGGAGTTCGAATCCGACGACGCCAGGAAGCACTATGAGAAGGAGAGCAAGTGAGATGACTCGAAGAGGTTTGCTCGCTGCGATCTCCGCCATTGGAGGCACGCGCATTTTGGCAGCGGCGGTACGGGGCCAGGAAGTGATGTATGTCGGCGGTACGATCAGCGGTCTGCCCGAGGCCACGGAAGGAGAGGTTGACACTTCCGATGCAAAGATCTTCAAATTCAACTCGTCGAAGGGCAGCTTTGAGATTCCCTACCAGGGGATCACCTCCATCGAATATGGCCAGAAGGCGGGCCGGCGCCTCGGAGTGGCACTCACGATCACCGTGTGGGCGTTGTTCTCGAAGAAGCGGAAGCACTTCCTCACCATCGGATTCAAGGATGCAAAGGATGCTCCACAAGGCGTGGTGATCGAAGTGCCGAAGGGGAAGCCCAAGTCGATCATCACGATTCTGGAAGCGCGCAGCGGCCTCAAGTGCGAGTATGAGTCAGAAGAAGCACGCAAGCATGTGCATGGCTAAGTGGTGCTTCGTTCTGGCATTGTCACTCACGGCGACCGCCAGCGCGCAGACTGCCCAACCACCCGCCTCGTTGACGAAACTGCAACGGATCTGTGTGGAGAAAATCGCCGGGCCGGTTCCAGTGGCCGACGCGGTTCGGGAAATGGCTTTCGCCGCCTTGTTCGCGGCGAAGCGCTTCGTTGTACTGGAGAAATGCGAGAAAGCCGAGGCGACACTGAAAGGCGCCGTGCTCGAATCCGGCGACCGGCGTTCCCGGGTGGAGAGCGAAGGGATCGGCTTCGGAGCGATCGCCGGTGGCGCGTCCGCGGCAGGGGCAGGAATCGCGGGTGTGGCGGGCAGCAATGGAGAAACACTGAGTTCTTCCGAAATGCGGCGGCAGGCGTCGGTCACGTTACGCCTGGTGGATTCCGAAGGAGTGGTGCTCTGGGCCCACACCCAGGACAGCAGCGGCGGCAAGACAAAGGGCCCGGCTGCCGACGCCGTAGAGCGGGCGATCCGGCAGTTGCTCCGGGATGCCGAACGTCCGGCGCCCGAGTCGAAGTAGGGGCAACCGGTGGCGCAAGACAGCAATTGTTTCAGCAAGGTAGCGGACCCGTATGCCCGTGTGCTACCCTCGATAAAGGAAAAGACTGAAAAATAGGAACGCGAGGAGTACGCATCGTAGATTATGGCGCTGGCTGCAGATTATAAGAAACAGGTGATCACCAAGTATCGCACCCACAAGACCGATACTGGGTCCACGGAAGTGCAGGTTGCCATCCTGAGCCAGCGTATTGCGCAGCTCACCGAGCACTTCAAGTCCCATCAAAAGGACCACCACTCACGGCTCGGATTGCTGACAATGGTGGCCCGCCGCCGCCGGCTTTTGAAGTATCTCAAGAGTTCCAGCCCCGAACGCTACAAAGAGCTGATCACGAGGCTTGGGCTTCGCCGCTAGGCGGCTTGCCGGAATCACCACCACTCCACTACTATCGCCGATGGTGCACGCCGTTGAAATACACGTTGTGTAGAACCGGACGGTAGTGGTGGTTGCTTAGTTCGAAGAGTTCCCGTTCAGTCTTCCTGAATCCCCCGGACGGTTCCGGGTTAGATTTGGAGGACTTCACAATGCATTCTGTATCTGTTGACCTGGGAACCCGGGTCATAACCTTTGAAACCGGCAAGATCGCCAAGCAGGCTGGCGGTTCGGTGATCGTGAAAACTGGCCAGTCCGTCGTGCTGGCCACGGCATGTTCGAACTCCCAGCCGAAGCCCGGCGCGGGCTTCTTCCCCCTCACCGTCGACTATCGCGAGTACACCTACGCCGCTGGACGCTTCCCCGGAGGGTTCATCAAACGGGAAGGCCGTCCATCCGAGCGCGAAATTCTCACCAGCAGACTGATCGACCGCCCCTGCCGCCCGCTCTTCCCTGAAGGTTATCTGTGCGACACCCAGATCATCTCGATGGTGCTCTCGGCTGACCCCGAGCACGATCCGACCTCGCTGGCAGTGATGGGGTCCGCGGCGGCCCTGGCGATTTCCGACATTCCGTTTCATCACTTTCTTGCCGGCGTTCGCGTAGCGCTGGTGAACAACGAACTCATCGCCGAGCCGTCCTATGAACAGACGAAGGCCGCGGAGTTCTCGATCGTGGTGGCGGGCACCGAAGAAGGCATCGTGATGGTGGAGGCGGCTGGCAAGGGAACGGTGGTCGAGTCGCGCGTCGTCGATGCAATCGAGTTCGGGCACGAGTGCTGCAAGAAGATCATTGGCGCGATTCGTGAGTTGCAGAAACTGGCCGGCAAGCCAAAGCGCGAGTACGTCAAGGCGCCCGTCAATCAGGAACTGTATTCCCAGATCACGGCGAAGTACAAGGCCGACCTCACCGACGCGATGAACACGCAGAAGTACCCCAAGATTGAGAGCTATGCGAAGGTGGACGCGCTGCATGACGCATGCGTGGCCGAGTATCCCGAAGAACAGCAGGCGGAAGCCGGCGCCCTGTTTGATGCTCTGAAGGAGCGCGTGTTCCGCGAGGAGATGCTGGTGGCTCGCCGCCGTCCCGATGGACGCGCCTTCGACGAGATCCGCAAGATCGATATCGAAGTGGGCTTGCTCCCGCGCACGCATGGTTCTGCTTTGTTCACGCGAGGCGAGACGCAGGCGTTGGTGACCACCACTCTCGGAACCAAGGACGATGAACAGCGCATGGAAATGCTGAGCGAGGGCGAAACCTCGAAGCGCTTTATGCTGCACTACAACTTCCCGCCGTTCAGCGTTGGCGAAGTCTCGTTTATGCGCGGCGCCGGCCGGCGCGAGATCGGTCATGGAGCATTGGCCGAGCGCGCACTGCTCTCGGTGGTTCCGCCGGAAACCTCGTTCCCCTACACGATGCGAATCGTCAGCGACATCATGGAGTCCAATGGTTCGAGCTCCATGGCGTCCGTCTGCGGTGGCACGTTGTCGCTGATGGATGCCGGCGTTCCCGTCGCAAATCCGGTTGCGGGCATCGCCATGGGCCTTGTCATTGAAGATGACAAGTACGCCATCCTCACGGACATCGCGGGCGCCGAAGATCACTACGGCGACATGGACTTCAAGGTCGCGGGCACGCGTTCGGGTATCACCGCGTTGCAGATGGATATCAAGGTTACGAAGGTGACCGCCGCCATCATGCGCGAGGCGCTCGATCAGGCGAAGAAGGCGCGGCTCGAAATCCTCGACAAGATGGAAGCCGTGATTGCCGAGCCTCGCAAGAGCCTCTCACCTTATGCTCCGCGCATCTACACCACAACAATCCCGACCGACAAGATTCGCGAACTGATCGGACCGGGCGGCAAGGTGATCCGTGGCATTATCGACGCGACCGGCGTGAAGATCGACGTGAGCGACGACGGGACCGTGAATATCTTCGCCACCGACGGTATCTCCGCCGAGAAGGCGCTGCAAATGGTTTCCGATATCGCCGCGGTTGCTGAAGTGGGCAAGACCTATCTCGGCAAGGTGGTACGGCTGGTCGATTTCGGAGCGTTCGTGGAGATCTTCCCGGGCACCGACGGCCTTCTCCATATCAGCGAAATCTCCGAGAACCGCATCAAGAACGTGCGTGACGAGTTGAACGAAGGCGACCAGATCCTGGTGAAGGTGCTGGCACTGGAAGGCAACAAGATCAAGCTGAGCCGTAAAGCCGTTTTGAAGGAACAGCGCGAGAAGATGAAGAAGGGATCCTAACCTTAGGAACCTGCCTTCAGGAAGTGTGAAAGGGCTGCCGGCGGGCAGCCCTTTCTTATTTTGGCGGCGGATCAGGGCGTAAAAAATGCACGCACCAGGAATGCGGCCAACTGGCCCCGCGTGACTGCATCATCGGGGCAGAAAGCATTGTCGTAACATCCGGTGGTGATCCCCAGAACACGAAGCTGCCGGATATGCGCGGCAAATAGGTTAGTCTCCGCAACATCGACAAAGGGATTGATTGCACTGCCGGAAGGCACAACGCCGGCCGGAATGCCGGTCTTGGCGCGAACGAGGAATGCAGCCATCTGCCCGCGCGTCATGGTCTCGCCTGGACAGAACCGCTGAGCGGCACAGCCGTTGGTGATTCCTAACTCGGCCAGTTTCTGAATCCAGCGGAACTGCGGATGCGTCGAAGGCACATCCAGAAACAGCGGGATGAGCCCGAAGGAAAATGAGTCTCCGGCCAGCGCCCGAACCAACATTTCCGCCATGTCGGAACGAAGCACCGGGGCATTGGGACAATAGAGATCGGGAGCGCAAGTAACCACGGAGTTATTTGTTTTCAGGATTGTCACGTGGTCTGCAAACGGATTGTCCGTCACGATATCCGCATAGGGCGAGGATGGGATGGCGGCTCGCTGCAACAGGGGAACGCGATAACCCGCGAGTTCGACAGCACCGGTGCGAGGCTGCCCTGTCAGGTTGGGCTGAACCGTGACGCGGAATTGCTGGCCCATCAGTTGCGGCCCATCCGCGGCTGGCACGTTGATCCATAGTTGCGTGGGCGTTGGAGCATACGGGCAGCCATCAGGCGAAGTAACTAAGACGGATGGATTGCCACCATTGGAAAGCTGAATTCCGGGGATGGATGCGCTAAAGGGGGAACAGAGGGAAGCCGCCTGCTCGACCATCAGAATCCGGTCGCCCACACGAACGAACGCATCCCGTTGTGCAGCCGATAACCCGGCCGAGTTACTCTGCACCGTAAACGTGAACGAGCCGCTCCCGTTTCCCGATCCCGCCGTGGTCAACTGCATCCAGGGCGGAAGATCGGAGACTGTCCAGCCACAGCCGGGTTGCGACTGGACATCCACCTTGCCATACCCTCCGTCTCTGCTGATCCTAACAGAAGGCGGCCGCAACGTATAAGTACAGCTCCCGGTCGCGGGTAGAAACAGTGCGCTCACGGCCGTTGGTCCATTGACCACAATATTGATGGGGTTTGCTGTCGTATTCACCGCGCCAGACCACCGGCCGAACACAAACCCGGGCGACGCAACCGCGGAAAGGTCGACGCGCGTGCCGTTGGCGGGATTGACGCCGGCATTCGACAGCACAACACCTCCATTGGAAGGCTGGGAGACCAGAGCAAGTGCGCCGGGCCCATCATTAACGTAGAAGTTCGAATAAAGGTTTGCCCGCAGCCCGGAACTGTTCTGCAGGATCACATGAGTGCGATGTGCACCTGTGTTCTTGTTCGCGACAATCGGACTGATAGTGACGAACCCCTGGCTCAACGTGGGTGTAAGCCAAGTCGTATCCCAGCTATTCGGCTGAACGATCACGGGATCGGAAGAAACAACCGTACTCTGTTGATTCGGCGGTTGCGGCTGCCCCCTGGTATACACGAAACGAAGTTCGCGGGGGTTCACACTTAGTATGCGGTTTCCCGGCTGCAAGCTCAGCTCGACGGGAAGAAACACCACCGGAAGCCCGGAGCCCGTGACCGGAACAAGTACTGACGACGTGGCCGCTTCCTGAAGGTTATGCAGAACCTGAATACGAATGGAATTGACTGATTCGATCAGCGGGCTGACAAAGCCATTGGGCGCGGTAGCACTGAGTTGTGCACCCGGCAGGGTAGTCACACTTACAGACTGAATGGCAAACTCGCCGGCATTTGCCGTGATCCGGAGGGACGGCGGCTGGAACGTAATGGTGGCACGCGTGGCGCGGCCTTGAAGGTCGAAGAGCGCCACCGGAGGTGAGGGAAGGCTAAAGTCGAGCAGTTCGCGCGAAGTGCCAAACCATGAGTAAGTCACTCCGTCGGCACTTGCGGAGCCGGGATCCAGTTCGACGGCCAGAAACCGGCGTGGAAAGGAAAAGCCAAGCCGCAAGGTTCCTCGAAGCGTTGCTCCGCGCGGGGAGTTCTCCGGCTGGATCGCCAAAGTAAATGGGCGCACGAATGTCTCGGGAAACTGAACGGCATTCAGATCCCCCGCGACATCAAGGCGAAGCTGAATCAGACGCGCGAAGTCGAAACCAGTGGCTGTGGGATTGATGGTCTGCCGCCCCACGGACACAAAGGACGCCGTGACCGTATTGGCGCCGGAACCGACGGCCGCGGGCGCATCGAAAGCGGCCGTGGCAGTGAAACTGACAGGCTGCGCAAGCACACCGGCCGCGCATAGGAGAATACCCAACAGAAGCCGGAAGGGCATAGCGCTTCCATCGTACCGGATTCCACAGTGCATGGCGATGCTCTCTCTAGAGAGGCCAGGAACTTCGCACGAGGTGGTTGGGAGACCGAAGGACGGGGTGGTATGGACGATGGAGCCGGCAACGGATGGCCAG
>JAEUQE010000770.1 GCA_016789785.1 Bryobacterales bacterium
AACCCGGACGGAATATAAATTGCTGTATCTGCTGCGGGGAAAGTTTATTCAGCTGTTCTTGGCTTGCCCATCCCGCCTGCAAGGCCTTGCCCTTGATCTTGTTCAGCGCAAGCCCGCGCCCGTCATCCGAAATCTGGATGATGATATGCCCGCCCTGATGGTAAGCATTCAGCACGATATGCCCAGTTTCGGGCTTGCCGACCTTGACTCGCTCAAACGGGTCTTCGATGCCATGGTCGGCGGCGTTGCGCACCATGTGCATCAGGGGATCCTTGATCATTTCGAGCACCTGCCGGTCCAACTCGGTATCCTGCCCGCGCATTTCAAGGTCGATTTTCTTGCCCAGCTCATGACACACATCCCGCACGATACGCGGCATTTTGGACCATGCATTTCCGATGGGCTGCATACGCGTCTTCATGACGCTTTCCTGCAATTCGGTGACAACCTGGTTAAGCCGCTGCAACGGCGTATTAAACATCGTATTTTTAGTCGTGCGCGCGGTCTGCAACAGCTGGTTGCGGGTCAACACCAGTTCGCTCACGACCGTCATCATGCTTTCCAGCAGATCGACGTTAACGCGCAGGGTCTGCTGCGCCGCGTCGGCTTCCGATGCATTCGTCTTGCGGCCTTCTTCGGGTTTTGCGGCTGATGAAAAATCATTTGCTGCTGATGACCACGACTGGTCGTTTCCGTCACTGCCGGCATCTTCCTGCTCTGCTGGCGGCGCGTCTTTTTCAGACAGCGCACCGGCAATATCGTTCATCAGGGACAAGATATCTTCGTCTTCGCCGTTTGGTTCCTGTCCGTTTTTTTCCAGCTCGGCCGTCAGCGTACGGATCCGGTCAAC
>JAEUQE010000771.1 GCA_016789785.1 Bryobacterales bacterium
TTTTGGTCTGAGGCTTGAAACCGGGGGCGGTGGCCCGGACTTCATACCGCCCACGGACCAGCGCCGGGGCCGAGAAGAAGCCATCCAGGTTGCTCTTGAACTCGCGCGCGATCCCGGTATCCAGGTGGCGGAGAGTGAGCGTGGCGCCGGAGACGGCGAGAGCGGTGGGGTCTCGTACGAGCCCACTGATCTGGGCGGTCTGCCCGAACAGAGGCAGTGTGGTGAAGGGCAGCAGGCAGGCGACAAGGCGGATCATGCGGCAACTCCTCTCATGGGGCAACTCCTCAACAGATACGAGATCAAGGATCTCGCTTTCGACTTATATGATATTGTATCAAATCTGTGTTGTCAACTGGCTTGCTTTATGATAGTGTTGATCTGACCGATTTAACGATTTGATATGAAGTTGGCCGCGCCTAACCTTTCCGGATCAAGCTACCGTTGGGAGCTGGTCTTCTGGCTCTGGTGCGCGTTTTTCCTGAATCAGGCCGATCGCCAGGTGTACAGTGTCGTCCTCCCGCAACTCCGGACTGAGCTTCAGTTGAGCGATATTGAAGCGGGACTGGTAGCCACGTTATTCTCGCTGGCCCTGGCGCTTTGCGTACCGGTGGCGGGGTGGGCCGGCGACCGGCTGGACCGTCGCCGGATCGTTCTGGTCAGCTTGGCGGGTTGGAGCCTGAGCACCCTTCTAACAGGCTTTTCCACGGGGCTGGTTTTCCTTGTTCTCATCCGCAGTGCGGCCACGGGCGCAGGGGAAGCATTCTATGCTCCCGCGGCGTACGCCCTGATGGCGGCTCACCATGCGGAGACCCGCAGCCGGGCGATGTCCGTGCACCAGACAGCGCT
>JAEUQE010000772.1 GCA_016789785.1 Bryobacterales bacterium
GATTCAGTCCCTTCATAATCGACATCTTCGACTCTTATTGAGGCGTTGCCGTCCTTATCCACCTTGTTAAAGGTGAAAATCCGATTATTCGTTAGGGATAACGATGTTTCGAATTCCTCACCATCAGATTCAACTTTGATGAGGTGTTCTCCTTTGACCTTGAATTTTTCAATCTGATCATCTGTAAAGGTGCGCCGGAGGGTGATTGCGTCTTGAGCCAGGGCAAAAGATACGATCGCAATTGGGAGGAATATGAAAGTTCGCTTCATGAATTTGTGCCCGAAATATACCGGGTTGACCATAGGACGCGCGGCGATGCTCGATGTTCCCCTTGGGCCCAAGTCCTTGGGGTTTTAGCATGCCAGCGGGTACAATTTTGAACTTGGACAGAGCAAAGACTTGGCGTGAAAAAGTCGGCTTAGCCGAGATGCTGAAGGGCGGCGTGATCATGGACGTGGTGAACGCTGACCATGCAAAAATCGCAGAAGAGGCCGGCGCGGTCGCGGTGATGGCCCTAGAGCGCGTTCCTGCCGATATACGCCGTGACGGTGGCGTGGCGCGAATGAGCGACCCTGAGCTCATCCAACAGATTCAAGCCAGCGTGACTATTCCAGTCATGGCAAAGTGCCGAATCGGCCACTTTGTCGAAGCCCAAATCTTGGAAGCTTTGGAAGTTGACTTCATCGACGAGAGCGAAGTGCTCACGCCGGCTGATGTCGCCAACCACGTGGATAAGCACGCGTTCACCGTACCGTTCGTCTGCGGAGCCAGAAACCTCGGTGAAGCACTACGGCGCTGCGCAGAGGGAGCAGCCATGATTCGAACCAAGGGTGAGGCCGGAACC
>JAEUQE010000773.1 GCA_016789785.1 Bryobacterales bacterium
TGGCGGTCGAATTTCGCGAAAGCGGCTGGGACGTCAAACGCTTGCTCAAAACCATCGTGCTGAGCGCAACCTATCGTCAGGCCTCACGCTTGACGCCGCAATTGCAACAAACCGATCCCAACAACCGCTTGTTGGCGCGCGGGCCGCGCGTGCGGCTTTCGGCAGAAATGATCCGCGATCAAGCGCTGTCCGTTTCCGGTCTGCTGGTCGAAAAACTGGGCGGACCGTCGGTCAAACCTTATCAACCGGACGGCTTGTATAAAGACATGGCGTTTTCCGGCTTGACCGGTTACGAACACGACAAAGGCGACGGGCTCTGGCGACGCAGTTTGTACACGTTCTGGAAGCGCACGGTGTTGTCGCCCACGATGCAGGTGTTTGACGCCTCGGCGCGCGAATTCTGCACGGTGCGCGATACGCGTACGAATACGCCGTTGCAATCGTTGAATCTGATGAACGACGTGACCTATCTGGAAGCGGCGCGCTTGCTTGCCGAACGCATGCTCAAGGAAGGCGGCACAAAACCTGATGAACGCCTGGCCTGGGCGTTTCGCCTGTTGACGGCGCGCACGCCGCGCGCGGAAGAAGTACAGGTCTTGTTCCGCAACCTGACCAAACAACAATCGTATTTCGCGCAACATCCAGCCGAAGCGACAAAACTTTTGGCCGTCGGCGACAAACGCAACGACGCGCAATTGTCCGCGCCTGAACTGGCGGCCTATGCTTCTACCGCGAGTTTGTTGCTCAACCTGGATGAGGCAATCACCAAACAATAACGCCCATCTCTGCGGAGGAATGTAATGGAAGTTGCAGGCAAAGCCGCCGTCGTCACCGGCGGCGGCAC
>JAEUQE010000774.1 GCA_016789785.1 Bryobacterales bacterium
GTTTTCGGGCGCGGACCGGGAGTGTCTGGCCCGGACCTTCGACTCGACGTACCCGGACGCCGCCGCCCAGTTGCTGGACCAGTTCCGGTCGCCCCGGACCGGGGATCTGATCGTGGTGGCTCGGGAGGGATACGATTTTCGGGACCGGTGGGAGATCCCCGAGCACAAAGCCGGTCATGGCAGCCTCTTCCGGGCCCACATGCAGGTGCCCCTCTGGGCCAACCACGCCCTGCCGGGCACCCCAATGCGGACGGTCGACGTGTTCGCCTCGCTCCTGGAGTGGTTGGGCGAACCGGCCCCGGCCGTCCTCGATGCCGAGCCGGTTTGGACCCCCGGAGCGGCGGCCGACCGGGGCCGGGCCGGCGCGGTGGCGATTCCGCGAGCGGCGGTGTAAGTTGTTGTCCCCTTGGGCTCGTAGCTCAGCTGGATAGAGCGTTTGCCTCCGGAGCAAAAGGTCGCGCGTTCGAATCGCGCCGAGCCCGCTGGTCATAAGTCGAAGTCTCATCGCCCGTCAGGCGCGATGGGGCTTCCTTGTTTTCCGACAACCGGAAGGGGGTCAAGGAATGGAACTGCAGGATCGAGCTGCCATTCGCGCCGCGACCACCGCGAGGTCCGAGGCGCTCCTGGAGCGTGGCTTCGACCCGGAGCGATTGGTCGATTTCATCGAAAACTGGCCTGCGGACCTCCGCCTCGAAGTGACGAGGATTCTGGCCGGCGAGTTGCCCGGGCTGGTCGGCGGGGAACCAGGGAGCAACTCCCGCCGGATGCTCGATGCGGCGCGCCTCAGCATCGAAGAGTATCAGGCCGTTCGAAACCGGCGCGGCCGAACCGAGGAGCCATAAG
>JAEUQE010000775.1 GCA_016789785.1 Bryobacterales bacterium
GGGGATTTCTGATGAAGGGGCTGCACGCCGATGGCTCCCAGCGCGAGGGTGAAACGGTGAATCTACGCGTCTGAGTGTGGTTTGCCTTCGATTTCGGCAAGCTTCCGATACAGGGTCTTCCGGTCGATACCCAGGACATGCGCGGCCTGATACTTGTTGCCGCCCGTCTTTTCCAGAATTTTCACGATGTACTCTTTCTCCACTTCGTGCAGCGGCAGGGTACGTTCCGCGGCTTCATCGAGAATCCGGCGATCGCCTCTGGAGCCTTGCACCTGCACCGGCAAATCGTCCGCGCCGATCATGTCCCCATGGCTCAGCGTGACGGCCCGCTCAATGACGTTCTCCAACTCCCGCACATTCCCCGGCCAGGCATAGTCGGCCAGCATGGCGAGGGCGGATTCACTGAGCCCCTTGACCTGCTTGCCCCTGCTGTCGGCGCACTTCTTCAGAAAGGCATCCACCAGAATCGGAATATCTTCCCGGCGTTCCCGCAGCGGGGGAAGACGCAACTCGATCACATTGAGACGATAGTAAAAATCTTCGCGGAATCGCTTATTCTTGACTTCTTCGGCAAGGTTCAAGTTCGTGGCGGCGATGATGCGCACGTCCACGGGAATGGATTTGGTCGCCCCCACGCGGCGGATTTCCCGTTCCTGAATCGCCCGCAGAAGTTTGGCCTGGAGCATGAGGGGAAGTTCGCTGATTTCATCCAGAAACAACGTGCCCTTTTGTGCCTCTTCGAAGAGCCCGCGCTTGTCCATTTTGGCGTCTGTGAACGAGCCCCGCATGTGCCCGAAGAGTTCACTTTCCAGCAATTGTTCCGGGATCGCGGCACAGTTC
>JAEUQE010000776.1 GCA_016789785.1 Bryobacterales bacterium
TCGACGTCCGTGCTGCCCTCGACGTACAGCACATAGCCGCGCTCGCGCGCCTTGAGGTAATGCTCGGCACCGTACAGCTTCAGACTGTTCTTGATTACGGTCTTGCGCGCGAGGTCATCGGCCTGACCTTCGATCAACAGCGTGAGATTCCTGTCCAGCGCCTCATCCAGAATCACTTCCGAATGCGTGACGATCACGACCTGTGAGCCATTCTCGCTGGCGATGTCCCGCAGCAGCACGTACACCTGCTTCTGCCGCAAGATTTCGAGGTGTGCATCCGGTTCGTCCACCAGCAGCACACTGCCCTTATGCGAATAAAGATACGCAAAGATCAGCAGCATCTGCTGAAACCCGCGACCGTACGACGACAAGTCCAGCGCTTCCTTCAGCCCCTCCTGCCGGTACAGTCACTCGATCGCACCGCGCGCGGTCTCGACAGGCTTCAACAATTCCACACGGAACAGCCGATGCATCAGCGTGGCAATCCTTTGCCAGTCATCAGGGTAATTGACTGCCACCATCAGACAAAGATTGCGCAGCACCTGAGCCGTCTGCCCCTGCCCCAGCAGCACGTCGATACGGCCGGGCTGCAACACTGGTTCTTCTGTCTCCAGCCCGGACATCGGATACAGCAGTTCGACGTTGATGGTCGCGGCATGCTCGACGAGATCGATGTTTTCCATCGTTGTCTCATCCGGCCGGCAATAAATCAGTTCATCGCCCTGATTGCGGAACTGCATCGACACCGGCTCGACTCGCCCGCCAAAGCCGACACCCACGGTAATGATCAGAGGAAGATCACGGGTGCCACTGCGTACACGGGCGTCATGCCAGAAAAAG
>JAEUQE010000777.1 GCA_016789785.1 Bryobacterales bacterium
CGCGACTTCGCGAAATACCGCAACAGCCGTTCCTGATTGTGGAGCTTCCCGGCTACGATCCATCGTGCGATGGCCACGCCACGCGCCGTCCCTGCTGCTGCGAATTGCGCCCGCCGCGTTTCCACCGTGGCCGTCAGTAGCGGCGACGTCAGCAGGGCGAACGGCTTCCCGGACGAGGTGAGGTAACTGATGCGGATCCCCCTTGTGCACATCTCCTCGATCAGATCGGAAGAGATGGAGACGCCGCGCGAGGCAATCACCAGTTCCTGTAACCGCAGGAACGGAACCTGCGCGCAGACCTTACCACTGTGCTTCACCACCACGCGCTCGCTCTTCTTACCGACCGACAAGCCAAACCCCGATACGAGCAACTGCGCGCCGTTCTCCGTCGCCAGAAGCATCGCCGTCCCGTCGTCGGGCAGAACCAGGTCCTCGCGAGGTGGCAGCGGCAGCGGAATCTGTTCCGGAGTGGTTTCGAAATCCCCCTTCAGCCAGTTGAACTGCGCGGCTGCGGGAGGTTTGCGTGATGGAAAGAGAAGGAGGGGAGCGGTGGCCATGAGTAACCCTGTAATAGGATTAGTGGCGCGGAAGGGCGATTGGTTTCAAAAAAATGCGGCAGCGTGCGCCGAATCCAGTGATCGATTATCGCGCGGGAGTGTTCGCGTTGCGGGCGTCGATGGATGCGAGGATCTCTTCCACGGTCACGCCGGCCTGCCACTGGCTGCGGTCGCGCGTGGAATCCTGGCCGGGAACCGGACGGATGCGAAGAAATCGCAATAGTCCCTCCACGCCGAGTTCCCGCCCCAGCACCTGGAGCGCGTGGCGATCGAGTTCCTCGT
>JAEUQE010000778.1 GCA_016789785.1 Bryobacterales bacterium
GGTCGTCGATAATATAGCCATTGCCACGAATCATCTTGCCATTGTGGTCGAGTTCCGGGGTGAAGTACTGTCCCCAGTGGCCGGAGGTGAAACCGTAGAACTCCTGGAAGCCGCGGAAATTCGGATGGTATGGCGGTTGCGTCCCGTTGTGCCACTTGCCGAAAATTCCCGTCGTGTAGCCCGCTTCGCGAAACACTTCCGCAATGGTTCGTTCGCCGATGTTCAGGCGCTCTTCGCCCGTGCTGACACCGCGCACGCCGCCACGCGCATGGTAGCGGCCCGTCATGAATTCGGCCCGCGTGGGCGCGCATACCGCGCAGACATAGAAACGTTCAAACAGTGCTCCATCGCGCGCCAATGAATCGATGTTTGGTGTCTTCAGGTTCGTGTTGCCGTGAACGCTCAGGTCGCCCCAACCCTGGTCGTCCGCCAGGAGGATCACCACATTGGGCCGCTTCGGTTGCGCGAAGAGCGGGACGGCGGCGGCTGCGAGAAATTGACGGCGCGAGAGGGGCATTGAGTTACGTTATATCAGGAGCCGGGGGGCGTACGAGCGTCACCAGCGCGAGTGTCGCCA
Source organism: Bryobacterales bacterium (assembly GCA_016789785.1). The sequence goes on from JAEUQE010000778.1 coordinate 578, forward strand.
GCAGGGGTACCAGGCTGGCGGTGATCAGCACCGGCTCAAAAGAATAGCGGTCCGAAACGACTCCGGTGAGATACGTGGCAAGGATTGTGCCCACGCCGGCTCCGGTTCCGCTCAGTCCGCTTACGGAAGCTACGGAGCCTGTCGGGTAGAGGTCTCCCGGCAGCGCCAATACGATGGTGGAAAAGCCTGCATAGGCCAGCGTCGATGCGGCAAAGCAGCCCACCATCACGGCAAACGAATCGGTGAATGCCGCGCCGGCCAG
>JAEUQE010000779.1 GCA_016789785.1 Bryobacterales bacterium
GGAGGATGTCGCGTCAGCGACAGGAGGGTAGTTCAGTGAGCCGTTTCAAGAACGAGGTTGCGCACCTGCAGGCGCACGTGAAGACGCTGCGTCTGGGGGCCGGCGCGCTGTTCGTGGTGGCGCTGCTGCTCGCCTTCGGTTGGTGGAGTGCGCCGAAGAGTCTCACCATCCATGTGCCGCCGGACCTGCGCTCGGGCAGCACGCGCAAGTGGTGGGACGTGCCGCCCGAGAGTGTGTATGCCTTCTCGTTCTACATCTGGCAGCAGGTGCAGCGCTGGCCCACGAACGGCGAAGAAGACTACCCGCGCAACCTGCGCGCGCTGTCGGCCTACCTGACGCCGAGCTGCCGGGCCTTCCTGCAACAGGACTACGAGTACCGGCGCGCCAGTGGCGAGCTGCGTCAGCGCGTGCGTGGCATCTACGAGATTCCCGGCCGCGGCTACGGCGATGATCCGGCCACGCGGGTCAAGGTGCTCTCCGACCGCGATTGGATCGTCACGCTCGACGTGAGTGCAGACGAATACTACGGCTCCGAGCAGGTCAAGCGCGCCCTGGTGCGCTACCCCATCAAGGTCGTCCGGCTGGACATCGACCCCGAGCGCAACCCCTTCGGCCTGGCGCTGGACTGCTACGCCGGCGCACCCCAGCGCATCGAACCGCCGCCGACGCCGACCCAGGCCGGCGCGCCCGCCAACGCCTCCGGCCACCTGCAGGGAGACTCCCCATGAAGCCCGTTGCCTTGTCGGCCCTGGCCGGCGTCCTGCTGATCCTCGGTTTCGTGCCGGCCAGCCAGGCCGTGGAAATCCTGCGCTGGGAGCGGCTGCCTCTGCCGGTGCC
>JAEUQE010000077.1 GCA_016789785.1 Bryobacterales bacterium
CATCCATTTTTCACTACGGCACCTATACAGTCTCGGATTTGAAGCAGTATCTTGCCAAGCACGGCATCAGCGTGCGGCATGTCACCCCCGTGAGGCAACTGAATTGATCATTCCCTGCATTGATTTGATGGACGGCAAAGTGGTGCAGCTTGTCCAGGGGCGCGACAAAGCGCTGGAAGGCGGTACGGTGGACGAGATGCTGGCGAAGTTCGCCGCGTTCCCCGTGATTCAAGTGATCGATCTCGATGCGGCAATCGGCAAGGGCGAGAACGATGCACTGGTGGAGTATCTCGCATCGAAGGCCGCCACTCGTGTCGGCGGTGGCGTGCGCACACCGGAGCGGGCTCGCAAACTGGTGGAGCAGGGCGCGACGCGAGTGATCGTTGGCACCGCGGCCTTTCGCACCGACGGCATCAATCACGATTTGCTTCGAGAGATCGCGGACGCCGTGACTCCGGATCGAGTGCTGATTGCGCTCGACAGCAAGGATGGCCGGATCGTGATCAAGGGCTGGCGGGAATCGACATCGTTGACGGCGGAAGATGTAGTGCGTGAGTTGGAGCCTTATGCGGGCGGCTTTCTTTGCACCTACGTGGACAAAGAAGGCATGATGCAGGGCACCAACCTCGATTGGTTTCGGAGGCTGCGTGCGGCGACCACACGCGAGATCACGGCGGCGGGCGGCATCACGACGTACGAGGAAGTATCTGCTCTGACGGCGATGAACGTGCATGCAGCGCTGGGGATGGCGATTTACACGGGCACGCTCGACCTCAACCGGCTCGCGTCGATGAATTGACGGGAACGCTTTTGTGCCGGGAGTCGCTGCGTAGGTTTTTGGGGGAGTGCCGAAAAAACAGCATGTCTCCCCCGCGTCAAAAAGGTTTCAGGTCTTGAACCAAGATACAAACGTTGCTCTTGATGGACCATCCCCTGAACACAGTACGATGCCGCTGAAAATGCGGGAGCAATCGTATCTCCTCCATCTCTCGGGTTCTCAAATATCCGCCGGATGGCCCGCTGACAATCCGCCGTCCACCGCCAGCGAGGCGCCCGTGATGAACGACGCGTCACTCGACAGCAGAAAGCGCACCGCCTTGCCGATTTCTTCGGGTTCGCCCAGCCGGCCCATCGGATGCAAAGATCGAATGCGCTCCAACCGCTCCGGATCCTCGAAAATGCCTTTCGTAAGCCCGGTGCGCGCGAATCCTGGACACACGCAGTTGACGCGGATTCCGCGCGCAGCGTAATCGAGGGCCATGTTTCGCGTCAACGCGAGGATCGCGCCCTTCGACGCGGTGTAGACGGCGCGATTGCGATGCCCGATCAAAGCAACGGCCGAGGCGATGTGCACGATGCTGCCTCCCTGGCTCATTCGCGCAAGCGCGGCTTTCGAAGTCAGGTAGATGCCCTTCAGGTTGACGTTGATCACGCGGTCCCAACCGGCCTCATCCTGGTCGCCAAGCGGATTCCGCACCGCGATGCCGGCGGAAGTGACCAGTCCATCCACCTGCGGGATTCGCTCGAACGCCTGCTCCACTGAGAGCGAACTGCCCACATCCACGGCCTGGAAGTCGGCGTGGCCTCCGCTCGCAACAATGCGATCGGCAGTCTCCTTCGTGGCGCTGGCATTCAGATCGAGAGCCCATACGAAGGCTCCAGCGGCCGCGCACAATTCCGCGCAAGCCCGTCCTATGCCTGATCCCGCGCCCGTCACCACTACAGTTTTGCCTTGCATCGCTTCGCCTCAGTAGAGAATCCAGCCGCCATCGACATTGAGGGTCTGCCCGGTCATTCCGTCGCTCCACGGCGACGCAAGGAACGCGCACACGCGCGCTATGTCGAGCGGCTGCAACCGCCGTTTCAGACTCTGCGACTCCAGAAAGGCGCGGCTCTGCTCCTCACTTACAAAGAACTTCTCGGATTCTGTTTGAATCGCGCCGGGGGTGATGCAATTCACGTGGATGTTCTGCTCACCGAGTTCCTTTGCGAGCACGCGGGTGAAGCCGATGACGCCGCCCTTGGCCGCAACATAGTGACTAAGCAACTTCACACCGAGGAAGAAGGTCACCGAGGAGATATTGATGATCTTGCCCGAGCCCTGCCGGATCATGTGCGGAGTGACAAGCTGGCACATGCGGAAGGTGCCTTTGAGATTGACGTCCTGCATCTCGTCCCACTGATCCTCGGTCATGTCGAGAAATGCCTGCCGCGGATAGATGCCGGCGTTGTTGACGAGAATATCGATGCGGCCGAAATGAGCCAGTGTCTGGTCAACGGCCGCGGATAGCGATGGGCGATCTCGCATGTCCGCCCGCAGGGCGATCCCGTGGCAGCGCGACGCAGTGTGGGAAGCTGCAACACCATCGCGATCGAAGACGGCAACTTTCGCCCCTTGTTCGTGGAAAAAGAGCGCGATGGCCTCGCCAATCCCCGCGCCGCCACCTGTGACAACTGCAACCTTATCCTTCAGCACGGAGATAGCGTAGCATCCTGGCCGCCGTCCACCGCAACCCCTTTGCGGGAAGCGGGTTCTGACAATCGGATTCGTGTTCCATTTCCCTATTCTCCCGGTCATAGATTTCGGGTAGACTAGGGACAACTGGTTCGATCGCTGAAAAAGGGGTGAGGGAGAAATTTCATGTTATCCAAACACCACAAGATCTTTGCGGCCAAAACTGCCGCTATTCTCTCGGTTGTTCCCGTCCTGATGTACGCCTATGCAGGCGGACCCGACCCGCGGCATACCGGCGCACCGGGTGACCAGACGTGCGCGATGGCTGGATGCCATACGGGCACCCTGAATCCAGCGGGGGGAAGCGTGGCGATCGCTTTCGCCGGCGGTACCTCTTATACGCCGGGCCAGCGCCAGCGCGTGACAGTGACGATCACCGATGCGGCGCAGCGCGTGTTCGGATTCCAAGCCACCGCAAGGCTGGAGAGTAATCTCTCCGGAGGTCAGGCCGGCACATTTACACCTACTGACAACCGCACCGCGGTTCTCTGCGACGACGGCCGCGTCCGTCCAGCGGCTGGTTGCGGCACGCAGTTCCCCGTTGAGTTCATTCAGCACACGGGAACCAACCTGGCGCAGAACACTTTCACCTTTGACTGGACGCCGCCCGCCACCAACGTTGGCAACGTGCGGCTCTATGTCGCCGGTAACGCTGCGAATGGAAACGGGACCAATGCTGGCGACCGCATCTACACGTCGAGCATCACACTGACTCCAGCGGCTGGCGGCGGCGGATCGCGGCCCACCATCTCGCAAGGTGGAGTTGCCGACGGGTTCAATTTCGTGGCTGGCATCGCATCGAACACATGGACGGCGATTTTCGGCCAGAACCTCGCGTCCACTACGAAGACATGGGACGATGCGGTGCAGGGAACGCGCCTGCCGACCACACTGGAAGGCGTCTCAGTCAGCGTCAACAACCGGCCAGCGACGATTTTCTTCGTCAGCCCGGGACAGGTCAACATTCTTACGCCAAACGATGATGCCACGGGCGACGTCAGCGTGGTGCTTCGCAATGCCAATGGAGAAAGCACGCCATTCACGGTCCGCAAGGCTGCGGTGAAACCTGCGTTCTATGCGCCCTTCAGCGCTGACGGACGTTTCCAGGTCACCGCCGTCGCGCTGGACGGCACGCTGGTGGGCAAAGTAGGCCCCGATCCGCGTGTGCGCCGCGCGGTGCGGCCCGGCGAAGTGATTCTCGTTTTCGGCACTGGCTTCGGCCCCACCAACCCGGTGGCGCCGACCGATCAAGTTGTCTCAGGGGCGCCTGCGATTACCTCGCAGGTGCGCATCCGTTTTGGGGAAACGGTTGCAAATTTTGCGGGCACTGGAAACCTGGTGGCCGCGGGGTTATATCAATTCAATGTCACGGTGCCTGCAACGTTGGCTGACGGCGACTATCCACTTCTCGCGGAGGTCGGCGGGGTCAGCAGTTCGAGCAACGTGTACATATCCGTGCAAAGGTGAGGTGTTGTGAATCACTGGAAAAAACTGCTGTTCGCAGGGCTGTCTATGCCGACGGTCATGCTATTTGCTTTCACCGCGGGTCCACCGCAGGCGCGAACCGGCGCCGAGGTCGACGGCGGATTGGCCTGTAACGCTTGCCATCGCGGCGCGGACCTGAACTCAGGTGCGGGCCGTATCACGATCACCGCGAGCCCTTACACGCCGGGTGTCCGGCAGATGATCCGCGTACGCGTGGAACATCCGGAAGCAACAAAATGGGGCTTCCAACTGACGGCGCGTTTCGATAGTGAGAAGACTCGCAAGGCAGGTTCGTTCACCGCGAATGCCGACATTCGCGTTCGCTGCGGAACCACCGGCACACAGGATGCGCCTTGCGGTGACGCGCTCGAGTTCGCGAGTCACACCGCGGCATCGGTCTCGGCCGGCACCACAGGCGGCAGAACGTGGGAAGTGGAATGGACGCCGCCGGCCTCCGCATCGGGAGCGATCGTTTTCTACGCCGCTGGAAATGCCGCCAACAACAGCGGCACGAACGCGGGCGACTTCATCTACACGGCCAGCGCGACCATACAGCCGGCTTCGGGCGGACCTCGCCCTGCCATCACGCGTGGCGGAGTGGCCGAAGGCTTCAACTTCACCACCACCGGGGTCTCCAGCCACACCTGGATCGCGATCTTCGGCAGCAATCTCGCACCGTCCACCACGACGTGGGATGATGCGATCCGCGACGGCGCACTGCCGACTTCTCTCGCCGGCGTTTCGGTGCGTGTGAACAACCGGGCGGCGCCGATCTTCTTCGTCAGCCCCGGGCAGGTGAACGCACTTGCGCCGGTGGACGATGCCGTCGGCGACGTCAACGTTGTAGTAAGTAACGCCAACGGCGATTCCGAACCCGTGGTCATTCGCCGTGCCGCGGCATCACCCGCCTTCTTCGCGCCGTTCAGCCAGAACAATCGCTTGTTCGTGCTGGCGGTTGCGACAGACGGGACACTGCTCGGCAAGGTGGCGATGGGTTCGGGAGCACGCCGTGCGGCCCGCCCTGGAGAGACGATTCAGCTCTTCGGAACGGGCTTCGGTGCGACGAATCCAGTTGCACCCGCGGATCGGATTGTCAGCGGCGCGCCCGCGTTGGTGACGAAGCCGACGATCCGGATCGGTGAGACGACGGTCGATTTTCCGGGCAACGGGAATCTGGTCGGCGCGGGTCTCTATCAGTTCAACATCACGATTCCGGCGACGCTTGCGGATGGCGACTATCCGATCGTGGCCGAAATCGGCGGTGTGCGCAGCGCGGCGACGGTGTCCATTTCGGTGGCCCGTTAGTCCGAGTTTGCAGTTTACGTGAGAAGGTGGGCTCCCGTAGCCCACCTTTTCTATGTGATCCCTCTGTTGTTGTTATTCCAACTCGCTCCGGGTTGCCCTTCCGACGTCACTGCTCCCTGCTACACTGCCGCCACAGTGGTGAACTCCGCCACCAATCAGCCTTTGCTCGCTCCCAATGGCATGGCCACCATCTACGGAGCATTCCTCTCTTTCTCCACGAAGGCCCTCACGCCCGCCGATCTTTCCGGCGGCATGCTCCCTGTCCGCCTTCCCGGCACCGGGGTAACGGTACTGATCGACGGATGGGCCGCACCCGTGTGGTATGTCTCGCCAGGGCAGATCAATTTCCAGGTGCCCTCGAATCTCCGCGGCGGGCAGGAGGTTTCATTGGTGGTGGCGCGCGACGGGAAGGCAGGCCCCACAGTCACGGTGCGTTTGGCCGAGGAGTCACCCGGACTCTACGCGGCTGATCCCGAGACCGCAATTGCGGTGCGCCTCGACGGGTCGGTCATCAGCCGGCAGCAACCCGCGCGCCGGGGTGAGATCCTGCTGCTGTTCGCCAATGGCCTGGGACGTACCGTTCCCGATACCCCTTACCGGATGACGCCGTTGAGCGCCGCGCCGATCGCGAAGCTGTCCGAATTCCGTGTGCTGCTCAACGGCATCGAACTCACTCCCGATCGTGTGCCCTATGTGGGCGCGGTACCAGGCTTCGCGGGGCTTTATCAAATCAACGTCATGGTTCCGGAAGACGCTCCGGAGATGCCGGAGATCCAGGTCCGGATTGGGAGCGCGGTGAGCCCTCGGGCGTTGCGGCTGCCGTTGAGATAGTACGAAACAGGCAGAAACAGGCAGCGCAAGGATTGACTCACAGTTGTTAACCACGGTAGGGTAGGAACAACGCGCCGGGCTTCCTCCGGCTGCGGTTCCTTCAGGAGTCTTCGTGCGAACTCTCACTGTATTCGGTCTGTTGGCATTGGCTTACGCGGCGCCGGCCGCCACCATCTCAACCACCAGTAGCGGCGGAATCGGGCTCATCAACGGCGGGCCTCACACCGTCGACATTGTCCTTTCGGACCCGCGGATCATCACCGGAAACTTCTTTGTTTCCCTGAATAACCTGGCGCACACTTGGCCCGGTGACCTGGTGGTCACCGTCACCCATGTGGAAACGGGGACCACCGCGACTTTGTTCGATCGGATCGGACTCCCTCAGTCTACGTTTGGTTGTGCTACCGATTTCTCTCTCGGAAACTACACGTTCTCGGATTCGGGCTCCGGCCCCCTGCCGTGCCCGCCCAACCCGATTCCTGCCGGCACGTATCGAGCTTCCAGGCCTGACGACACGGCGGTCTTCATTGCCAACACGTTCAACGGCCTTGCGGCCACAGGCACGTGGCGTCTTTCGATCACGGACTTTTTTCCTGGCGGAGACAGCGGCTCGCTCGTCAACTGGACACTGAATCTCGACGTCGCCGACGCGGAGGTGCCCGAGCCAGGCACTTTGGCCTCGGTTGCACTTGGGTTGGCCGCCGCCGCGCTCTGGCGCCGCCGCACGCAGATGCGAAGCTGATTCGTACTGGCTCAGCGCAACTGCCGGGCCAGCACAACTTCCGATGCGCTCGCCGCTCCCGCCATCGAGGAGAGCTTGATCAGAATTTCAAACTGCGCCGGGACCGTCGCATCCACTCCAGCCTTCTGGAGAATCGCTGCCAGACGGGCGCCATCCACTGCCAAGTCAGCGGCGGCTTCCGTGCCTTCCATGTTCGTCCCCGCCACCAGGAGCACATGGCCGGACTGGCCGGGATTCCTCAGGAGGGCGATCATGGCGTAGGACTCTCCGTTTCCTCCGGTAAGCGCCGTCGGAACATATTCCACGGGCTGGCGGTTCGTGGCATGGCGATCCCGGCAAATCTGCTTGCGATGCGCGGTGTTGTACTCAATGGAAAGTCCCACGTGATTGCGGAATAACTCGACCCACGGGTTCGCGTAAGAACTCCCTAACAGCATGAAGTTATCCGGAGTGCGAAAAGTGCGGATCTGCATCATCTTCGCCGGCGCCACCAGGAACTTTCCCGGCGCCGCGGCCGCGATCCCCGCCACGGACGCGGCGATGGATGCATCGGCCGCCGAGGTGAACTGATTCCTGACCAACAATTGCGCGGCCTGCGCGTCTCGTGCATCCAGATCGCGGGGAACGTAGTTTCTCGATGCGTACTCCGCCAGCGGAATCCTCCGTCCTACCAGATCCTGCAGCGCCGCGAAGCTCGTATCGGAAGTCACCAAGTAAGTGGTGCGGTCGGGCGTGAATAACTGTAACCAGGGAAGGGCATGGGCCTGGGATTTCGCCGCGGGCGCCGCCTTGCGCAACTCCACATTCTGCCACCCGAGCACGCACGCCAGCACGCCAAGAAGCACGCACGCATAGGCGAGCCAGGGTGCCGGCGATGGAACCCTTGGTGTCAACGGCTCGCGCGGAGTGGGCGTGGCGGGGGCCGCAGTCAAGGCCGGAACGAGCAGTGGCGCTGCTTCCGCCAGGACTGGCCTCGTGCCCGGCTGGGCGGTGTCGGACACCTGAAACTCCGGGATGTAGCTGCCCTGTGGAAGCCCAATCCGGACCCGTCCCTTGCCAGCGGTGGAGTAGTGCTCAGCCAGACGCTTACGGACGTCGGTGGCTGTCACCCGAACGATGGAGTCCTCGTTGGTATCATAGGCTGCCGGCCGCGAAAACAGATCCACGCCGATCGATCGTTCCTTCAACTGGTCAAACCGGCCGTCGAGCGCGAGGTCGACCACGTGACTCAGGAAACGTTGGCTTCGATGACTGCTGGAAAAACAGGAACCAGCGAGGATCAGTTGCAGCTCTTCCCGGATCGCCGGCGCCATGGCCGCATGGCCAGTGACTTTGGCGATGGCGGCAGTCTGCGTTGCCTGATCTACACGGCCAGCCATATCCCCCTCTGCTGTGGAGAGTATATCATGCCGCGAATCGTGTGTGGCATTGCGGTTACACCGGGCTTCGCGGGAACGTTACAGCCGTAACGGTCAACATTTTCAACAGGTTGCTCCAGAACGCTACAAGCCTATTGAGCCTTGTTGACCGGAGATATTCCTCGTACATTTGGGAATGACCAAGAGGGGGTCAATTCGAATGTTGAAAAACCTGACCACGATGTTGGGGTTGCTCGTCCTGCTGAGCGCCTCGCTGTGCGGACAAATGAACCGCGGCACGATCACCGGTCTGTTGACTGACCCATCCAGCGCAGTTGTGCCCGGCGCTACGGTGGTGGTTCAAAACGCCGGCACCGGATCCCGCTACGAAACCACAACTACCGAGACCGGCCAATACACGGTGCCCAACCTGCCTGTCGGCGAGTATGAAGTCATCTTCACCTCGCCGAATTTCAAGAAGCTCGTCAAAACGGGGATCACTCTGGGCGCGACCCAGGTGCTGCGCATTGACGCAACGCTGGAGGTTGGCCAAGTGGCCGAATCGGTGTCGGTCACGGCGGAGGTGCCGCGCATTCAGTCGGAAACCCGCGAGGTGGGCACCAGCCTCGACAACCAGCAGCTTCGCGACCTTCCCCTTAGCTTCGCCGGCGCACGATCCCCGGAAATCTTCGCCTACAAGATTGCTCCGGGGGTCGCCGGCGATTTCTGGCAGTCCAGCATCAACGGCTCCATGCGCTTCTCGAAGGAAGTAATGGTGGACGGCGCTTCGGCCACCACCCAACTCGGCGGCGACTACACCACGGGATTCGTCTCCGTGGAGGCCATCGGCGAATTCAAAGTCGTCACCTCGGGGATGTCCGCTGAATTTGGCCGGTCCCAGGGCGGACTGTTCAACTTCGTGCTTAAGTCCGGCAGTAACGATCTTCACGGCAGCGCGGTCGGCATGCTGCGCAACGAAGCGTTCAACTCGAATGGCTTCGCGAACAACGCGCGGGGTGTGCGCCGGCCGCTCGATCGCCGCCAACTCGGTGGAGGCAGCTTCGGCGGCCCGGTGTATCTTCCAAAGGTCTACAACGGACGCAATAAGACCTTTTTCTACACCGCCTACGAACGTTACCGGGAGCGCAATCTCGGATTCGGCTCACCCAACCGCACCGTTCCCATTCCCGATTTCTATGAAGGTGACTTCAGCCGCCTGCTTGGCCCGTCCACCGGCCAGCGCGACGCCCTCGGCCGCGATGTCCTGCGCGGCGCCATCTACGACCCCGGCACCTTCCGCCGGCTCGACGGCGGGCGCTGGATCGGCGAAATGTTCCCCGGAAACGTGATTCCTCGCTCGCGATTCAGCCAGGTTTCGCAGCGCGTCACCAACATCATGAAGCAGTACTATCAGCCGGTGGTGCGCCAACCCGACGGCCAGTTTGCGCTTATCAACAACGCGCTGTTTCCGATCGCCAACGCACCAGTCTTCGACAACCACCAGTTCTCACTGAAGATGGACCAGAACATCACGGACAAGCACAAGCTGACCGGATCCTATAGCTACGCGGTGAAGAACCGCAGTACGCTCGCCGACGCGGGTGGGATCTGGGCGCCGGGCGAGTCCGATGGCGGTCCCTTCTCGGCGGCGCGTTCCCAGCGGCTCGGAACCACTTACGCGCGCATCGCGCATGACTGGATTGCGACCCCCACGGTGGTCAACAACATCACCGCTTCGTTCAACTGGCTGCACGCGCCGACGCTGAGCCGCCACGTGGACGTGGATGGCGCAAAGGAGCTCGGCATCCGCAACCTCTCCACCTTCGGGTTCCCCACCATCAACTGGGGCGGTGGGCCGTTCGTCGGACTTACGAATCTCGGCGACCCCACGCGCGCCATTAATAACTTCATCCAGTGGGGCTTACTGGATACGGTCAGTTGGACGCGCGGCAAGCACTTCATCAAGTTCGGAATCGATATCCGCACCAATCAGCTCAACAACCGCGCCACGCAGGGCGGAGGATTCAACTTCGCGGCCCGCGGCACGGCGATTCCCGGTGAGGCTTTCGCGGGCAACCTCACGGGCTACTCCATGGCATCGTTCCTGCTCGGCGTTGTGGATAGCGCGGGTCTGAATGATCCCGTGACGCTCGGCGGCCGCCGCAAGTACTTCGGAACGTTTATCCAGGACGACTTCAAGGTGACCAGCCGCCTGACTCTGCAACTAGGCCTGCGTTGGGAATTCCAGCCGCCGATGTACGAAGTGAATGATCAGCTCTCCAGTTGGAGTCCCACGGCGCGCGATCCGCTCTCCGGCCTGTTGGGCGCTTATCAGTTCGCAGGTAAGTGCAACAGTTGTACCGGCAGGCGCTACTTCGGCACGCGGAGCTTCCGCGATTTCTCTCCACGTCTCGGAGTTGCCTATCGCATGAGCGACAAGACCACCTTGCGCGGCGGTTACGGAATCTTCTTCGCCGGCGACCTGTTCAACGGCTTCAATGCTACTCCACTTGGCAAGGCAACCAACGTCCAGGCCGGCGGCACCTTCGCATTGGCGGCCGACCCGGTCCAACCCTGGTTCGGCATCTTCAATTGGGATAACGGGTTCCCCACCGACCGCTACGTCCCACCGGTTTTCGATCCCTCCTGGGCCCGCGCCAACGGCCCCGGAATGTTCGACCCCAACTATGGCCGGACGCCCTATGTCCAGGAATGGAACCTCAACGTGCAACGTGAGGTTTGGAACAAAGTGGTGGTCGACCTGGGTTACATTGGCAATAAGTCAACCGGCCTTTGGAATGGCACGCTGGAACGGTTGAATCAGCTCCCTGCTTCCGTGTTGACGCAATACGGGCGCGCGTTGAACAATCCTGTGCGGAACGCCGCTGAAGCCGCGACCAACGGTGTCGCATACCCCTATGCGGGATTCAGCGGCACAGTCGCCGGCGCACTTCGGCCGTTCCCGCAAATCATCGGCATCGGCACCGTGAATAACTTCGGGGCAACACGTGGATTCGCGAATTACCATAGTTTCCAGATCACTGTAAACCGGCAGTTCGGCAAGGGCATGTCGATTTACGGTAACTACGTCTGGTCAAAGAACCTGTCGAATACCCGTTCGCTGATGATTGGCGACAATCCGGGTCCACTCGACTACTACAATCTCGCGTTGGAGAAGGCTGTGGTCGAGTTCGACCGGCGTCACGTCGGCAAGATCTTCGTCGATTACCAGTTGCCCTTCGGCCGCGGCAAGGCGTTGCTTTCGAACGCGGGCAAAGTGACGAACCTGTTGGTCAACGGCTGGTCATTCTCGGCGATTCTCAACTATTCCAGTGGGACGCCGCTGGGCTTCGGCGGGTCGTTCCCGCTCTCGGGCGGCTGGAACGGAGCGACGAATCGTGCCAATATCGTGGCGGGTAACCTCACAGTCCCGTTCGATAAGAGTAAGTTCAATCTGCTTGCCCCGCTCGACCCGGCGAACACGTTCCTCAACAAGGGCGTGTATTCCGATCCGGCGCCTTTGACTCTCGGAACATCCGCTCCGCGCTACGATCAGGCCCGCGCCTTCGGGATTCCGAACGAAGACTTCAGCCTGCATAAGAACGTGTTCTTCGGCGAAAAGTACCGGGTACAGTTCCGCGCGGACATGCTGAACGCGTTCAACCGGTCGGTGCTCGGGGGGATCCAGACCGGCATCACCAGCCCGCAGTTTGGACAGGTCACGGGCATCGGCGGGACACGGCAGGTGCAACTCGGGCTCCGGCTCGACTTCTGATCCCGTCCGATCCCGCGACGCGCCGAAGTGATAGTCTCGAAAGAGAGCCGCGGGCCGGGCGTTCGGTCCTGCCCGCGGGTTACGGAACACTATTTATGAAGCTGAGGCTTCTGCTTGGTATCATGCTCGCGGCTGCCGGATACGGTCAGCCGCGCCTTCTTTTTTCGGAAGCGGACAGGGACCGGATCAACGCTCTCGCCGCGCAACAATCCTGGGCATCGGCGGCGCGAACCGCGATTCTCCAAACCGCCGACGGCTGGCCCCGCACCTACACCACGCGATTTGGATTGGACACTCCGGCCATCCCGCCCGAGGGCGGTCAGTGGTGGCATCACTATGTGTGCCCCGTCCACGGTGTCCGGCTCGCCTACAGCCCGCCGAATACACACCGCTGTCCGATTGACAGCCGTCAATTTACAGGTTGGCCGTACGACCAGGTGGTTTACTATGAACGTCATGGGATGCTGGGAACCACGGCTCGCGACCTTGGTCTGGCCTATCAACTTACTGGCCGCATCCAGTACGCCCAGGGCGCCGCGGCGATCCTGAAAGAGTACGCCGCAAAGTACCCCACTTACGCCCTTCACGACATCAATAACCGCACTGCCCGCAGTGGCGCACGCATGGGGGCACAGACTCTCGACGAATCCATCTGGCTGATTGCCATCGCGTGGGCATATGACCTGATTCGCAACTCCGGGGCACTTACCGCCGAAGACCAGCGGACCATCGAGCGCGATCTGATTCGCGCATCCGCCGCCACGGTCCGTGGTAACGACATGAATATCTCGAACTGGCAATCCTGGCACAACGCCGGAATGGCCGCGGCGGGCTTCACGCTCAATGATGCGGATCTGATCCGCCACGCCATCGACGGTCCCAGCGGTTTCCGCTTCCAGATGCAGCGTTCCGTGGTGGATGAGGGTTTCTGGTATGAGGGCGCGTGGGGCTACCATTTCTACGCTCTCGATGCACTTACTCAGACCGCCGAGATGGCCACGCGCAATGGCATCGATCTGTGGACGCAGGAGCCGGTGCTGACGTCACTCTTCCGCACTCCGATGCGGCTGATGTTCCCCGATGGCTCGCTGCCGATGTTCAATGATACTGGTGCGTTGAATCTCTTCTCGCAGAGTAACTTGTACGAGACTGCTTACCGGCGTGCCCCGGATCCATCGTTTCTGAGTATTCTGAACCGCGGCCGGGGCCGTGGCGCGCTGCTGTGGGGCGCCGAGGAATTGCCACCCGTGAGCAATGCTTCGGGCCAGGCGCAGAAGAGCGAAATCTTTGAGAGTGCCGGATTCGCGGTCCTCCGCACTCCATCCTCCGACCACACCGTCATGATGAAATTCGGGCCTCACGGCGGTGGACACGGCCATTACGACAAACTCGGCATCATCAGTTACGCCAACGGTGGGCCAATGGCACACGATCCCGGCACTCAGGCGTACGCCGCTCCAACCCACGCTACCTGGGACAAGACCACCGTCGCGCATAACACGATGGTGGTCGACGAGCAACAGCAACGCGAAGCGGCGGGTAAGTTACTCTGGTGGCAGGTGGGCGAGGGGTTTAGCGCCGTTTCGGCCGATGCCGGTCCCGCTTATCCGCAGGCGCGCCTGACCCGGACGCTGGTCAATACCGGCCGCTATCTGCTCGATATCTCAGAGGCAACCGCGACGGACTCCGCCAGTCACACGTTTGACTGGGTGTACCACAACCCCGGAACGGTAAAGACAGACCTGGCGCTGGCGCCCTGGAACGAGTTCGGAAGGGCCAATGGTTACCAGCATCTTACGGGCAATCGGGGCGCTACCGTCAACGAGCCATGGAAGCTGACTTTCGATGGGACTCCAACTGCTCCGATCACTTACGGCACCATTTGGGCGAGCACTGCCGAGGTTCGGGCTAAGTTCGAAATCAGCACGGCGCAGGCGTTCCGCGGCCAGGCTTCGGCCCGCGCGGCGTATGAGTTCTCCGGTGCCGGCTACTTACTCCTGACGACACCCTTACTTACCGGCGTCCCCCAGGAGAAGCCCGCCGCTCTGCGCATGCAGGTCTACGGCGACGGGTCGGGACACCGCCTCACGCTGCGCCTCCACGATTCGACGGATGAACGGTTCGTTGCGACCGTTGGCGCCGTGAACTGGACTGGCTGGAAGGAAGTAGAGGTGCGCAATCCGGAGTCGTGGAGCCACTTTGGCGGCAACAACGACGGTGTGTTCGACGGTGCGGTGCGCAACGTGACGGTTGTGATTGACCGTGTCGCCAACGGGCCTGTCACAGGCGAATGGTTCATCGACGATGTCACACTCGACTTCGAAGGGGAGCCTCTCCTGGTTGCCGATTTCGAGGGTCATGTCCGTCATATGCGTTTGTGGATGCTCGACTCTGATGGCGCCACCGTCATCACCGGGAATGGCCTGGGCTACGAACTCACGAAACCCATGCCATATGTCATGGCGCGGCGCAAGGGCGCTTCGGCGCGTTTCGTCACGTTGCTGGAGCCGTATCGTGACCAGCCGGCGATCCTCGAATTCCGGGAGACCGAACCGGGAGTCTATCTCATCCGCGGCGAGGAATTCACCGATCATGTCGTGGTGCGGCCCGGCGGTGTCGATCTGGTCCAGGCACAATGAACCCGATGGGCCGGCCCGGCATGACTGCAGACGCCCGAGGCGACGTGGCTGCGTTGTGCGGCGAAGGATGTAGGCTGGATCACGCGGCAGACGATCGTTGCCGATGGCGGTCGATCGTTGATGAGCCCTGAAGTGCCTCTCGTGTTCCAGCGGTAGAAGAACTTCGCGCGCCGAGGGCGGTTGATCCCGCACTCCGCAATGTGATGGAATGTCTGCTGCTTTTTACCAGACGTTCTGGAGGGCGTTCGCCATGACCATCAACCGCCGCGACGCGGTACGCGCTTTTCTGGGCTGGGCCGCGGGCTCGGGCTACGGACTCGCCCAAACCGACGATCCGCTCTACGGTCCCGTCAATGTCTTCGACTTCGCCGCGCTCGCGAAGAAGAAGCTGGATCCAATGGCATGGGATTATCTCGATGGCGGCGCGGAGGACGAAGCCTCGCTGCACGATAATCGTGCCGTCTTCCGCAAGGTGATCATCCGTCCCCGCGCGTTGGTTGACGTGCACAAGATCGACATGTCGCTCGATCTGCTCGGGCGGAAACTGGAGTTTCCGATCCTCCTGGATCCGTCCGGTGGCAAGAACTGCTTCTATCCGAACGGCGAACTGGAGGTGTCGAAAGCCGCAGCCAACGCCAAGGCCCTTCACATCACGAACGGCGGCATCGAAGACTTTCTCGAATCCGGCAAAGGTCCCGCCTGGTGGCAGGTGACCACGGGCGGCCAGTTGCAGAATCAGCAATCCATGCGCACGTTCGTCAAGCGGCTCGAAGCCATGGGCTGCTCCGGCATCTGCTTCACCATCGACATCATGCACGTTTCGCACCGCGAGCGCGACATCAAGAACAAACTCGAACGCTCCTGGTGCGAGACGGGACTGCCGAAACGCGACGCAGAAGGCCGCATGCCCGCGGCGAAGAACCCTTGGCGCGTCGGCATCTATCCATCGCGTCCCTCGCCCACGCCGACTTGGAATACGCTGCGTGACCTCACCGCGATGACCAAGCTTCCGGTGATTGTGAAAGGCATCCTGATCGGTGAGGATGCCGCGAAGTGCGTCGAGTATGGCGCGAAGGGCGTGATGGTGTCGAATCACGGCGCACGGCAGCTTGACCATGTTGGTTCCACTCTGGAAGCACTGCCGGAAGTGGTGAAGGCGGCCGGCGGACGCATCCCGGTGATGATTGATGGAGGCTTCCGCCGCGGCACCGATATTCTGAAGGCGCTGGCTATCGGGGCGACAGCCGTCGCGGTCGCTCGCCCTTATCTCTATGGACTCACAGCGTTCGGACAACGTGGCGTGGAACGAGTGATCGAATTGCTGAAAACGGAACTCGCGCTCGATATGGGATTGGCGGGCGTACCCACGCTCAGCGCCATTGACCCAAGCCTGGTGCGGTTCCGGGACGGGTCGCTGTGACGAGACGGCGTGTTCCCGGCACTGCCTGGATTGCCGCCAGCATCGCTTTGCTCGCGCTGAGCGCCGCGGAGACGCCGGTCTTTCTCTCCCCGCTGGACGAATCGGTGATCGCGCCGGGCGCGTTGCGAGTGGTCGCCAAAGGAGCAGGCAAGGGCCGTCTGCTGCTTGATGGCAAGCCCTTGGATACCGCATCCCCGGTCGCCGGAGTGTTCCGCGCCGAAGTGCAACTCGCGCCCGGTCCGCACGAGTTGACTCTCGAATCAGAGGGCGGCGCGGCTAAGGTGCGGGTCTTCGCCGGCACCGAACATAACGGTTGGAAAATGTTCCGGCAACATCCGCCGGCCGCGGCGTGCGAATCCTGCCATGCCATCAAGAATGGCGAATGGGCAATGCAGCGCGCCTCGCTTGCGCCGCTGTGTTTCGCCTGTCACGAGCGCGCGAAGTTCCCAGCCAGCCACACACACAACACCGACATCCTCGCCGACTGCCAGAACTGTCATCTGCCCCACGGCTCGCAGGCGAAGTCGCATCTGGTGAAACCGAAGGAGACGGTCTGCAAGCAGTGTCACAGTTGAGGTTGCTATCGTAGTAAGAAATGCGCATTGAAGGAGCGCGGCGTGCGCTCGTTCTGTTCGATATTGACGGCACGCTGTTAAGCCGTTCGGGGCCGCATCATCGTCAGGCACTGGTTGACGCCGTAAGGGCCGTATCGGGCCTGGAAACCACCACGGACAACATTCCGCTGCAGGGCATGCTCGACAGGGATATTCTGCGGGCGATGCTGCTCAATGCGGACGCGAGTCCGCGTCGGATCAGCGCCTGGATGCCACTTCTGGTGAAGCGCGCGCAGTGGCTGTATTCGCGGAACTGCCCGGAGGATTTGCGCGACCGTGTTTGCCCTGGCGTGGTGGATCTGCTCACGGCGCTGCAACGCCGTCAGTCAGGCCGGGCGCTGGTGACGGGCAACCTGACCCAGATCGGATGGAAGAAGATGGAGCGTGCGCGGCTGCGGCACTACTTCCACTTCGGTTCGTTCGCCGAATTCGGGCGGACCCGGGGTGAGTTGGTACGAAAGGCAATCGCAGAAGCGCGGAAGTTGGGACATCACGGAAGGAACGCCACAGTGACCTTGATTGGCGATCACGCCAACGACATTCAGGCCGCCCGCGAAAATGGGATTCGCGTGGTGGCTGTGGCGACTGGTGTGATGCCGCTCGCGGAACTCGAACAGCACCGCCCCGACCTGGCGGTGCCGAATCTGACCGCGCTGGATGTAGAGTTCCTGTTTCAGTAGGGGCGAATGGAAGCACAGTCGTTATCCACAAAGAGGGCCGAGGTCGAGTTTCACAACTTTGCCTCGCTGGGAGAGCCGGAGCGCGCACTCAAGGTATACGCCGAAGAGAATCAGCGCCGAGGCAACCTCATCCAGCAGTTTGCCGAGTTCATCGGGCCGATGTCGCCATTTCTCGAGATCGGCTCCAGTGCCGGGCATTCCAGTTACATGATGGCCAACGAATTCGGCGCCGATGGTTTCGCGCTGGACATCTCGGCGGACGCACTGCGCCACGGCATCTTTCTGCAGGACGCATGGAAGCTCGATCGCGCTCCGGTGCGGATTGCGGGTGACGCGGCGAATCTTCCGTTTCGCGATGGCTCCTTGCGCATGGTGATGGCGTACCAGATGCTGAGCCAGTTCATGGACCTCGACAAAGTGTTTCGTGAAGTGACGCGTGTGCTTGCGCCAGGTGGCGTTTTCCTCTTCGCCGAAGAGCCGCTGAAGCGCATGTTGACGTTGCGGCTTTATCGCGTCGGCTACTACGAAACCATGAAGCCGTGGGAACGCAGGCTTCATGACTGGGGCCTGCTTGGTTATCTCGTGCGCGACGTCATCGGCGCGAACCAGGAAGAGAGCTTCGGAATCCGGCAAAACCACACCATGGGATTGAGGGACTGGCACGCTCTCATCCAGCGCCACTTTGCCGATCAGCAGTATCGCATCTTCGTTCGCGCCCACGGCTGGGGGGAGCGTTTGATGCATCGGGCCGGCCGCAAGATCGACCGGTACGGAAGTGATTGGGTGCCCGCCCGCTTGCTGGGAGGCACGCTCGCCGCGGTTTGCCGGAAAGCCGGCGACCCGTTGCTAACGCCTCCTGACATGGTTCGCTTCGAAACGCTGTTACGCTGTCCCGACTGCCACTCGGACCTTCATCGCGATGCTTCCGATACACTGGGTTGCCGCAAGTGCGGCTATCAGTCGCCCAATGAAGGCGCGGTCTACAACCTGCTTCCCAGTGTGGAAAAGCGTGAACTCTATCCCGGCGATCGCGACGATGTCATCGACTTCTGTCTCCCCAGCCACGAGGCACGTCTTGGCGAAGGATGGTATGAGTTGGAGGGTGTGTTCGGCAACAAGTACCGCTGGATCGGCCCGAAAGCCACGGCAGTCTTGAAGCGAGTGCACAACGTGCCGCACCGGATTCGGATTCGCGGCCACGCCAATGAACGCGCTTTCGAGCAAGGGGCGGTTCGTCTCGAGGTGCGTGCCAACGGAGAGCGAGTAGGCCAGTGGACGCTCGATCGCACCGGTCTGTTCATACTCGAAGCCGACGTCGCCGACGCAGCCGAGTATCAGGTCGAAGTGCTGGCGGCGCCTACATGGCAAGCGCCGCCTGACCGTCGTGTGTTCACGGTCAGCCTCAGCAATCTGCGCTTGGTGCCGCGCGAGAACTGACCGCTACACGGGACCACTACACAGGGACTACTACACAGCGACGGGCTGTTGCGCGAAGATCGCCTTGGCCGCTTCCACGCCGCTTGCCTTCACAGTGAAGCCTTCTTCGCGCAGCGCCTGCTCCAGGCCACTGAGCAGCAACACGACGTTCTCTTCGGTCGCCAGCGGACCCATGATCCCGACGCGGAAGATCTTGCCCGCCAGCGGACCAAAGCCGCCGAGGATCTCGATGTCGCTCAAGGCCAGAAGCCGCTTGCGCACCTTCAAATCGTCGATACCTTCGGGTACACGCACGGTGTTCAAGTTCCAGATGCGCCGCCCTTCGGCGACGTGCATCGCAAGCCCCATCGCCGTGACACCGGCTACGAAAGCATCGTGCGATTGCTTGTGCCGCGCGAGGCGATTCTCAAGCCCCTCTTCGGCAATGCAGATGAGCCCTTCGCGCAGTGCATAGAACAGCGAGATCGGCGCGGTGTGGTGATAGCGATGAGCGCCCTCGTAGTAGTCGGCGAGAAGTTTCAGATCGAGGTACCAATCGGCCGGGGTGGACTGACGGTTCTTCAGGACAGCCATCGCGCGCGGCGATACAGTGACGGGTGCAAGACCCGGAGGGCAACTCATGCCCTTCTGCGTGCACGAGTAGGCAATGTCGATGCCGTTCGCATCCAGATTCACGGGCATCGCGCCGAGCGACGTCACGCAATCCGCAATCACCAGTGCACCCACTTCATGCGCCGCTTCGCAGATAACCTTCGAGCTTTGATAGACACCCGTCGACGTTTCGGCTTGCACAAAGCCCACCACCGCAGGCTTCTCGCGGCGAATCGCTTCGGCGGCTTCGGCTTCATCGAAGCCCTCGCCCCAGGGCTTCTCGACACGAACGAGATTCGCGCCCTGGCGGCGGCCCATTTCGGACATACGGTCGGCGAAGAAGCCGTTGGCGAAGACAAGGAACTTCGAGCCTGGTTCCACAAAGTTCGCGACTGCGGTTTGCATTCCGGCGCTTCCGGTGCCCGACATGGCGAGCGTGAATTCATTCGTGGTGCCGTAGCACTGCCGCAGCAGACGGCGGCAATCCTCGACGACTTCAAAGAAGTACGGATCGAGGTGGCTGACAACGGTCTTGGTCATCGCCTGATACACACGTGGCTCCACCATCGTCGGGCCGGGTCCGAACAGTAGCCGGCGCGGCGGGTTTAACGGAGCAAGGGTCTGAGACATGAAGGGACGTTACCTCGGATTATGCGGTTTGCCCATGTGCCATACGGTAGGGATAACTGACATGGGCTCTCTTGATCTTCCCACAGTTGCTTCGGGGCGCCTCGGGCCTGCGTGAAGTGCTGCCCGCCTCACCTGGGCGCAGCCTACCGTCTCAGCCTCCGGTCTGCCGTGTCTCCGGCTGTCCGGGATTGCGGAGTCCGCTCGATTCCTCATTCGACTGACGGTAGCCAGCACCCGAGGCCAACCGGCGCCCTGGCCACATCAACAGGCGTAAACGCTGACCACTCTGTTTCGGCGTCGATGCAAAAGAAAACGTACGTCCTGCTCAACCCGGCATGCTCCGTGGCAGATGTGATCAACCTGTGAGTTGCTCCAGATCATCTCGGCTAAAGCGAGCAGATTCGGCGTGCCGATCGGAGGCTCTCACGTTCAGTTCCGCGCCATGCGACATTTCTGTTGCTTTCCAACAGGAATTGATTCATACTCCTGTTGGAAACCTACACGAATGGCATCGCCCGACAAGCAAGACGTTTGGCAGGGCACTTTGGCCCTGATGATTCTCCAGACGCTGAAGATCCTGGGCCCTCAACACGGGTACGGTATCGCCCGCCGGATTGAGCAGACAAGTGAGAGTCTGCTTTCGATCAATCAAGGGACTCTCTACCCAGTCTTGCTCAAGCTGGAACAGGAAGGCAGCGTTGCCTCGCAATGGGGAATCTCGGAAAACAATCGCCGGGCGAAATTCTATCAAATCACGGAAGCTGGGAGGAAGCAGCTTGAGGTGGAGACTCACCAATGGAAGCAGACCACCGACTTGATGTCCCGGTTCCTTGCTCTTGGGGGAGAAGTATGATGCGATCGCTCCGCAGCGGATGGAAGCGCCTCCTTGGTACGTTCGCAGGATCGCGAGACGATGCTGCGCTGACGGAAGAGATCGAGGCTCATCTTCAGATGCAGACCGAAGACAATCTCCGGCGGGGGATGTCTCCGCGGGAGGCGCGCCGAGCGGCCATCTTGAGATTCGGCGGCATTGAACCCATCAAGGAGAGTTACAGGGATCGGCGTGGTATTCCAATCCTCTTGGCCCTGCGGCAGGATATACCCTACGCGCTGCGGTGCCTTTGGCAGAATCCCGGTTTCGCCGCGCCTGCAATCCTGTCGCTTGCGCTCGGCATTGGTGTAACTTCAGCGATCTTTGCGGTTGCCAACGAGGTCTTGTTGAGAGAACTGCCATACCCCGCGCCCAAGCAACTCGCTACTGTTTCCCTGGGTGGTGCCATTAGCGCTCCGTGGTTCGACGCCTTTCGCAAGGAAGCGCGCTCCCTGGAAGACGCAGCATTGTTCACATCCTGGCACTTCAACCTGTCCAGCGGGGGCGAACCAGAGCGCATTCCGGCTGCGCGAGTGTCTCCGGAGTTGTTTCGCATTCTGGGAACAAGCCCTCAACTCGGACGTGTGTTTGGCTCTAGCGAGGACCGAAAGGGGCAGGAGGACGTGGTCGTTCTCGGCGACCAGATATGGAGGCGGCGATTCGGCGGTGATCCGAACATCCTCGGCCAAGCACTCCTCCTCAATGGCATTCCCCACACCGTAGTCGGGGTGATGCCACCCGGCTTTCGTTTTCCGGAGGGCCCAGAGCATCGCGCGACAGTTGGCCCCTTTCCCCCGGCCGAGATGTGGCGTCCCATGTCTCTCGCCGATTGGGAGCGGACATGCAAAGGATGTTTCAATTTCGCGATGCTGGCGCGTCTGCGAACAGGTACCAGTGCCAATAGTGCCACCGCCGAACTCGCCGGGATTCTGAGACGCCACGGCGCATCGCAGAAAGTTCAGGATTCCCTGAGAGTTCTGAATCTTCATGACGCGATCGTAGGCAAGGTGCGGCGCCCGCTCCTCGCCCTGTTCGGAGCGGTCGTCCTTGCCCTGCTCATCGCATGTGTCAACGTGGCGAACCTTCTGCTGGCTCGTTCGCTGAGCCGCAGCGGGGAAATGGCGATCCGTTTGTCGCTTGGCGCAACGCCGGCGCGCCTGACTCAGCAAGTGCTGACCGAGACGTTAACTCTGGGTGTCTGTGCTGGAGTCCTTGGAGTTCTGTTCGCCGTAGCGGCTGTCCGTGGCCTGGTGCTGTTGGCTCCTTCAGAGATGCCGCGAGTCGCTGCCGCATCGGTGAACTGGAGCGTCGTTGCATTTGCCTCTGTTTTGGCGCTTCTATCCGCCGTAATCTGCGGCACAGCGCCCGCCATTCTGGCGACGCGCGGCTCATTCGGAGGTGGCATGAAGGCTGCCACGCGCAGGGTCACGGCTGCGCCTTCCAGACTGAGAGCGTCGCTTGTCGTATCGCAAGTGGCCTTGTCGCTTGTGCTCGTGGCCGGCTGTGGACTGTTCGCTGCGAGCTTCTTCAAGGTGTTGCAGGTCCAACTCGGCTTTCAACCGGAGCGGGTTCTCACAATGCGCATGTCGCTACCCGAACGGTATTATGATGATCGCCGCCGAGAGGCGTTCGTGGAGCAATTGGTGGCACGCTGCCTTAATCTACCGGGCATCACCGCAGCCGCGGTCACCAGCACACTGCCATTGACCGGCGAGGCAGAAGGTTGGGGGCTAGTCGCCGAGAACAGCCCGCGACCGGACGACTGGGTAACGGCTCGGGTACGGGGCGTTACGCCCGGGTATTTCCGCACACTCGGCATCAGTCTTATCGCCGGACGGGACTTCGACGACCAGGATCGCGACACCAACAGGGTCGCAATTGTGAGCGAGAGCCTGGCACGCAGGCTCTGGCCGGGAGTAGCCGATCCGATCGGGCGCCGACTTGCCGGCAATCGCGCAGTTACGATCGTTGGCATCGCTGGTGACACGCGAGCGTCTGGAATCGACTCTGACGTGCGGCCGTATCTCTATGTGCCGTTCGCGCAGTTCACGCCGCCGGAGTTCTCCCTCGCGGTCCGCACCCTGGCCGAGCCAGCAGCCGTGGCCGGCGCAGTCAAAGCGCAGATCCGGCATCTTGACCCGCATCAGCCCGTGACCCACATTGCCAGCATGGATCAGATTGTCTCGAACGCGGTCGCCCCGAGACGCTTTCCCGCAGTGCTGATGAGCGTCTTCGCGGCATTCTCCCTGACTCTGACCGCAATTGGGGTTTTTGGTGTTCTCTCATACTCAGTGGCTCAGCGAACCCATGAGATCGGAATCCGAATGGCGCTTGGAGCCACACAAAGAAGTGTTGTGACCAGCGTCCTGCGGCAAGCCGCCCTCCTGGTCGGCGCCGGTGGGGCGCTCGGGCTGCTCGTTGCCCTGCAGTCTATTCCCCTGTTGCGAGGTTTTCTGTACGGTGTCGATGCGATCGAGAGCACGATTGTACTGGCCTGCTCGGCAGTGCTGGCGGCAATTGGGGTGGCTGCCAGTATTGTGCCGGCTTGGCGTGCGGCCACGCTCGATCCACTCCGATGCCTTCACCATGAATGACGCACGAATCGGACGGGCAGCCTCATACAGATCCTGGAATACTCTCCCGAACCGGTTCATCGGCCGGCCACGCTCGCCCTTGAACTGAGTCCTTCATGATTCGCTCCGGCGCCAGCGAAACGGCGCGGTCCAATCGCTCCGATCCCCAAAATGCCAGTGAGCCCCCCTCCTCTCAGGCGATCTACCTAGCCATACCGAGACCCACCCAACCCCCACCGGACGAATCTCCCGCGCCCGCCTAGGTGGATTCACGCGTAGTAAGACCGCCTCCAGAGCCCTACTATGGGACGAGGACCGGAGATCAAGCCGGGAGACTACCTGTGCGGTGCCTTTATTGCGGCAAAAAACTCGCGCTCTTGAGAAAGCTGACGGACAGTGAATTCTGCTCCGACACGCATCGCCGTCTTTACCAGCAGGAACAGGAGAAGATGGCCCTGGCGCGGCTTGTGGACGCGCAGCAGAGATTCTCTCGCATCGTCGGCCCTGTCCCCACCACAACCGAGAAAGCGAACGGGAAACTCAACGGGAAGCCGAAAGTGAATGGCGTGGCGCATGAGCCGCACTTCATCGCTCAGGATGAGGAAATGCGCGGATTCGTTCCGCAGATGCCGGCCCCACGCACGATGGGCGGGCATCGCGCGATCGCGTTCTTCCCCGAATTGAATGTCAACGATCCTGCGATTCCGCCCTTTGAAGCCGTCTTTTCCGCCGAGCCCCGCCGGGCTGTGCGCGTCGACCTCACTCTCGGGCCGGTAGCACATGCCCGCCACCTGCTTCCTGTGCCGTTCGAATGGGAGAACGCTGCAAAACCGGTGATCCCGAGCAGTCTTTTGTCTGTGGCGGGAGAGATCGGCGTCACCTGCGACCAGTTGGCCTCCGAACCTGCCGGAAGGGTGGCTGTGGGATGGATCTTCGAACCGGTTGCCGTGAGTATCGCGGGAATGCGTGCCGAACCGGCGGAACCTGTTCCGTTCCCGAGCGTATCCGCTGGGGTGCCCCAGCCAGATCTGCGCTTGTCGGGGTTCGCCCTCGGGATGCGAGTCCCGATGTCCGCGGCCACTCTGCCGTGCGAAGTCAAGCCCTCGGCTCCGAAGCAGGCAGGTGTGGATCCGATTCTGGAGGCCGGTCTGCCCCAAGGTTTGGACCAACTGCGCCGGCGGCTGACGGCGGACGCGGCTTGGCAGACTTCGGGTTCGCCCGTTTCCTCGCACCCAGTGGCGTCCCGTGAAGACGAGTCTCCGGCACTTGAGCCTGTGCAGCCGGTATCCGCGCTGCCGGCCCTGGAAGCTGCGCCGCCCACGGGCGACTCGCAGCCGATCGCGCCTCGAACGGAAAGTCTGCATATGCCGGCTCCGGAGGCGCCTGCCGCCGGTACTCGCCTTTTCCGGCTGAAGCCGTCCGAGCGTGTTCACCTCCGCCAGCTTCCGATGCGCAAGCCGAGGCTAAGGGAGATGTTCTTCCCGCTCCCGCGTCTGGGCGGATTGCCCGAAATGGCGGGGCGCGTGTGGCGGGCTGCCAACCCGCGTCATCGCGATCCCAACCAGGAACTGCCCGCACTTTCCTGGATCGTCAAGACGGTTCACAATCCCCAGCCGGTCGCCAGGCAGACAACCGCATGGCGCGACTTGCCATTCCAGTGCGCGCTTCTGCCGTCCTTGCCGGCGTATCTTCCCGTGCAGGCTTTCCACGCCAGCTCCGACTGCAGTCTTCATCAGGCGCACCGCGTGGATATGCTGTTGCCGGTCACCAGTTGTGGCCCTTCCCCCGTGCACCATCCCATGGAACTTCCCCTGGAATGGATGGCCAGCCGCGAAATCGCTTGTTCGCCGCGAACGCCCGAAAGCGTCGCGCACATGGAGGTTTCGCTGGTTTCTCCGGGCCGCCAACATGCTTTGCAAGCCTCCATGGCTACCGGACAGTACGCCATGAGGCAAATGGACACGGTGCCCTCCGCTTACGACCTCATGGGTTATCGCATGACCCCTCAAAGTAGAGCAGCCTCGCCATCTTTTGTCCTGCGTCAAACCAGTGCGCTGGCCACCATCGAAGCAACCAGTGGGTTGCTGGCAAAGGCGCCTCTGATGGTGGAAGATCTCGCACCCTGTGCTTCGGACCGCGACCTAGTTCCGATCGTCTGCCCTGTCAGCCATGTGGCGCACGATTTCTACCCCGCGGCGAAGGACCGTATGGTGCCGCTCGGGTACGGTACCAGTTCGGCTGTGTCGATGGCCGACCTCGGCCCGAGCTACAAGGACTTGAAGTCACTGTGGCCGGAACCGGTCCGGCAGCTTCCCCGTATGCGCACGTCCGTGGTGGAAGATCCCGCCGTGCGCGAGGCGGTGAAAGCGATGCCCTCCGCGGAGAGGAGTTGGCGTCCGAATGTCACGGCCAAACTGCCTTCGCTTCCCGCCATTCAGTTCTCGCGGCTGCCCGATTGGAAGTGGGTGACGTTTGTTGTACCGGCGTTGCTTCTAGTCGCTCTGGTGACCGTGTTCACTCCGGACTCACCGGAGCAGACCGCCGATCTGAATGAACCTGGTGTAGAACAGGGCTTGGAACCAAGCGCTGATTCGCAACAGGCAGCGGAAAAGAACCTGACAGCTTCGGCCAAACGGCCGGGGGCTGGCAAGAAAATGGCGCCGCCCACGGATGCGGCAGTTGACCCTGCGCCCGTTGCCTCCTCTGACCCGGCAGCCATCGAAACCGCACCTGCGCCGGTTGCCGAAGTGCTCGCAGCGCCCGTCGAAGGCGGAGCACCCAAGAAGGCCAATTTCCTAACCGCCAGCCTGAACAGTTTCCGGCAAACGCTGAGGAAGCGGGCGGCCATCTCCTTCAGTGATGATTTCCGTAGCGGTCTGGCCGAATGGGAAGGCAAGGGGGATTGGTCGAAGCAATGGTCCTATGATGGCGCGGGTTTCGTGCTCACGGGGCCGCTGGCATTGTATCGTCCGAGCATGAGCCTGTCAGATTACGACATGAATCTCCTCGCTCAGGTCGAAAAGAAGAGTATCGGGTGGGTGTTCCGGGCCCGTGATCTTGGAAACTACTACGCAACGAAGATCACACTGACCAGGGGCGGACCTCTCCCAGAAGCTGTCGTGGAGCGTTACGTGGTGATTGATGGCAAGCAGTCCTCTTATGTGCGGCGGCCGCTACCAGTGCAGGCGCGGGTGGATACCGTGTATCCGATCAGTCTCAATGTGAAAGGTAGCGACTTCACACTAAGGGTTCAGGGCCAAGTTGTCGATTACTGGAGTGACAGCCGTTTGAAATCGGGAGGCGTGGGCTTGTTTAGCGCGAAAGGCGAGCAGGCGCGAGTGCGATGGATCGAGGTTTCGCACCAATACGACACGCTCGGGCGGCTGTGTGCGTTCCTGGCGCCGTACAGCATTACGGGGAGAGAGGGGAGTTCGAGATGAGTCAAAAGAAGCGCGGAGAAAAGGATATGTCGAGACAGGGTTCGGCCTTTCCGGAGTCCGGAGACTTAGCAGCCACTTACGCGCGGGCTCTCGCGAAAGCCGTCTCATTGCACCTGGAAGGGAAAGCCAAAGAGGCGCTCAAGGAATTGGACAACGCCGTCAACAACGGCGCGGATTCGCCCGAGGTCCACTCGGCGCGCGGTCATCTGCAGTACGAACTGGAACTCTACGACGAAGCCGTACAGAGCTATTCGCGCCTGCTTGCGCTCGATCCGCGGCACCAGAACGGCAACTTCAACCTCGCGGTCTGCCTGGAGAAGCTCGGCCGCTGGGAACATGCTTCGCAGCAGTTTGAAAAAGCTCTCGAAGGGGATCCGCAGCGTCTGGAAGCGTGGCTCGGCCTAGGCATCTGCCGTCTGCACTGCGAAAAAGCCGAACAGGCGTTGGATGCTTTCGAACGCTGCCTGTCACGCGACGCCGAGCACGAAACGGCGCGCTTCGGCAAGGCAGTTGCCCTGCAGTATCTGTGGCGTTTCGACGAAGCCGCGGAACTCTATCGCAGCATCCTTGAAAAGAATCCGAACTCGGAAGAGTCGTTGGTGAACCTGATCACCATCGGCATGGCTCGCAAGGACGAGAAGATGATTCGCGAGCACTCCGAGCGCCTGCTGCAGATCCGCCCGTTCTCGCAAGCCGCTCTGGAAGGGCTCGCCACGTGCGCCTTCTCCGGCAACGACTTTGAAGCCGCGGCGCGCTGCTGCCAGAAACTCGTCGAGTTCACCCCGAATCACTTTGAGCGCTGGTTCAACCTGGGCGTCGCCTATCAGAAGACGAACCGGCTCGATCAGGCAGCGCAGGCTTACTCCGAAGCCGTGCGCGTTCGCCCCGACGCCAAGCAGGCCCACGTCAATCTCGGCATTGTGCGCCAGGAACTCGGCGATCTGAAGGGCGCCCGCGAAGCCTATGAGCGCGCACTGCAGCTTGCGCCCGACATCCCCGAGATTCTCTACAACCTCGGGTCGGTTCTGGAACAGCAAGGGCAGAAGGACGATGCGGAGAAGCTCTATACCCGCCTGCTGGTGAAGAACCCCGATTGGGAAGATGCGTGGTTCCGCCTCGGCTATTTGCGCATCACGCGCGGTGATTATCACGGCGGCACCGAGGCTTTCGAGGCCTGTCTGCGCAAGAAGACCAGTTGGCCGGAAGCGCAGGTCAATCTCGGCCTTTCCTATTGGAAGATCGGCGACCGTGATTCCGCTCGCCGCGCCTATGAATCGGCTGTCGACACGCAGCCGGCATCGGTTGACGCATTGCGCGGACTCGCCGCACTGGCGATTGAACGCGATGACTACGACCAGGCGCTCGAATTCCAGGCCCGCCTCATCGACCTCGGCGAACGCAGCCCCGAACTGTTTTACAACACGGGTCTGCTCCTCCAGAAGTCAGGCCAGCTTGAGGACGCGATTCGCTTGTACAAAGAAGCTCTGGCCGAGCGCCCGAACTTCGCCGAAGCGTTGCTCAATCTGGGGCATGCTTTGAAGTCCAAGGGTCAACAGGACGAAGCTCGCACCTACTGGAAGCAGGCGCTCGACGCGAAACCCGAACTCGCTCAGGGCTACTTCGAGCCGGCGCACACCTAACGGCTCATCGCGGAATGGCGCCCGAATCGAGGGCCGCCTCAACAGGATTCAGGAAGCCAGTGGCGGCTGCCCGGAGAGGGTCAGCCGCCATCTGTGTTCCAGGGGCGCAGTCAAGTGACGCCGTCCACTGCCGTCCGCTGTCGCACCAAAGGGCTGCGCGCGAGCATCTGATACCATAAGGGAAAGCACCATTTCCAAGGCAACTCAGCGTTGCCCCGAAAGCTTCACTCCATGCATCGTGAATATGTAAAGTGGTTCAGCCCCACGTTGAACCGTGACATGGAACTTCTGATCCATGGCCACGGCGGCATGCCGTATCTCGTCTTCCCCACATCCATGGGCAAGTTTTACGAATTCGAAGACCGCGGCATGGTGCGCGCAGTAGCCGGGAAAGTCGCCGCGGGTCACGTCCAGTTCTTCTGCATCGACAGTGTCGACAGTGAAAGCTGGTACAACAAGGGCGCGCATCCCGGCTACCGCATCTGGCGGCACATTGAATACGAGAACTACATTCTGAACGAAGTGCTTCCGATGATTCGCCATCGCAACTGGGCTCCGCGCATCGGTGTCACCGGCGCGAGTTTCGGCGCATATCACTGCGCGAACTTCGCCTTCCGGCATCCCGATCTGGTCAGCGACTGTGTGGCGATGTCAGGCGCCTACGATATCCGGCAGTTCCTTCACGGCTACAGCGATCAGAACGTCTACTTCAACTGCCCAACCGACTTTCTGCCGAACCTCACCGATCACGAAACGCTCACCCGGCTGCGAGCGATGCGCATCATCCTCGGCACCAGCGATTGGGACATCTGTCTGGGTGACACACAGCGCCTGTCGGGCATCCTCAACAGCAAGGGTGTGCCGCACTGGCTCGACATCTGGGGAGGGGGCCGTTTGCACGATTGGCCGCTGTGGCAGGAGATGACACAGAAATACTACTAACGTGAAAAGCGTCTGGCGCTGGCGAGGCAATCCCTCCGCGGCGTCCGGCGGCAAAGGAGATTCATGCGAAAGATCGGAATCCTGTTCGGGATGGAAGACACATTCCCCTGGGCACTTATTGACCGCATCAACCAGATGGCGGTTGAGGACGTAAGGGCGGAGGTTGCCCGCTTCGACGCATTCAAGATGGCGGTGCCTACAGGCTACCGCGTCATCATCGACCGCATTTCGCAGGACGTCGAGTTCTACCGGGCGGCTCTCAAGAACGCTGTGCTCGGAGGCACTATCGTCATCAACAATCCGTTCTGGTGGACGGCTGACGACAAGTTCTTCAACTACGCCGTGATGTCGAAAACAGGCGTGGCGATTCCGAAAACTGTCGTTCTGCCGCAGTTTAAGAATCCCACCGGCACCACCGCCAAGTCGTTCCGCAATCTGAACTACCCTCTCAACTGGGACGAAGTGTTTTCTTACGTAGGTTTCCCCTCGTTTCTGAAACCCTATAGCGGAGGCGGCTGGAAGAGCGTCTACAAGGTCACGTCGCCCGACGAGTTCTTCAAGGCCTATCACGACACCGAGTCACTGTGCATGACGCTACAGGAAGGCATCGAGTTTGATGACTACTTCCGCTGCTATGTGATCAATCGCAAGAAGGTTCACATCATGCGGTACGATCCGCGCCAGCCGCATCAGGACCGCTACGTGAAGAATCCTCCTCCCATCGCGCCCGACATGCATCAGCGCGTCGTCAACGATTGCCTGACCATCTGCCGCACGCTCGGCTACGATCTCAATACCGTGGAGTTCGCGGTGCGGGATGGCGTCCCGTATGCGATCGACTTTCTGAATCCGGCGCCTGATGCCGACCTCTATTCGGTTGGCGAAGAGAACTTTGAGTGGATCGTGCAGGCGGTCGCGGAGATGGCGATTGAACGTGCGCTGAGTGACGAGAATCCCGGCCAGGATCTGCGCTGGCAGGCATTCCTCAACGCCTGAAGGCCCTGTTCGCCTGCGATCGCGCTTGTGACTTTGGAGACTCCGCGGCCTTGGAGTGCGCTGCTCCGCCGCGGGATAAACTTGAACAGGGAGGACCCGTGCGTCCCAGTTTCACGCTTGGCATCGAAGAAGAGTATCAGACCATTGACCCGGAAACCCGCGACCTGCGTTCGCATATCGAAACTGAGTTGTTGAACCAGGGCAAGCGCGTTCTCAAGGAGCGCGTGAAGGCGGAACTGCATCAGTCCGTGGTCGAGGTGGGCACGGGCATCTGCAAGAATATTCAGGAAGCGCGCGCGGACCTGCACGAACTTCGCAGCAGCATCATCGATCTCGGCCGGCGCAACGATCTGCGGATCGCCGCCGCCAGCACGCATCCCTTCGCCGATTGGAAGACGCAGGAGATCTACCCCGACCCGCGCTATCACACCATCGTCGAAGATATGCAGCAGGTGGCGCGCGCAAACCTGATCTTCGGTCTGCACGTACACGTCGGCATCGAAGACAAAGAAACCGTGATTCACATCATGAACGCGGCGCGTTACTTTGTCCCGCACATTCTCGCGCTCAGCACGAACTCGCCGTTCTGGCTTGGTCTGGACACGGGTCTGAAGAGCTATCGCTGCAAGGTCTTCGACAAGTTCCCGCGCACGAACCTTCCCGATTACTTCAGCAGTTACTCCGAATACGAGAACATGGTAAAGCTGCTGATCCAGACCAACTGCATCGACAATGCAAAGAAGATCTGGTGGGATCTGCGGCCGCATCCCACCTTCTCCACGCTTGAGTTTCGCGTGATGGATCTTCCCATGCGTCTGGATGAAACGATCGCCATTGCGGCGTTGATCCAGGCCACGGTGGCGAAGTTGTACAAGCTCTACGAAGCCAATCAGGGTTTTCGCCTGTATCGCCGCATGCTCATCATGGAGAACAAATGGCGGGCGGCGCGCTACGGCAAGGACGGCAAACTGATCGACTTCGGGAAACGAATTGAAGTCCCCTTCCAGAGCCTAATGGATGAGTATCTGGATCTGGTGGACGACGTTTTGGATGATCTCGGCTCCCGCGAGGAGATCAACTACATTCGAACGATTCTGGAACGCGGTACTGGTGCCGACCGGCAACTCCGCGTGTTCCGTGAGACCGGCGACCTGCGAAAGGTTGTCGATTACATCATTGAAGAAACTGAGGCGGGCCTGGCTTCATCTACCGGATTGGGAGCCGCCGCAGTGGGCTAGACATGAACAAAGAAATTCTACGCAACACCCCTTTTGATCCCGAACTTTCCATTGGTGCGAGGAACGCAGTGCGTACCTGCCTCGGAATCCAGCCCGATGAGAAGACAACGCTGATCGCCGATCACACTTGCATTGAGATCGCGGCGAGCCTCACCGTTGAGCTGGACGCGATTGGAGCGAACTACCAGGCGTTCATCCTGGAAGAGTTCGCGCCGCGGCCACTGGCTGACATGCCGGCGCAAATTCTGGCGGATCTGGAGACCAGTACCGCGTCCATCTATGCCGTCTACGCGCAGCGAAACGAGTTGAAGACCCGCATGCAGATGATGTCGGTGATCAACCGCCGCCACATTCGTCATGGGCACATGGTCAACATCGACAAGCAGATCATGCTCGAAGGAATGCGTGCGGACTTCATCAAAGTGGATGAGATCTCCATCAAAGTGCGCGAAATTGCGCGTCACTCGAAGTACATCCGCGCGAAGACGCCCGCGGGCACCGATATCGAAGCCCGCATCTCGCCGCACTACAACTGGCTCAAGACCAGCGGCCTGATCACGCCGGCCAAATGGGGCAATCTTCCTGGCGGCGAAGTCTTCACGACGCCCGAGGAAGTCAACGGCACGTTCGTCATTGATGGCGTTGTCGGCGATTACCTCTGCGCGAAATACGGTGATCTGCGCGATACGCCGCTCAGTGTTCATATCAAGAGTAACCGCCTCACGGGCGCGGAGTGCGCAAACGCCGAACTGCGCGACGCGTTCTGGGCCTACACGCACACCGATGAGAACAGCGATCGCGTGGGCGAATTTGCGATTGGTACGAACATCGCGATCCGCGACGTCATCGGCAATATCCTGCAGGACGAAAAGATCCCTGGCGTGCACATCGCGTTCGGCAATCCGTATGGTGAGCACACCGGCGCCAAGTGGCACTCGTCGACACACATTGATGTGGTTGGACGCAAGTTCGACATTTGGGCGGACGACCGTCAGATCATGCGTGCGGGCCAGTTCACACTCGAGCAATGATCTCCAGGTTGCGGCAGCAGTTCAATGAGCGCTTCACGGCGGAGCGGTACGAGGCGTTTCTGCGCGATGTCGATCGTGAGATGCGAACGCACGTTTCCTACCGGCAGTGCGAGACGCCGTGCTTCTTCACAAAAGAATTGCTGGATCGTCTGGCGCTCGCGGGCCGGGAGTTGGTGGCGCAACTTCTTGCGAACTCCAGCTACATGCAGGCCTCAACGGCCATCATCCCGGACCGTTTCTGGGTGCCCAACGAAGCGCCGCAACCAATGTTCGTGCAGGCCGATTTCGGTTTGATCCGCAACGCTTCCGGTGAGTATGAACCGCGTCTGGTGGAGATTCAGGGCTTTCCATCCCTGTATTGCTATCAGCCGCGGTTCGCGCGCCAGTACATTGAGAGTTACGATCTGCCCCGTTCGCTCCGCTACTTCTACGGCGATCTGAACGAAGAGAGCTATCGCACCTTGTTATCGCGTGCGATCCTCAGTGGCCATCGGCCTGAAAACGTCGTTCTGCTGGAGATCGATCCTCAGCAACAGAAGACGCTGCCCGACTTTCACGCCACCGAAGATCTGCTGGGCATTCCATTCGTGTGCATCACGAAGCTTCGCAAGGATGGCAACAAGCTTCTCTACGAACGCGATGGCCGCTGGATTCCGATCCATCGCATCTACAACCGTGCCATCGTGGACGAGTTGGAGCGCAAGCAGATCAAGCCGCCGTTCGCCTTTCATGATGATCTGGAGGTGGAATGGGCGGGCCATCCGAATTGGTTCTTCCGTCTGAGCAAGTATTCGATTCCCTACTTCGACCACTACAGCGTGCCGCGCACCATGTTCCTGCACGAAGTGAGATCACTGCCGGAGGATCTGGAGAATTGGGTATTGAAGCCGTTGTTTTCGTTTGCCGGGCTGGGCGTCTTGGTAGGTCCGACGCGGGAACAGGTAGAGAGCATTCCCGATGATCAGCGCTCTCAGTACATTCTGCAGGAGCGAGTGCGGTTTGAGTCCATCATCGACACGCCACATGGCGCTACCACGGCGGAGATTCGCGTGATGTATGTCTGGCTGGATGACATGCTGCCGGTGACCACCATCATTCGCATGGGCCGCGGCAAGATGATGGGTGTGGATCACAACAAGAACATGGAGTGGGTAGGCGGATCCGCGGGACTCTACCCGGTGGAAGAATGATCTCGCGCCGTGATTTGAGCAGCGTGCTCACTATCCTCGCGGCATCACCCGCGGTTGCTCAACAAGCGCAGCAGAGTAGCGAGCCTCCGCGCATCGCGAAGGACACGCTGATTGCGGCGTTGAAGGT
>JAEUQE010000780.1 GCA_016789785.1 Bryobacterales bacterium
TCGGATTCAAACGCCATAGGTCAATTTCAAAAGGTAACACAGGAGAGGCGGCTACCGTAGGATGCAGATTTCCTCCAACCCCTTCTTCTCAATCGCCGGCACCGTTACTGCCTCCGCCGGGTATCCTACCGGCAGCAGCAAGAACGGCCGCTCGTTCACCGGACGGTCCAACAAACGCGTCAGAAATCCCATTGGATTCGGCGTGTGCACCAGCGTCGCCAGCCCCATCTCGTGCAGCGCCGCAATCAGAAATCCCGTCGCGATCCCCACCGACTCCTGCACATAGTAATGCTTCACCTTCCGCCCTTGGTTCAGCCCGTAGTCGATGCGGAAAATCGCAATCAGCCATGGCGCCATCTCCAGATACTCCTTGTGCCAGTCCGTGCCGAACGGCTCCAGTGCCTCTTTCCACTCCTCCGGAAAACGCCGCTCGTAGTTCTCCCGCTCCTCCGTTTCCGCCGCCTCCCGGATCTGCCGCTTCAACTCCGCATCGCGCACCGCGACAAACCGCCACGGTTGCTGATTGGCCCCGCTCGGTGCGCTCCCCGCCGCCCGTATCGCGCTCTCAATCAATTCCCACGGCACCGGATCGGCGGAAAACGCCCGCACCGACCGCCTCCGCCCGAACCGCTCCACCAGCGCCCGTCCGCGCTCCAGTTGCTCCGCCTCCGCCGGCCGCTCGAAAACCAAGGGGATTCGTTCCACGATTACGAGTATGCCATCCCGGACCGCTGTTACAATCGAACCTTATGGCCAAACGACGTGGTTTTCTTCAAACAATGGCCGCCGTGCCGGCGATGTTCGCCGCTCCCGCTGCCCCCCGCATCCCCAACTTCA
>JAEUQE010000781.1 GCA_016789785.1 Bryobacterales bacterium
GCCTTGCCCGGCTCCACGCCATACATGTCCAAAGTCGCCTTCGATTCCTTCGCGAAATCGATCAACTCCGGACCGCTGGTCTGCATGCGGTACGCCATCTCGTAAGCGCTCACACGCGTCGCAATCTCTTCGTCCGCCGTGTGATCCAGCCGCATCTTGTTCAGATCGCGAAGTGCGTCCAATGTCTGCCGCTGATCGTCCGCCGTGATGCCTTTGGGATTCGAGAGGTCGAGAATTGGATCGCCAATTGAACGGAACGGAATGCCCTGATACGCTGTCGGCAGAAAGCCCGATCCCCACAGCAGCGCGCCGCCCCGTGGACCCCGAGGGCCGCTTTGCAACACCACATAGCCAGGCAGATCCCTCGATTCGCTTCCGATGCCATACGTCACCCACGAACCGACACTCGGCCGCCCCGGCCGCACCGACCCCGTCATCGAAAACAGCTTCGCGGGACCGTGATTGAAGTTCTCCGTGCACACGCCGTGCACGATCGAGATATCATCGGCGACCTTCGCAATGTGCGGCAGCAGTTCGGAAACCCAGATGCCGCTCTGTCCGTGTTGCTTGAACTCGCGGCGTGTCCCGAGCAGCTTCGGCGTCTCCTTGGAGAAGGTGTCCATGAAGGCGAAGCGCTTCCCCTTGAGAATCGACTCCGGCGTCGGCTTGCCATCGTATTTGGCCAGTTCGGGCTTATAGTCGAAGAGTTCCAGATGGCTCGGGCCGCCTGCCATCGAGAGAAAGATGACATGCTCGATCTTCGCCGCGTGATGGCGCTTGGCGAACAACTCCCCGCCCATGAGCGAGGCCAGTGCAACCTTGCCGACGCCGATGCC
>JAEUQE010000782.1 GCA_016789785.1 Bryobacterales bacterium
GAATGCCACTCCTTACGATTCATGATGGCGCAGCGGACGCGCGGCGGACAAGTCGGGTCCCCGCCCAAAGGCGTAAGGATACCCGCGGCACAGATTTCGAGGCTTCACCGTAGAAAGCCGCCGGCCGCTGCTGACGATAGACAGGGTACGGAAGATCTTTGGGCGAATTTTTCGCTCTATCGTACGCCATGTTTTCCGATGAGGAAGAGAGGCACGGGCGACCCTTCTTGTTTCAACGCGGGGTGTGTGCGAACACAGGCCGAATGCCTCTATCCGCTTGGTAAAACATAAGTATTGACATTTGATTTTGAAATGAGCTATAACAAGGCGTTACGATCAGGGAGTGTTGTGTGCCCAGGTCGGAGTGTAGTTCTTAGTGTGTGTAGATTTGGAAAGTCCAGTCCAGCAGTTTTTGGAGGAGGAAAATGAAAGGACGTCTTTGGTGGTCAAGTGTTTTGCCCGCAACGGCGGCCCTGTGCATGCTTACAGGCATGGCGCAGGCGCAAACCGGTGCCCGCTTAGTCGGGTCCGGGCCGGACGGAGCATTTAATGTATCGGCGCGCGAAGGAAGCGCGAACCGTCCCGGTTTGATCGATCCCACTTGCGGATTGGTCGGCGGGCCGGCGGTGGCTTCCTCGGCTTGCGATTCACAGAGTGGCCGTGAGTGGGAAGGTATTTCTTCCACGGACTACTTCACTGTCGAGCCTCAGGGCGTGTTGCCGAACCCCGACATTGCAGTAGGTCCGGACGATATTATCACGGTTGTTAACCGTGTCATCGCCCGGTACCCGAACCCGAACGCTCCGTCCGGCACAAATGCCAACGGAACGGCTCCA
>JAEUQE010000783.1 GCA_016789785.1 Bryobacterales bacterium
ACCGTCGCACCAAGTGCGGCCAGGCGGCGCACCGCCTCCATCTTGTCGTCGACGCGGCACAGGACCTCGATCGTGCCGCGCTCCTCCGCCGGCTTGTGGCCCACCGCCAGGTCGCCGAGCGCCGCCAGGATGCGATCGACGCCGTTCGGCGCGGCGATGGTCAGGCGCGCCGGCAGGTCGGCCCTGCGCCGCAGCGCCTCGAGCGGCCCGAAGGCGGCCAGCTTGCCCCGATTCATGATGGCAACCAGATCGGTGCGCGCCTCGAGCTCGGTGAGGATGTGGGAAGAGATGATCACGGTGGCGCCGCGCTCGGACAGCTCACGCATGATGCGGAAGAACTCGATGCGCGAGGCCGGGTCGAGGCCGGTGGTCGGCTCATCCAGCAGCATCAGCCTGGGCTCTCCCAGCAGGGCCTGGGCCAGACCGAGGCGCTGGCGCATGCCCTTGGAATAGGTCTTGACCCGCCGGTCGGCGGCGAAGGCGAGGCCGACGCGGTCGAGCAACGCCACGCATTGCGCCGGCTCAGCGCCCTTCAGCCGGGCATAGAAGCGCAGCGTCTGCGCGCCGGTCAGTTCGTCATGGAACGCGACATTCTCCGGCAGGAAGCCGATCTGCCGTCGATGCGCCAGCGGCGCCTTGTCCGGCGCGACGCCGAGCACGTTCAAGCTGCCGGCACTCGGCCGGATCAGCCCGAGGATGAGCTTCATCAGGGTCGTCTTGCCGGCCCCGTTATGACCGATCAGCGCCAGGGTCGAACCGGCCGGCAGCGTCAGGTCGACCCCGTCGAGGGCCCGGCTGGCGCCGTACTGCTTGCCAAGTTCATGCGCAAGGATC
>JAEUQE010000784.1 GCA_016789785.1 Bryobacterales bacterium
CAAAATTTTCATCGATGGTTCTTCAAGCAGGAAAACGATACGGCCCTTCATCGATTTACGCCCTCGAACAAACCCTGCTTCCAGAGATAGCCAGGCAAATCGCCAGCATCGAATAGGGCGCGCAGGTTCTCGGAATCGCTAGCGCGGCTGATAGTGGTAAAACCAGCCTCCTTTCTCAGGCAGTAGATTTCATCCAGCTTCAACGCATTCAGAAAATCAGGCGAGTGGGTAGAGATGAAGACTTGTCCGCCACGCCGAGCATAGTCTCGGAATTCCTCGGCCAGTTCAGGCAGCAGTTCGGGGTAAAGCTGGTTTTCCGGCTCCTCGACTGCCAGGAGAGGAAATGGCTTGGGGTCATGCAACAGCACCAGATAGGCAAACATCTTGATGGTGCCGTCAGAAACAAAGCGGGAAATGAACGGATCCTTAAAGCTGCCGTCCTGAAAGCGTAGTACGAGACGACCATCTTCGGTCGGCTTGGCTTCCACCTCCTGAACGCCGGGAACACGGCGTTTCATGGCATCGAGAACCTGCCGGAAGCGGTCGCCATGATAGGTATAGAGATATTGGGCAACTTGTGCCAGATTGTCACCCCGGGTCGACAAGTGCTCGGCGTAGCCCTCTTCCGCTGACGGTCTAGCCTCGGCGATATGAAAATCAGATATCTGCCAATTCTCGATCAGTGAGCGAAATTCCGCCACCACACGAAAATCCTTGAA
This sequence comes from Bryobacterales bacterium, assembly GCA_016789785.1. The sequence continues at coordinate 720 of JAEUQE010000784.1, forward strand.
CTGCCCCAAGCCCTTTATTGCCAGAACATCTGGTTCGTCCAGCGCGTATTCGGCGCGCTGTTCCTGAGCACCTTCTTCACCGTACTGCTGCTCGTTGGTAATCGCTGTCCCTCGC
>JAEUQE010000785.1 GCA_016789785.1 Bryobacterales bacterium
CGCGTCGATGTGAATTTTTCCACCCGGACGATTATATTTGATCGCATTGGAAATCAGGTTGAGCATGATCTGCTTGAGGCGGATACGGTCGGTATGCAAAATCCGAGAAGATAATTCGCTGTAGTGTATGGTCACTTCTTTCTTGTCGGCTAGATTATCGACCAACGTAATGCATTCCTGGACGAGCGAACCGATATTCACCGGTTCCGGCCGCAAATCGATGCGTCCGGCCTCGATCTTTGCCAGATCGAGAATTTCATCGATCAGCGCCAGTAAATGAAAACCTGCATTCTTGATCTCTTGCACATAGTTCCGATGCGCCTCACTCAGATCTTCCATTTCCAGCAGTTGGCTGAAACCAAGTATGGCATTCATCGGCGTGCGCAACTCATGGCTCATGCTGGAAAGAAATTCAGATTTGGCCTTACTGGCACGTTCAGCCTCATGGCGCGCGGTGATCAACGCGTGTTCGGCGCTTTTCCGTTCGGTAATATCCTCAACAATTCCTTCGATGGACAAATCATCCGCTGATGTTCTTACCGGATGGCAAGAAACGCGAACAGTGCGCAAGTCTCCGCCAGGATGAATGAAACTCAGGTCGAATTGCGTGAAACCGAGTTTGCCTTCAATAATCTGTTGAATGATCGCCTTCGCGCGCTCACGATATTCAGGCAACCACTTGATGATGCCCTCCCACGACTTGCCGATGACATCCTCTTTCGTCAAACCAAACATTTTCTGAATGCCGCCGCTGACATAAGTGACTTCACCGGTAACCGCCCGATGACTGTAAATCACGAACTGATTGCCGATATCCTCCACCAATCGCT
>JAEUQE010000786.1 GCA_016789785.1 Bryobacterales bacterium
GGATCCGGTGCCGCCGGGCAATGCTGACGCGATGGCGCGCGTGACGCATTCGGTGAATGTTCCCATCTGCACGGGAGAGAATCTGTACACGCGCAACGAGTTCCGGCGTTTGATCGATCTGCAGGGCTGCGATATCGTTCATCTCGATATTCCGAAATCCGGCGGATTGCTGGAATCAAAACGGATACACGATCTGGCGGAGAACTCGTTCATCGCGACGGCGGCGCATAACCCGGCGAGCCCGATTGGGACAATGGCGTCGTGCCATGCGGCGGCATCCATGCGCGATTTCCGTGTTCACGAACTAGCCAAGTACATTGACTGGTGGCAGGATCTGGTGATTCTGGATGGCCCGATTATTCAGAACGGGTATTTGACGATTCGGGACAAACCGGGGCTCGGTCTGGAGATCAACCCGGACGTGGCGAAGAAGAATCTTGCGCCCGGCGAAACGTGGTGGGGCTAGGCGTGAAGCCCAGCCCCACTGTACGGATCAGAACGCCAGTTTAAGGGCTAACTGCACCACACGCCAGCTTTCGCCATTTTGATTTGTGTTGGCGGAACTGGTAGTGGAAAGAGTGACGCAGCAAGCCTGGGCAAACAGATTGGAGTTAATTGCCGGGGTGCCGACGGAGGCATCGCGCGGGTTGCGGAAGTTGGCGTGATTGAGGGCGTTGAAGATCTCGGCGCGGAATGTGAGCCGAACCTTCTCGGCCATCTGGAATCCCTTGGCGATTCCCAAGTCCATGTTCCAGAATGTCGGGCCCTGGAAAATGTTCCGGCCGAGTCCCAGTTGCCCCGGACCAGGGTTGGCGAATTGGCTT
>JAEUQE010000787.1 GCA_016789785.1 Bryobacterales bacterium
CATCAGCCGCAGCGTGAGCGCCTCGCGAATCTGGTTCGCGCGACGGTCGCCGCTGAACCGCCGCAGGTACTCGTCAATGCCGATCAATGTGAATGCCCACGCGCGCGGCGACGAGAACTCGGCCGCCACGGGCAACGCCTGCTCAAACAGTTGCGCCGCCAGCATCTGGAAGCTGCCCTGGCCCGCCTGTGACACGCACAAGCCCAGCGCCCACAGCGCGTGTCCCTGGCAATCTTCCGAACCGACTTCCTCCAGCCAGCGCCGCTCGAAGCTCATGAAGTTGCGGAAGCGCCCGCGCTGACGGTCGAAGGCGTGATTAAGAAATGCCGCGTAAGTGGCGGCCTGGGAGCCGAGTTGCGGTGAACCATGGCCCAGCCTTTGCAGCATGAGGGCCAGAACCAGGGCCCGGGCGTTGTCGTCCGTGCAATAGCCTTCGGCGAAATTTGGCACGGTGAAACTCGCGTGTTGGAAAACGCCTGTCGAATCACTCATTCGAAACAGGTGATCGAGCTTCAGCTCCGGCAACTGCCCGGGCTGCTCGTCGAGCGTCTTTATGGGCGACGATCTGCGGCCGACAAAACTGTGATCGTGCCGGGCTTGCTCGAATGACTGGACATAGAGCTGCGCGACGCGACTCCACACCATCTCGCGTCCGAGCTTGTAGGCGTTCTTCCTCATCGAGTGGCGCAGGGGTTCGTCACGCAGCAATTCGACAACGGCGACCGCGATGGCGGGAGCGTCGCGGAACGGGACGAGCTTGCCGCGTTCCGCCGTCAGCAACTCCGCCGCGTGCCAATAAGGAGTGGACACCCCCGCGTTGCCG
>JAEUQE010000788.1 GCA_016789785.1 Bryobacterales bacterium
TAGTGCTGGACAGCCCGCTGCAGCCGGATCAGCGGGAGCAGTTGATAACGGCCCAAAGAAGCGCCCATGCGCTGCTTGCCATCCTCAACGATATTTTGGACCTATCGAAGATTGAGTCCGGCCGGATGCAATTGGAAAGCGTGCCGTTCGCGATCCGGACCCATCTGCGGGAGTGCATCCGGCCGCATCAGGTGCGCGCACAGCAAAACACCGTTGGACTGCGGCTGCGGATTGACGATGGGGTTCCGGAAATGATCGACGGCGATCCATTGCGGCTGCGGCAGATTCTGAACAATCTGCTGAGCAACGCGGTGAAATTTACAAGCGCCGGGCATATCGAGGTACAGGCAGGATGTTCGCCGCAACCCGATACTGGTGAAATGCGGTTGGATATCGCGGTGCGGGACACAGGCGCCGGCATCCCCGCCGACAAACTGCCCCAGATTTTTGAGAAGTTCACGCAGGCCGATGGCAGCATCTCCCGGCGGTTCGGAGGCTCAGGGTTGGGCTTGGCGATTACCAAGCAACTGGTGGACCTCTTCGGAGGCACGCTGGAGGTATCCAGTCAAGTTGGCCGGGGGAGTGAATTCGTCATTCGGTTGCCCTTCACCATTTCCGCCGGCACGCCAGCCGCCGCCAGCACGGAGACGCCGGCACCCGCGGCAACCCCGGCCGATGCTTTGATTTTGATTGTGGAAGACAACATTGTGAACCAGAAGGTGATCAAAGGTCTGCTTCGACGGCGCGGGTACCGGATGGAGACAGCGGCCGACGGCAGCCAAGCGCTGGCAATGCTGGAACACTACCGGTTCGACGCGAT
>JAEUQE010000789.1 GCA_016789785.1 Bryobacterales bacterium
TCCACTTCGGTGGCGTCTTCCAGAAACCGGTCAATGAGTACAGGGCGCTCCTGCGAGAACACAACCGCTTCCCGCATATACCGCCGCACCGTCTCCTCGTCGTAAGCGATCACCATTGCCCGTCCGCCCAGCACATAGCTCGGCCTCACCAGCACGGGGAAACCCAGCCTGCGTGCGATCTCGATCGCTTCCTGCTCGCTGGTTGCGGTGCCATTCGGAGGAGCCGGGATGTTCAGATCATCCAGCAGTTTGCCGAACAGCTTCCGGTCTTCGGCCAGGTCGATATTCTGAGGATCGGTGCCGATAATCGGCACACCCTGCCGCTTCAATGGCAGTGCCAGATTCAGCGGCGTCTGCCCGCCGAACTGCACAATTACTCCATCTGGCTTTTCGGTGTCGTAGATGTTGAGAACCTCTTCCAGCGTGAGAGGCTCGAAGTACAACCGGTCGCTCGTATCGTAGTCCGTCGAGACCGTCTCCGGATTGCTGTTCACCATGATCGACTCGACACCGAACTCGCGCAGCGCATACGACGCGTGGCAGCAGCAGTAATCAAACTCGATTCCTTGTCCGATGCGATTCGGTCCGCTGCCGAGAATCATCACCTTCTTGCGATCCGACGGCGAAGCCTCGCATTCCGATTCGTAGCTCGAATACATGTAAGGCGTGAAGCTCTCAAACTCGGCCGCGCACGTATCCACGCGATTGAACACTGCGGCGACACCCAATTCCTTGCGCCGCTTGCGAACATCCAGTTGCGACACGTTCCACATGCGGCCCATGCGCGCATCGGAAATGCCATCGCGCTTCGCCTTCAC
>JAEUQE010000078.1 GCA_016789785.1 Bryobacterales bacterium
GAGAACCCCCAGCATTCTGCCAGCATTGTTGACGTCGTGTTTCAGGCGAAGGGCACGAAGACGGGTGTCATCGTGACGCACGACCGCATTCAGACGCGTGCCGAGGCTGACGGTCTGCGCCGCGCGTGGGGCGAAGCGCTGGACCGGCTGAAGCAGATGCTCGAAGGTTGAGCGCGGTGCTCCGCGATTTGATAAACCGGAGGCATGTCCGGTCTGATCATTTCGATTTTTCTCGTTGCTCTTCACGCGCAGCCGCCCATCGAGCGCACGGTCTTGAACACAAACAAGAGCCCCAAGGCAATGCTGCGCGGCGTGCCCGTCTCCGCGGTTGCCATGGAGGACAGTTTCTGGAGCAAGCGCCAACGGGCGAACATCGACGTCAGCTTGCCCACTCTGCTGACGTTGTTTGAAGAGAAGGGCATCATGGATAACTTCCGCCGCATTTCTGGGCGCAAGAAGGTGGCGCGCCGCGGCCCTCTCTACACCGACTCCGACGTATACAAATGGCTGGAAGCCGTCGCATTCGTCTTGCAGGCGCGCGATCATCCGCAGTTGCGAAAGTCCGCCGAGGCCGTGATCGATGAGATCGCCGCTGCGCAGGAGCCATCGGGCTATCTGAACACCTTCTATTCGAAAGAGAATCTTGCGCAGCGCCATCAGAACATGCGCCATGGCCACGAACTCTATTGCCTCGGGCATCTGTTGCAGGCCGGCATTGCCTGGCAGCGCTTCAACGGCGATCGCAAGCTGCTGGACGCCGGCATACGGATGGTGGAGTATCTGCTTCGGGACTTCGGACCCGGCAAGCGGCCAGTGTTCGAAGGTCATCCTGAGATCGAGCTTGCGCTTGTGGAGTTGTACCGGAACACTGGGGACCGGCGCTATCTCGATCTGGCGGGCTACTTCCTTGGTGGCGATGTCAGGAATGAGAAGGGAGTGCCGCCGCGCGAATTCGTATATCTCTTCACCGTGAAGCCGTTTGCGAATCGCACGCGATTGGAAGGGCATGCGGTGCGGTCAATGTATGCGTGTTCCGGCGCCACCGACTACTATCTCGAAACGGGTGACGCGCGCTATTGGACCACGCTCACTGCGTTGTGGCGCGACATGGTGGACCGCAAGCAGTATCTCACTGGCGGCGTCGGCTCGCGGGCGTCGGGCGAGGCATTCGGCGAGCCCTACGAGCTTCCGAATCAACAGGCCTACACGGAAAGCTGCGCGTCCATCGCGACAATGTTCTGGAACTGGCGCATGATGCACGCCGAGCCCGATTCGAAGTACATGGACAACTTCGAACGTGCGCTCTACAACGGCGCCAACAGCGGATTGTCGATCGAGGGCAATCTCTACTGCTACCGGAACCCGCTGGAGCACACTGGCAATCGCGAAGACAGGATCCGCAATCCGTGGTACGACACCACCTGCTGCCCACCGAATCTGCAGCGTATTCTCGCGTCGCTACCTGCCTACTTCTACAGCACATCGAAGGAAGGCGTGTATGTGCATCTGTTCGACGCGAACACTATGTCGTGGAAGCTGGAAGATGGGACGGCGTTGAAGCTGCGCCAGTCGACCAAGTATCCGTGGGATGGACGGGTGGAGATCCAGGTGGATCCCGCGAAGGCAACCGCGTTCACACTGTTCGTGCGGCGGCCCGATTGGGCACCGTCGGCAAAGCTCTCCGGAGTGGTGACGGCCGCTCCGGTCCGTGGCGGCTACTTCGCGATCCAACGCACATGGAAAGCAGGCGATCGGGTCACCATCGACTTCGGGATGGAGCCGCGGTTCATCGCAAGCAATCCGCATCTTCGTGAGAACATCGGCAAGGCGGCGGTGATGCGCGGGCCTCTGCTCTATGCGATGGAGGGTCTCGATCAGCCCACCGGGACGACGGTGTTCGATTGGATGATGACGCCGGGTAAGATGCGTGAAGACTGGAAAGCCGATTTGCTGGGCGGCGTCACCGTGCTGCGCCAGGCGGCGCGGCGCATCGCCAATGCTGGGGAAGGGCAGCCGCTCTATCGCGCATGGTCGCCGCTGCGGAAGGGCGAGGCTGGTGAGATCACGCTGATCCCCTACTACACGTTCCACAATCGCGAGATCACTTCCATGCAAGTGTGGATTCCGGTGGAGTGAGTGCGCGAAGGCGCTCGGCGCGCTATCATTCTGTTCCATGATTACCCGCCGGTTCCTATTTGTCGCGTTCTTCACCGTTTGTGTCACCGCGTCTGGTGAACGCTGGAGCGTGGAGCAAGTGGCTCGTCTCACGCGCGTGAGCGATCCGCAGATCGCACCTGATGGCAAGTCGCTGATTGTTGTCCGATCGAAGGCCAACTTCGAAGATAATCGCTACGATCCGCAGCTTGTCCAGTTGCCCGTGAGCGGTGGCGGCGAGCGTGTGCTGGTTCGCGATCGCCGCGGACTGGGCTCGGCACGTTGGTCCTCCGATGGCAAACACATTGCATTTCTCGCGCAGGCGGAAGGCAAGTCGCAGGTGTTCGTGATGCCCGTGGATGGCGGCGAAAGCTGGCAATTGACGAAGGCGCCGATGGGCGTGCAACAGTTCTCATGGAGCCCGGATGCCTCGGTGGTCGCCTACGTCACCGCGGATGAGCCGGCAAAGCGAGCGGGTGTGGATCGCCACCTGAAGGCGTTCACGGTGGGCCACAATCACTTCCTGATGCAGGAAGGTGTGACGAGTTCGCATCTGTGGCTCATCAAGGTTGCGCCGGGGGAAAAGGCGAAGCGTCTCACGGAAGGATCGTGGTCGCTGCCTGTCACCATGCCGCCGAGTTCGCCTGCTTCGCCTCCCGCATGGTCGCCGGATGGAAAGCAGATCGCGATTGTGAAGCTCGCCACTCCTTACACAGGTGATTCGGATCAGGCGGCGATTCAGATCATTGATGTCGCGAGCGGCGCCATGCGCCCGCTGACGGGGCGATCGAAGAACGAGTCGCAACCGTCGTTCTCGCCGGATGGGCGTTTTGTCGCGTACTGGTCGCCTCGGGATGGCGAATCGAAGAACGTCAACGAGGTCTATGTCACCGCGGCGTCGGGAGGCGAAGGCCGCAGCGTGACGCGTGGCCTCGACCGCAATGTGATGCGGGCGATCTGGTCGCCCGATGGCAAGTCCCTGCTGGTGAGCGCCAATGACGGCACCGGCGTGTCGATGTGGATGCAGCCTCTTGAAGGTCCGGCGCGCCGGATCGACACGGGCAAGATCGTGGCCACAGCGCCGTTCTGGCTGGATGCGTCCATGAATAATCGAGGTCAAGTGGTGTTCACCGGAAGCGAGCCGCTGCGTCCGGCAGAGGTTTACTATCTGCCGGCGGCGGATGCGAAACCGCAGCGGCTGACCGATTGGAATGGCTTTGCGACAGCGTTGGAACTGGGCAAGACGGAGTCCATTGTATGGAACGGTGCCGATGGTTTGAAGCAGGATGGCGTGGTGACATATCCGCCCGATTTTGTTTCAAACAGGAAGTGGCCGCTCTTGTTGTACATCCACGGAGGGCCGCGCAGTGCTTCGAAAGAGGCGTTCGCCAGTGGGCGCGCGCAACTGTTCGCGGCACAGGGTTGGGTGGTGTTCGAGCCGAACTATCGCGGAAGCGACAACCTTGGCAACGCGTTTCAATCGGCGATTTGGAACGATGCCGGCGCAGGTCCCGGACGCGACGTCATGAGCGGTGTGGATCTGCTGAAGAAGCGCGGCTGGGTGGATGAAGCGAAGATGGCGGTGTCGGGGTGGTCGTATGGCGGCTACATGACAAGCTGGCTAATCGGCAACTATCCGGATGTGTGGCGTGTTGCCGTGGCGGGCGCCGCCGTGACAGACCTGCTTGACCAGTATCATCTCGGTGACTCGAACGTGCGCCGGGGCAGTGCCTGGGGCGGTTCGCCGTGGACCGATCCGAAACGGATGCAGGCCGCAATGGAGCAATCGCCAATGCACTATGCGGCGCGCATCAAGACACCGACTCTGATCATGGCGCTGACGGGCGATTACCGTGTGACGGTGACGCAATCGTACAAGCTGTATCACGCGCTGCGCGACAACAACGTTCCTGTCGAGTTCATCGCCTATCCGCTGCCGGGCCATAGCCCAACGGATCCGGTGCACAGCCGTGATGTGGATCAGCGGTGGATCGCGTGGTTGAAGAAGTATCTGGATGGTGGCGCGTCGGGCGGGAATTGAGTGTGCGCCGATATCTGGTGGTAGGCGGGCTGTTTGCACTCTCGCTGATTACGTATGTGGATCGCGCCGCCATCTCGTCGGCGAAAGATGCGGTCACGCGGGATCTTGCGCTCAATGATCAGGCGATGGGCGCGGTGTTCAGCGCGTTCGCCCTGGGCTACGCGCTCGCACAGACGCCATCGGGCTGGATTGCCGACCGATTTGGCCCGCGTCTGATGCTGAGCGCGGTGGTGGTGGTTTGGAGCGTACTCACGGCCGCCACCGGAGCGGTGCAGAGTTTCACGTCGATACTGATTGTGCGCTTCCTGTTCGGGCTCGCGGAGGCGGGCGCGTTTCCCGGTGCGGCGCGAGCGATCTACAACTGGCTGCCGCCATCGGAGCGGGGCCGTGCCAACGGCATCATGTTCTCGGCGTCGCGATGGGGCGCCGCGGCGGCTTTTCCGCTCATGGCATGGTTGCTCGATGCGTGGGGTTGGCGATGGGCGTTCTATTTGCTGGCCCTGCCGGGTCTGGCCTGGGCAGCGGCATGGTTCTTACTCTTTCGCGACCGTCCGGATCTCAAGCGCGTGGAACTTCAAACGGCGCCTGCCACGTCGCAGCCCCTCGGCGAGACCCTGCGCTCATTGCCGTTTCTGCTCGCGCTTGTGCAATATTTTTCGGTGAATTTCGTCACCTTTCTTTGCCTGTCCTGGATGCTTCCCTATTTGAAACAGCGGTACTCGCTCTCGAATGCCGATGCCGCCCTCTATGCCATGTGGCCGCTGCTGATCGGGGGTGGCGCGCAGTGGATTTCGGGATTCCTGGTTGACGCGCTGTACCAGTCGGGCCGCCGTTCCTGGTCCCGGCGTGCGCCGGCGATTCTTGGCTTCGCGCTTGCCGCGGCGGGAGTAGGCGCGCTCCCGTTCGCAGAAACGCCGCTGGCCGGAGCGGTCTGCTTTTCCATTGCCGCCCTCGGCGCGGATCTCACCATCAGTCCGAGTTGGGCATTCTGCATGGATGTTGGAGGAAGCAACTCCGGAACAGTGTCGGGGTCCATGAACATGGCGGGAAATCTCGGTTCCTTCGTGAGCGCGAACATGTTTCCTTACTTGCAATCCCTTACGGGAAGCGCCGCGGCTTACTTCGCAATGGTCTCGCTGATGTGCGTAGCCAGTGGCTTTTGCTGGATTCGAATGCGCTCGCTCAGCGAGGACCGCTCGCCATCCGTACCGCGAAGTTGAATGCGCTCACCAGGCTTGTGGTGGACGCGATCCCCTTCCACGCAATGTCGAATGCTGTACCGTGATCCACGGACGTTCGAATGATCGGCAGGCCGAGCGTCACATTCACGCCCGCCTCGAAGTCGAGAAGCTTCGAAGGAATGTGGCCCTGGTCGTGATACATGCAAACGATCGCATCGAACTTCTTGCGGCGCACGGCCATGTAGAACACGGTGTCGGGCGGGAAGGGGCCGTCCACTGGCAGACCCTTGGCCTGAGCTTCTTCCACGGCCGGCCGGATCTCCTCAATCTCTTCCTGGCCGAACAACCCGTTTTCGCCGGCATGCGGATTCAATCCCGCGACTGCGATGCGCGGTTTGGAATGCAGCCTCGCGACGGCCTCGCAAGTCATCTCGATGATCCGCAGCACACGGGGCTTCTTCGCGCGCTCGATTGCTTCCCGCAAAGAAACGTGCGTGCTCACGTGCGTGACCACGAGATCGTTGGATGCGAGCATGATGGTGACATCCGGCGCATTGCAGACCTCGCCAATCAACTCGGTGTGGCCCGTGAACTTCGGGTCAGAGAGTTGCGTGGCTTCCTTGTTCATGGGCAGCGTCACCATGGCCGCGATCTCGCCGCGCAGGCACGCGTTCGCCGCCGAGACCACGTAGTCACGCGCCGCCTTGCCCGAAGGTCTGCTCAACTCGCCGGGCCGCACATCGTCCTCGCGAAGCAGCGCGTGGTCGATCACGTTGACGCGATCCGCAGCCAGCATGGATGGAGAAGTGACAGGCGCAATGGAAAGGCCATAGCCCAACTGGCGATTGGCGCGTTCGAGCACCGCAAGGTCGCCATACACGACGAAGGGATGCGGAATCTCGCCGTTGCGCGCCGCTTTGAGCAGGATCTCCGGACCGACTCCGCTCGAGTCACCCATCGTGATTCCGAATATCATGTCAGTCTATTCAGGATGCCATGTACTAAATCAGGCTCGCCGAACCCGCCGGCCTTGGTGATCACGGAGAGGCCGGATTCGGTGAACGAAAGCGGCACTCCCGGCGCCACTTCGCCGGCCGATGTCAGTTCGCGGCAGCCCAGTGCCTGGAAAGCGGCGCGCGCGGTATCGCCGCCCATCACGATGAGCGAGTCCGCATGATGGTCCCGAACCGCCTTTGCGGCACACTGTGCCATCTCCTGCGCGATCTGCTGAGCGTCTCCGGCAGGTTGAGCCGGACTGAGGATGACACGCACGCCGAGTTGATGTGCGGCTTCCGCCTGGCAGCGTGACATTGGATGAAGGCTCCCGCAAACGACCACCGGCGTCATGATGCGTGGGAACTTCTGTGGCGGCGTCGCAGGCAACGGCAACAATCGCGACCAATGCCCCGCGAAGCCTGCCGGTCCCGCCGCAATTTCCTCGGCAGGCCAGACGGACTCCGCAATCTGCTCCATCTCGAATTCATCTTCCGCATCATGGATGGTGACGCGAGAGGCCCGCCGGCACGTGGCGGCGATCAATGCCGGGACGGAAGACCCGGTTACGGGGTTGAGCGGATCGCGAGCGAAGTCCGTCTCCGCGACGGGCGTGCCGTGGATGCGCAGAATGCCATCCGCCAGTGTGCGGCCGAGCCTCGGATAGGCAGGCGCATATACGAGCGAACGTTCCGGAAACGCTTCCAGCAGACCGTCGAACTCGGCGCCGATCGGCCCTCGCAATGTGGAATCCGTCTTCTTGTAGATCCACAACGTGTGTGCCTCGCGCAGCCGTTTGGCGTAGCGGAATAGCGAAGCCTCAGCTTCCGCCGGCGGGAGATGGCGCGTCTGCGTGTCGAACACAGCCACATCGCAGCCGGCGGGTGGAGAATCGGACTGCAAAAGAATGCGAGCCTGGAATTTCGCGAGCAGTGCGCCAATCTCCAGTGCTCCGGTGGTATCGTCTGCTAGCGCCGCGGCAAGCATGCGAATCTCCTGTTCCACCTCTGCCCCTGGGTTGAGATAGACGGACGATTCGACGCTTGGAACAGCATGGCTGGATCCATGTGGAATCCCCAGTCGTACGACATAGTGCCCTGAGTGTATCGCGGTTGATGCCTGTGCGACAAATGGAGTGACGGACTGGGTCTATCGTAGCCGGCGGTGCAACTTCAGAATTGGTGTCGAGCCCCTCTCAAGCTCTGGTTAGACAGCGGAAGGAAGCATGTTAGGGTCACCCAGACTGGACAGACCTTCCCGCAGAAGCTGCATGCCCCGGCGGATCCGCGTTTTCACCGTACCAAGTGGTTCGTTCAGTCGCTGTGCGATTTCGACGTGGGTCATCTCTTCAAGCAGGGTCATCTCGACTGCCTCGCGGATGCGCTGGGGCAGTGCGGCGAGCACCTGATAGATCTGCACGTGCTTCTGTTTGCGAACGGCGAGTTGTTCAGGGTTGGCGACGTTTGCGGCTTTCACCGCCATGAGTTCGTCGGAAGCGTGTTCGAGAAGGGGGCGTGTGGAGCGCTGGCGGATCCGGTCGATCGAGCGCGAATAGACGATAGCCACGAGCCACGAGCGGACACTGCCTCGCGTCGCATTGAAGGTTGCGGCTGTGCGCCAGATCTGCAGGTAGGCATCGAGTGCGACCTCTTCGGCGTCTTCCGGGCTCTTCAGAATACGCAATGCCAGGCTGTAAGCGAAGGGGCTCGATTCATCGTAGAAGCGAGCCAGGGCATCAGAGTCCCCGGCGGCGATTCGTGCCAGGAGAGTCTGCCAATCGTGACTTGGGTGCATGGGAGTGATCCTCGTGGTTAGCTTTCTTCATGCTGCTGGTTTTGCCATTTCTTCGTGGCGGATTCAAGCCACGCCATCGCCTCCTGAAGGCTGGCAGTGCGAAACTGCTCGCCGGATTGGACGTGTTCCACCTGGAAGGAAGTCCTCGATTCCGGCTGAATCCAGCACCGCACCAGAAATGAACTGTATTGCATGAAGCCAGTTTCGCGGAGCGCGCTTCCGGGGAGCTTGCGGCTCAATGGCAGGCACCTTCCGGTGACCTTCCAGGCACTGGAGGTTGTTGAAAAGAGGAGAGAATTAGAGCGATCGAAAAATGTAGATTTTTTGCCGTGCCTGCTTCGTCACCGGACTGGAAGGCGGCTTTGCGATGGGCGCACCTTGGCAAGAAAAAAGGCGGGGATGACTCCCCGCCTCGTATCGTCAGGTGATTGTTGCCCTACCGCTTCACGAGGGCGGTAGGGAGAGCGCCTAGAACTCGACGCGCAGGTTGAACTGGATCACGCGCGGCAGACCTCGCTGGCTGGTGACGCGTCCGAAGTTGCCGTTGGTCGGATCGGTATTCGGACCCGAGAAGTTCGTGTGGTTGGTTGCGTTCAGCAGGTCCACCGAGAACTTCGCCAGGATGCCGCGCTCCATCATGATAGGGAACACACGCTCGATCTTGACGTCCCAGTTGCGAATGCCATCGGCGCGCAACGAGTTCAACCGGACCGGGAATGTGCGGACATGATAGCTGCCCGGCTGCTCGGAGGCGCGGCCTTCAAAGAGGTTCTGAGGCAGCGCACCCGTGCCGCGGAAAGCGAGGTTGCCGTCAAACCACTGCCGGATGTCGCTGGATCGCAGCTCGTTGCTCTTGAAGAGAGACTCGAGGATGGCCGGATCACCGTTGAAGAAGCGGTTGCCCCAATCAGTGGCCGGTCCGCTCTGGCGCTGATAGATCCAGCTCATGTTCCAGTTGCCGATCACGTGTGACATCACACCGCTCTTAACAAAGTTGCGCCCCTTACCGAACGGAGTCTCCCACACCAGGGTCCAGGCCATGCGATGCGGGAGCACCAGGTTGTTCACGCGTTCGGTGGGAAGTGCGTCGAACTCCTGGAGATAGAAGTCCGCCGTGTCACTGGTGGCGCGCGTGTACATGAACGAGCTCTGGACGCCCTTGGTGAAGCGGCGTTCCACCAATACCTGCAGGTCGTGATAGCGGTTGTAGCCGAGCGAGTCCTTGAAGTCGACGCCGGGGCGCAGGCCGTTTACGTTGTTCATGTGGGAGAACGGCCGCAGCAGCCGGTTGCGGGAAATGACCGTGGAAGTGAACATGCCCTGACCGGCCAGATAGCTATACAGTGTCGGATCAGAGGACTGCAATGCACCGAGATTCCGGATATTGAACGGGTTGTTCACGTTGGCATTGAGGAAGTTGTCGTTGGCCTGATCGCGGCGGTTGCCCTTGGTGAAGTACTGTTCCGGGAGGAAGTCGATGCGCTGGTTCACGGGGATCGTCGCATACGCACCGTTGTAGGAGACATCGAGCAGTGTATTGGGCATGATCTCCCGCTGCACGCCGATTCTCCAGCGATGCTGTAACGCGGGCCGGAAGTTCCAGGGGAGCGAAGTGAAGCCGCGGCCGACGCGCGGCATAGAGGCCAGGCGGTTCTGCAGTGGCTCATCGAAACGGGTGTTGTTCGCTGTGGGGCGAACCGGGAACGGATCGTGAATCACAGTGCGGCCCTGTGCGATGGAACCCGCACCGCCGACGCCGCAACAGAACGTGAGGCCGGCGTCGTTGGAGACCGGCGTACCCGTGCTCTGGTTGTAGCCGAAGGTGTCGGGGCGCGTGTTGCTCGAGTTGAGCGTATCCATGTACATGCCCCAACCAGTGCGGATGACGGTCTTGCTGTTGAGCTGATAGGTGGCGCCTACTTTCGGAAGAAAGATGTGCGTTCCCTTGGTGGCCGTGTCGAAGCCATTGGTTCCTAAATACGCCGTGCCGCCGAGCACCCGGAACTGATTCGCAGCCAGTTCGGGAATCGGATTGGCGGCGTAGGCGGCTTGGACCGCGTCGGTAATGGGCAGCTTCAAGTCGGCGACAAACGGCGCTGCGATGGCGCGATTGAAACGCTCGCGAATGCCACCCTCGCCCTCATAGCGCAGGCCCAGTGACAAGCGCAGTTTGTTGTTCACGCGGAAGTCGTCCTGGAAGAACAGCGCACGCCGCGGCGTGGAGTAGAACGTGGAATCGTTGGTGTCGATTCCGATGCTGTTCGGCATGCCCATCATGAACGAAGCCCAGTCGTGGGCGTGATTCAGCGCAACGTTGTCCACGTTGGTGGAACGGGTCCAGTTGTTGCGCCATGCGAAAGTGCCGGAGCTGTTTCCGGGTCCAAGGCCGACCCAATGATGCCTCCGCTCCTGCCAGCCGTATTTGAACGTGTGGTTGCCCTTGATGGTGGTCATCTGCACGCGCAGTTCGTAGGTGGAGCCGATGCTGCCCACAACAGGGTATCCGCCGCCCACGTCTGTGATCGAATCGAAGTCCAGCGTTGGCAGCACGCGGTTGGCGCCGGCTCGCGCTTCCAGATAATCCGGCAAACCCACGTCCTTTGGGCCAAGCGCGATACGGGTCTGGTTGCGGCTTCCTTCCTCGAAACGGCTGAGGCCGAAATTCACGTCGAGAATGTTCGACGCGTTGAGGGTGGAGAGCCAGTTGACGTTGCCGCCTTTGTTGATGCGCGTGAGGCCGTTCGAGTGAAGACCGCGTCTGGTTTCGTAGGTCCAGTCGTACTCATCAGCAAGGCGATCATTCCACTGCCAGCGCATGTTCACACGGTTTTTTTCGTTCACCACATAGTCATAGCGATTGACGATGGAGTTGAACTTCTCATCCTTCGGCATCGCCGTGGCGAGGTAGTTGATGCGCTGCTCCGGAGTTACCAAGCCAGGGACGTTATTCGGCGCGGGAAAGAGAGCCGTGTAGAACTGGTACATCGGATTCAACACCGGTACGCCGCGATTGCCAGGGAACGGCGTGCGCACCACTGTATTGCCATCCGCGCGAGCCGAGCGGGGATCGTAGATCGTGAAGCGGCGCGCGCCGTCGGGGGCGTTTAGCAACTCCGAGAAGTCGCCCTGCCGCATCGCCATGGTGGGTACCGTGATGTTCACCGAGTCCGTTGTTTCGGCCTTCGATTGCCGGATCCCGTTCCATGTCAGGGTCCAGAACAGCTTGTTCTTTCCGTTAAAGAGCTTCGGGATGTAGACCGGGCCGGAAGCCATCAGTCCGTAGTTGTTCGAGCGTCCGGTGGCCTGCTTTTGCGTGTCGGGCGAGATGCGTCCGGCTGCCACGGCGGCATTCCAGTTTTCGCGCGTGAAGTGGCCGGTCGCATTCCAACGCTGTTGCCAATGTTGATTGAACACCGAGCCGGTCAGCTTGTTGGCGCCGGAACGGCTGCTCACGTTGATCGCGGCGCCTGACGTGAAGCCCTGGCTGGCGTCGAAGTTCGAGGTTTCGAGCTTGAACTCGGTAATCGAGTCGGCTGGTGGCGTGAATCCGACGCGGCGGCCTGTGCCCGTTACGGTCATGCCGTCGATGGTGTACTCATTCTGGCCAACGCCGCCCATCGTATTGAAGGCGGAAGTTCCGCCGTTATCGAACGGACGCCGGTATTCGGGCTGCCCTGTCCACTGCATGCCGGGTGCAAGCGCGGTGAGTGCGAAAGGATTCAGATCCGAGAAGGGCAGATTGAGCAACTCACGCTGATCCAGCACGCGACCGCCGCTGGCGGTGGACGTTTCGAGCAGCGGCGCATCCGCGGTCACTTCCACGGTTTCGGCGACCTGGCCGAGTTCGAGGCGCAGATCGAGATCCACGCGGCTGCCCACATTGACTTCGAAGCCGGTACGAAGCAGTTTCTTGAATCCGGTCGCTTCGACGGCGACGGAGTATCGGGACGGCTCGAGGAAATTCACCTCGTAATAGCCTGTTTCGTTGGTTGTTGCGCGCCGTGTTTCGTTGGTGGCGAGGTTCGTCACCTGAATACCGGCTCCGGCAATTACCGCGCCCTGCGGGTCCATGACTTTGCCCGCAATACTGCCACGCGACTCTTGCGCGAGGGCGGCGCTCACTAGACACACGAATGACAAAACTGTGCGAATGAAATGGTGAGACATTCCCATTCCCTTTCCCCAACCTGAATTGAAGCTGCTTGGATCATCAGATCGAACTTCGCACCGAGTGTCAAGTGGGGGGAAGGGGATGCCCGATAAAGAGCAGACGCCTCCAGTGGCGCATTCGTCTCAGTTCTGGTGAAATACAGAACTATGACCTCACGACGCACTTTTCTCACCGGCGGACTCGCCGCCGTCAGCCTGCAGGCCGCCGGCAAGACCTACACCTGGACGGAAGTCGACCGTCTGCTTGCGCGCGGCGACGTGAAGGGCAAGCTGAGCAAGGATGATCTGCCGACGCCTGCTCTGATCCTCGATCTCGACGCGTTCGAAGGCAACGTGAAGCACATGCTCGGCTACGTGAAGGGGAAAGGGCGTGCCATCCGGCCGCATGGCAAAACGCACAAGTGCCCGGAGATCGCGAATTATCTGATCCGGAACGGCGCCTCGGGAGCGTGCTCGGCGAAGTTGAGCGAGGCGGAAGCGTTCGCGGCTGGCGGTGTGACGGGTCTGCTCATCACGACGGCCGTTGTGGGCACGCACAAGATCGAACGTGCGATCGCGCTGGCGAAGAAGCGGCCGGAGACCATGTTCTGCGTCGACAATGCGCAGAACGTGAAGGACCTCAACGAGGCTGCGGGTGCCGCGAAGTTGAAGCTCAACGTGGCCATCGACCTCTATGTCGGCAACCGCACCGGAATCCTGACCGGGGATCCCGCGATCGGGCTGGCCGAAGTGATTCAGGGCATGCCGCACCTGAAGCTGGCGGGATTGCAGGCTTACGCGGGGCAAGCGTCGCATGTGATGGGATTCGATGCGCGGCGCGCGAAGTCGATCGAAGCGATGACGCCGGCGGTGGAGACGCGGCGTGCGCTTGAGAAGAAAGGCATCGCGTGCCCGCTGCTGACGGGCGGATCCACCGGCACCTACAACATCGATACCGACATCGACGGCATCACCGAGATGCAGCCTGGCAGCTTCATGTTCATGGACATCGACTACAACCGGATCGGCGGCAAGAGCAGCGGCGAGGTGTACACCGATTTCAAGAACGCGTTGTTCGTGCGCACCACCGTGGTGAGCAAGCCGAAGGACGATACCGCGATCGTGGATGGAGGATTGAAAGCGTTCTCCACCGACAAGCCATATCCGCCGCAGTGGAACGGCGGAGCGGATCTGGTGTACGCCTTCGCGGGCGACGAGCATGGGCGCATTTCGATGAAGGGCGGTAAGCAGGTGAACGTCGGCGATCGTCTGGAGTTCATCATTCCGCATTGCGATCCGTCGGTGAATTTGTACGATCAGCTCTTCGCGGTGCGCGGCGATCAGGTGGAAGCCGTGTGGAAGATCGCGGGCCGCGGACGAAGCCAGTAGGGGCTTGCAATCGCAATTACGACTGACGTTCGACGGTGAGTTTGTGAGGGCCTCACTCGGTCCGCATGGCTGTAAGCGGGTCCTGTGCGGCTGCCCGTACCGCGGGCCGCACCGCTCCGAGCATCGCTGCTGTGAAACAGAGCATGACCGCGGCAACCCACGACGTCGCGTCCCACAGGCTCACGCCGAACAGCAGCGCTTCCAATCCGCGCACCGGCACAATTGCGAGCACCACGCCGGTCACGGCGCCCATCGTTGTTAACACAAGGCTGTGTCGAAACACCAGGCCAAATACATCGTGGCGTTGCGCGCCGAGCGCCATTCGAATTCCGAACTCCTGCGTCCGTTGGGAAACCGAATACGACATCAGACCATACAGCCCCAGCCCCGACAACAGGAGTGTCATCATCGCGAACCCCGCCAGTAGCTGCACTTGCAGCCTTCTTGCGGCGGTGTCACTGCGCACGACTTCGTCGAGGTACTGCACATTCGTAACGGGTTGATCCGCGTCCGCGCGGCGGATGATCTCGCGAATCGCGGGAGTGAGCGATGCCGCATCCCCGCCGGCGGCTACCACCAGATCCTTCGGTGCATACCAAGTCAATACGCCGTCGGGAGCCTGGCGATAGGGAAGATAGACTTGCGGCTCGCTCTGTTGTTCCAGGCCACGCACCTTGATGTCGGGGACGACACCAGCCACCGTGCGCTCCGCGAATGCCACTTGGAACTTGCGGCCGAGTGGATCTTCGTTCGGCCAATGGCGGCGTGCGAACGACTCGCTTACCACGGCAACCAGAGATGTATCCATGGTGTCGCTTTCGGAAACATCGCGGCCCAGCCGGACCTTGATCTGCAGAGTATCGAAGAAGCCCGGCGTGATGAATCGCAGGCTGGCGCTACGACCCTCGGCACGGTTGCCCGCGTCGCCCCTCACCGCCACCGGCCAGATGCCGCCGCGCATCAGAATCGGCAGAAAGCTGATATATCCCGCATGCTTCACGCCAGGCAGGGCGCGGATGTCACGCAGCACTCGGTCATAGTAAGCCGAGCGCTGTGCCGTGCGCTCGTACTTCGGCATCGGCAACGGCGTGCGCATGGTCAACACGCCATCGGTGCGGAAACCAGGGTTGATCGACTGGATGTTCCACATCGAACGAACCAGCAGTCCGCCGCTGACCAACAGGACCACCGATAGCGCCACTTCCGCCGTGACCAACACGGAGCGGGCCCGCTGGCGTGTTCCTCCGGCGCCCTGTCTGCCGCCTTCACGCAACCCATCAAGCGAAGCGCGGCGGCACACCCGCACGGCCGGCACGACTCCGAAGATCCATCCCGCGACAATCGACAGAGCCATGCTCGCCATCGCCATACGCCAATCGAGCCCCGGGAGTTCCACTGGTAGCGACAGAGGTACCAGGCGCCCAAGGAAGGGAAGAATCGCCCATCCGAGCAGCAGGCCCAACGCGCCGCCCGTTGCAGAGAGCATCAGGCTCTCGGTGGCGAGCTGACGGACCAGCCTGTCTGCCGAAGCGCCCAACGCCGTTCGAATCGCCAACTCGCGCCGGCGTGCAAGCGCACGCGCAAGAAACAGGCTTGCAAGATTGAGAGAGGCGACTAGAAAAAAGCAGAACGTGGCCGCACCGAGCGCGCCGATCATGGTGCGCGATTTCGCTCCGATCTGATCCGCCAGCCCGATCACTGTGGCGCCAGTCTTCTCGTTGTCCTTCGGATAGGCGCGCTCCAGATTCGCGGTAATCGCCGACATCTCGCTACGCGCCTGATCGATGCTGACACCCGGCTTCAATCGCGCAACCGCATCGAGATAGTTGTTGCCGCGATCCGCGAAATCGCTCGTGTCGAAACGCATCGCGGTCCAGTAGCGAGCAGAGCGGCTCGGAAATCGCACCCACGCCGGCATCACGCCAATCACGATGTGCGGCTGATTGTCGAGCGAAACCGTGCGGCCAAGGATGGTGGGATCCTGCCCGAACTGCTCCTTCCAGAGACTCTCACTGAGCAGAATGGACCGCGGAGACGTGAGCAGATCATCTTCTGGCGTAAACCCGCGGCCGAGCAGCGGCCTCACGCCGAGCACATCGAACAATTCCGCCGTGATCGCGGCACCTTCCAAGTGCACCGGCTGTTGCATGCCCGTGAGATTCGCGGCACGGCCACGCCATGCCGCCATCGATTCGAAGGAAACCGCCGTGGCCTTCCAGTCGCGATAGTTCGGAGGCGAAAGCTCCATTTGACCGTAGCCTGGCTTGCGCTCCCACATGCGGACGAGTTGGCCCGGATCGCGAAACGGCAATGGCTCCAGAAACACGCGGTGCGCGAGCGTCAACACGGCCGACGAAGCACCAACCGCAATCGCGGTCATGGCGGCAACCGTGAACGCGAACGATGGTGCGCGCAGCAACGATCGCATGCAGTAGCGCAGATCCTGACGGAGCAGGTCGCAGTGCGCGGACGGAGCATTGACGCAGATGTCGAGAATCGCGTTCGCCCAAACCGCGAGACGTTCCAGGCCGCGCGCACGGCGAAGCGACTGTTCGAGCACGCCGGTCATTTCGCGGGCGTAGTTGCCGCGAAAGGCCGCCGGATAGAGATGGAGCAGAATCTGATAGAGGCGCATTGCATCTCTCCCTGGCTATGCTTTGCCGGGCGCCAGACCGCAGCGCCTCGCCATCTTGACCAGACCGTCCAGCCTTACCGTCTCGGCGCGCGCCGCTTGGAGGCCGAGCTTCGTGATGCGGTAGTAGCGGCGGCGTTCGTCATCCTCTTCGGGATCGGGGCGCTCGTCGAGTTCGGTGATCAAGCCATTGTCGAGGAGACGTTGAATGGTGCGATACAGCGTTCCGGCACTCAGCCGCACCTGGCCGGCCGTGCGGGCGTCGACATCGCGGATGATCGCATAGCCGTGCCGGTCCTCACCGGACAACGACAGCAGGATGTGGAATTCGGCGGCTTGCAACGGCAGAAGGCTCTCAATGGCATCCTGGCCGGAAGCCGTGGAAGGACGGGCCGGTTTGTCTCGCATCACTCTAATTATAACCACAATGAATATATTTGCAAGGGGTAGAAACGGAGTGGATGCAATCGGCGTGGGTGGTATTGCACGGATGGCGCGCGCTCCGTCCGGACGCGCGGCGCGAAGCGCTGCCGGCCGCCGCGCCTCAGCAGGATCGAAGTCGTGCGATCCGCGGCTTGGAAGGAGCCGGCCCCCACTATCGTGCCGTCGCTGTTCAGATCCGCGGACAGTAGGGCCGCCGGATAGTTCTCGATGCCAGTGAACGTGCGACCGCCATGGCCAGCTAAGCCGCCGCAGCGCAGGTGAACGATGGCGCGGAACGGCAGGACCCACCGCGCCGGCTACTTGCGGACCAGCACCACCGGAGCCGTGCTTGCGCGGCCAACATTCTCGAAAAAGCTGCGGACCTTCGCGTAATCCGACGCCGGCGCCGTCACGTCATGCAACTCCAGCGACTGCTGAAACTCCACCTGTCCGGCGGAGAATTTCCACTGCGCGGAGTAGTTGCCATAGGGCCCCGTGAACTTCACGGGATCCGGCAACTCATCAATCGCGAAGCCTTCGGGCACACGCAGCGCGACCTTGTCGCTACGCACCTCCGCACTCAAGCGCACCGGAAGCTTGCGCTCCACCGCGGGGAAGGTGTATCCGCCCGAACCTGCCAGTGAGCCCGGGTTCACGATCAGCAGGCGGTCCTGCATAATCTGCCCAAACCTCGCCGCTTCAAAAGCGAGCGTCAAGTCGAACTGTCCCGTGGCGTTCTTGTGCTCGATGTTCTTCAATCGCACACTGCCGAGCTGCCGCGTGAGAATCGTCTCGAACGACCGGCGCAGTTCATCCGGAGCTTCTCTCATCACGGCTCCACGAAGCCGGCTCGCCGACTGTCCGTGAAATCGCGAGAGCGCCTGTGCCGACATGCCACCCGACGGCGTAATCTCAGCATTCGTCTCCGTCTCGACGCGATTCGCCGAAGCGGGAAGCAGCGGCATCTTGAGCAGCGCACCATCCTGGCCCGCGACCACCAGCGCGTAGCTCCCTTGCTGATCCTCATCCAAGTCGCCGACGGGTGTATTGGGATCCGTCGGGTCGAAGATCAGCAGCCGTCCGAGCTTAGGATGGTCGGTGACCGTCGGTAGACTTACGGATGCAGGCACGCGGACCGCAATGATCATGTGATTGAACTGCGAAGTGGCGGGCCACTCGCTGCGTACGTATTCACGTGAGCCTGAGTAGATCGCCGTGAGGTACGACTCGATGCCGGCCGCCTTCAGGAGTGCGCGCATGAGATTCGCCTTATCCTTGCAGTCGCCGTAGTTCTTCGTGAGCACCTCATCGGCCTTGTGCGGTGTGTAGCCGCCGCCGCGAGTGAGGTTCATTTGAATGGAGACGTACTTGGTCTGTTGTGCGAATGCCGCAATTGCGCGGATCTTCGCCAACTCATCCGTAGCGCCCGCGACCAGTTGCGACGCCTTGGTCTGAATCGCTGGGGTCACCGCCGACTGCGCATCACTCAGTTCGGCCAGCCATGCCGAGACGCTTGCCCAATCCTTCATGGTGCGCAAGGCCGTGTTGTCGCCAGTGGGGTAGAACGTAAGAGCGAGCCGCGGCACAAGTGCATGAAAGCCAGGGCTATGAATCTCGCGCTCCATCCACGGCAGATCGCGCAACTCCCAGGTGTGCGTATTGCCAGACACGGCAGGCTCTACGCTACTTCGATTGAACACCTGCGAGCGCACTTCCCACCCCGGTGGGAGCGATGCGATGAACCGCGAGATCATGACGGGCTCATCGGACTGGAACGGATGCAGCACCTGTGTGAACACGGACTTCTCTTCCTCGACGATCTCCCATGCGAACGTCGAGCCGGGGCGGAAATCGTCACCGGTATCAAGATGGCGAGTGCGTGTCTCCACACTGTCATCGCTGTAGTTGGCGTCCGCGATGCGATCCTTTCCGTAGCGGATTTCCTTGCCTGACGAAGGAAGCATCCACGCCCGGAAGTCGCGGATCTTGCCGGTACGCGCGTTGTAACTGCGCACCGCGGACGCCTGGCACCGGCCCGATTTCGCGACACAACGAATCGCGCCGCGGTCGCGCATCACACGCTTGCCGTCGGGCTCAATGGACAGGTGCTCTTCTTGCAGTAGCACAACAGCGTCCACCTTCGCGGGAAACGGGGGTACGGTCATGGAAGCGGCCTCGCGCGCCCATTGCGGGATCTCGTCGGCGCCGAACAGCGAAGCGGCGCAAGCGAACAGAAGTAGATGTCTCATGCGTGCTCCTTTGTTCCGGATCGGCTACTGTTCGCTGCGCAGCGCAAGCATGTGCGTGTCGCGGCGGTGAAACTCATCGAATACGCTCTTGAGCTGGCTGTAGCTCTCTTTTGGGAAATACTTGTAGCCGTCCGCTCCGAAAGTCAGGATGCGGGTAACCATCAGCGCGTTGCCGTTCGCAACTCGCATCTCCACTTTGTACTCGCCCGGCCGGCCAAAGTTCAGGCTTCCGGGCGACTCGGCGTTTTCAAGCTTGAACCCTTCCGGCAACTCGATTCGCAACTTGTCCTCTTCCTCCCACGCATAGGGGAACTGTACGTCGTGCACGCGCTCGCTCGACGGGAAGACGGGCGTGGTGTTGCGCTGAAAATAGAATGGCTGCAGAAACAGGCGCTTGCCCGTGCGCTGCGCATAGCCGGGAATCTTGATGCGATAGGTATAACGTAAAGGCTTCGCGGAGTCCTGCATGTTCTCGACCTTGACGTTGGTGAGTTCCGCGCCAGGGTTCGACTTCTCCAGCGATGATTTGAACGACTCCACAATCTTCTCCGCGGGCTCGTCCATGCGGCCGATCCGCCGTTCCGAAGCACGGTGTCCCGTGTACTCCAAGACCACGTCACCTTCCAGTACGCCGTCCGCGTCAAGCCGGAAATTGCCGGTACGCAAAGACCGGGAAGCCTGGGGCGGCGAGAACGGAACGTCGATGAACTGCGGCGTCTTCGGATCGCTCAAGAGCGCCTTGGCGCCTTCCTCGCGCCAACCAATCATGTGCGGCGGGAGCTCGCGTGTGCTGACGTCGTAGATCTTCCACTGCCCGCCAATGTTGACGGCCATGTCGATCGAGTCGAGGAAATGGATATCGGCGAGATTGGGATGGAAGTGAATGTCGTTGATGTTGCCCACGCGCACGGGCCGCGCCTCCAGCCCCACGCTTTGGGCCATTGCGGCGAACAGCGTGTTGAGTTCATCCGAGGTGCCGATGCCGGACTCGAAAACCTCGGCCGAGGTCCGGCGCCGCGTCTTCGGCATCGACTTCAGCACCTTGCCGCGTTCCGCCACGCTCACCGCGGAACTGAACAGGTCGCGCAGGTTGGCCCGGAGATAGGTGATCAGCGCGACCACTTTCTCCGCGTCGTTCGCCGAGGAAGCCGTTGCCTTTGCCGCGGCTGCCTTGATCTCATTGTTCAACTTGAGTGACTCTTTCAACTCGTTGTAAGCTTCCTTGCCGATCTTCTGCCAGTAACGCTCCGGCTCGCGCCGGAGATTATCGGCATAGAAAAATAGTACCCATGGACGTACACTCGCTTCGCCAGGCATGTTCGGTTCCTCACGAAACGCCGGCACTTTCTCCAATGTCATCGAGTTGAATCCGTTGTTTTCGATCTTCAATGGAGACGGCCTGCAATTGAACGGCAGAACGCCCATCTTCAAGGGGACGATGTCCTGGGGCAGGGGCTTGATGAAGAAAGTGGACTGATGAACAGGAATGTTGTGCTGGAAGTGTCCGCGAAGGTAGATGATGTTTTCCTTGAAGGCGATTTCGCGATAGCGGTATTCGATGATACTGCCAGCTTCCACCGCGGGCAACGTAAACGACTTGGCGCGTACCGCGATGCCGCCAGCCTTGAAGACCTCGCGGTCCTTCACCGCGTCCTTCGGCATTTCGACGATGGTGCCATCCGGCTTGATGGTGCGGGCGTTGATCGAGATCACCGCCGTATCCCTGCGAAGTGTGGTGATGTCCACAGTGGATACCTGCTCTTTGCCTTTGTCGTTGAATACCTTGATGCGGGCGTAGTGCGAGTAAATGCGCTGCCAGTCAGAGCCCGTCAGTTCATCCCACACGTGAGTTCGCCAAAAGATCGCCTCGGCGCCGGCGTTATTATCGATAATTGGTGCCTTTAGTGCTTTCTCGGCTTCGGTAACAGGAAGCCATCCGGTGTCCACGTTTACGGTGTTGCCTTGGGCACTAAGGGATGGAATGACAGAAAGGGTAAGAAGAAAATGCGACAGCGTGCGCATAGTTTTGTCCATATCGTAGCTCATTGCGAACCACTTTGGAGTACTACCACCCTGTCGCGTCCCCGGCTTACTACTTTCGGCGCTGATTCCTCGAACGGCAGAGCGTTGGAAGGCCGCGGAGATGCGGCAACATCCCCGGACACTGCATAATCAGACTCATGATCTCGCGGCGTTCGCTCTTCCTTACTCCGGCCTTGGCGCTCGGCGCACCTTCGCGCGAAGCACAGCACGAGTCCCGGCTCGGCGCATCCTTCCGCCGTGCACCGAGGAACGGCTGGACGTTCGTCCATCTGGAGGGGAAGCCCAACGAAATCGGCTTCCAGCATGGATACTGGCTGGCGAAAGAGATCGCCGCCGCGCACCGTGTGGTGGCTTTCGAGATGGAACACGACACGGAGAAACCATGGACGTTCTATCGCGACGCGGTCAAGGAGTACTTCTGGCCCAAAGTAGACGCCGAATACCGTGAAGAGATGGAAGGCATCGCGGGAGGTGTGCAGGCGCGCGGCGGGAAACTGGATGTCTGGGACATCGCGGCGTTCAACGCGTGGCTTGAATGGTCACCTTACTTCCTGAACTGGTATCAATCGCGCAAGCGCCAATCCGGCCCCTCGCTCGCGGTCGCCGACCGTTGCAGCGCATTCGTGGCGACGGGTTCGTACACGAAGGACGGCAACATCGTGATGGGACACAACGCATGGACCGGTTATGCCAACGGTTCGCACTGGTCCATCATCTTCGATATCAATCCTTCGCATGGGCATCGCTTCATCATGGATGGCTATCCCGGACTCATACACTCCGGTGACGACTTTGGCATCAACGCCGCGGGCATCTCGATCACGGAGACCACCATCACGCAGTTCGACGGCTTCGATCCGGATGGCATTCCCGAATTTGTGCGCGCCCGCAAAGCCATGCAGTATTCGGCGTCGATCGACGACTTCGCGCGCATTATGAAGACAGGCAACAACGGTGGCTATGCGAACAACTGGCTGGTCGCCGACCGGAAGACGCGTGAGATCGCGAGCCTGGAACTCGGCCTGAAGAACGTCACCTTGCAGCGAACCTTCGATGGCTATTACGTTGGGTCGAACTTTCCGGTGAATGAGAAGCTGATTCGCGAAGAGACGAAGTTCGATGCCGATGACAAGAGTCTCAGCCCGAATGCGCGGCGCATTCGCTGGGAGCAGTTGATGAAGGAGTACAAAGGCCGCATCGACGTGGCCGCGGGTCAGCGCTTCCTCGCCGATCATGTGGACAGTTTTACGGGCAAGGATGATGCGAACGAGCGGTCACTCTGTGGGCACAACGAACTGTCGCCCAGAGGCATGAAGCCCTGGCAGCCGGAATTCGGCGCCGCCGGTGCGGTGCAGAACAAAGTCACCGATGCGGCGATGGCGGCGAGGCTCGCGCTTACCGCATCCTTCGGACACGCCTGTGGGCGGCACTTCAAGGCCGCGGCTTTTCTCAGGAAGCATCCGCAGTTTGCCTATCTGAAGCCTTACCTGCGCGATCTGAACTCTCATCCGTGGACCGCCTTTGAGGCTGCACGCTCGTAACGACGATCGGCACTGGTGGGAGTAGCTCACTCGCAACGTAATGATTGGATCGGGTCGATCCGCGCCGCTCTCAGCGCCGGCACCAACGACGCGAGGACGCCCGTGCCCGTCAGCAACGCGGCAACTACGGCAAGTGTCGCTGGATCGTTGGGACGCACTCCCCACAACTCTGATGCGAGAAACCGCATCAGCGGGAAACTCAGTGCCATGCCGATCGCAATTCCCGCGATCACCAGATTGCAGCCGCTTCTCAGCACCATCCCGAGCACGTTCCGCTGCTCCGCACCCAGGGCCATCCTTACTCCGATCTCGTTCGTTCTGCGTTTCACGGCATACGAGAGCACTCCGTAGATCCCGATCGCCCCAAGCAGTAAGGCTGCCGAGGCAAACACCACAACCAGCATCATCCGGGCACGCCGCTGCTTGAGGTAGCCACTCATGCTCTGTTCCAGTGTCTCGGGGTCGTAGGCGGGCTGCGTCCGGTCGATAGCTGCAATGGTTCGCTGCACGACTCCAGCCACCGCCAGCGGGTCGCCCACAGTGCTCAACAGCACCGTTGCGTGCGTCCCTCCGAACTGGCTGTACAAGCCGTAAACCTCCGGCTCCGCCTCCCGGCCCGGTACTGTGCGAACATCGCGAACCACGCCCACGATCGTCAGCCAGTCCCTCCCCGTGCTCCAGCTCTGAACGCGCCGCCCCAAGCATTCGCCGCCCGGGCAGACGAGCCGGGCGAAGGTTTCATTCACAAAGGCGACTGGAGCCGCTCCAGGAAAAGAATCACTGGAGGAGGCATCGCGGCCCCGCACCACAGCGATATCGAGGAGGCGGAAGTAGTCTGGTGTGATCACATTCGCTCGAACGGGAAGAGCTTTCGGTGGCAGCCCATCGATCACCGCCTGATGGAGCGTTAAAGTGTATTGCGTAAAGGGCGGAGATTGCGCCAGACTGGCCAGTTGAACTCCTGGAAGGCGCCCAACCTGCTCCAGCACCTGGCCGAAGTAGGCCGCCTGAGAACGGGTATCTTTGTATTTCGATTTCGTAAGTTCGAGCTTGAACGTGAGGATGTTGCCTGCGCGGTAGCCCATATCCACCGTGCGGAGTTCGATGAAGCTACGGACCAGAAGCCCGGCGCCAGTGAGCAGCAACATGGCGGCGGCCACTTCCCCAACCACAAGTGCGCTACGGAAACGCCGCCAGGTGATGCCTTCGGTCATGCCTCTCGCCATGGCCTTTAACGCGCCCGAGAGATTCTCTCGAAACTGCAAGTGCAGCGCGGGAGCGATTCCACAGACCACCCCCGTGGCCAATGTCAGCGTCGAACTGAAGAGCATTACCCTCCAGTCCAGTGCCACGTCTGCCGCCTGTACCCTGATCGCCAGCAGACCAGTCAGCAGGTTCTTGCCTGCGTAGGCGAGCAGTCCTCCGAGCATCCCACCCAGAGACGCGAGTAGCAGACTCTCCGTCAGCAGTTGCTGGAAGATCCTTCCGCGTCCTGCCCCGATTGCGCGGCGAACTGCGAACTCCCGTTCACGCGATGCGGCTCGCGATAGCTGCAGGTTCGCCACATTCGCGCATGCGATCAACACCAGGAACGCTACTGCCGCCGATAGTATCAATAGCGGTGTCCGCAACGGGCCGGCCACTTCGTCCTGCCACCGGGTAACAACCACGCGATACGAGATGCCACTGCGCAACTTCATCTTCAGGCGATCGAGATCAAGCGAGGCTTGCTCCAACGTGACGCCATCCCGCAACCTGCCGGTCACATGCGCGAGAATCTCACCTCGCGCCGCTCGTCTGCCCTGAATCGCGAACGGTATCCAGATCTCTGCAGCCGACCCGCCGAACCGGTTCGGAACGCGAAATCCATCGGGCAAGACGCCGAGGATCGTGTGGCTCTGCCCGTCCAAAACAAGGTTCTGCCGGAGGACCGACGGATCCGCACCCATGCGGTCGCGCCAGAAGGCATAGCTGAGCAGCACAACGGGCGGGCCTCCGGGAGCATCCTCCTCGGTGGTGAACAGCCGGCCCAGCACCGGCTGTACGCCCACCAGATCGAAGAGGGAACGTGTCGCCAGGCCTCCTAAGACGCGCTCCGAGGACTCACCGTGGATGACGTTTGCGCCGAACTGCATCCAAGCGGCAATCTCACTCAGCGTCCGGTTGCCGTCGCGGAAACTGGCGAAGTTAGCAGTGTAACTGAATGCGGTAGAGGTTCCCTCCCGGAGCGCGCCGATATGGACCAGCCGGCTGGGCTGCGCATACGGCAAGGGACGCAGCAGGACCTGGTCCACAGCCGTGAAGATCGCGGTCGCCGCGCCGCTTCCCAACGCGAGCGTCATCACCACCGCTGCGCTGAAGGCTGGCTGCGAGCGCATCAGACGGACCGCGAAGACCACGTCGCGCGCCAGCGTTTCCACCGCCGGCAAACTACGGCGTTCGCGATGTGCTTCCTTTGCCGCTTGCACGCCGCCCAACCGCAGCAAGGCTTGCCGCCGTGCTTCGGCGGGAGACAGACCGGAACGAAGGCCGTCCTGGATGTCGAATTCGAGATTGCTTTGCAACTCCTCATCGAATTCGCGATCCAGTTGCGTTCTCCGGAACATTCCCAGAACGCGGAACACGAATGCACGGATTTTTCTCATGCCGGATCCTCCGCCGTGCCGAGGAACCTGTTCATGATCGTTGTTGTCCGTTGCCACTCACGTTCTTCCTTGGCGAGTTGCTTGCGGCCGGCGCGCGTCAACCGGTAGAACTTGGCTTTGCGCTTGTTCTCGGACTCTCCCCATTCCGAGGCGATGAATCCCTCCTGCTCAAGCTTGAGCAGCGCTGGGTATAGTGTGCCGTAGTTTACCGAAAGCAGATCGCCGCTCGTGCTCTCGATCCGCCGCGCGATTCCATAGCCGTGCATCGGACCAAGCGTTTCCAATGTGCGCAGCACCATCAACGCCAGTGTGCCTTGCCAGACATCGCTTTTCGCGGCCATGTTCTCCCCTATTGCTAACCCATACTAAGCCCCTTCGTATTGGAATGCAATAGGAAAGTGCGAGGCGCGAGAGCCGGCCTGAGACCGTCAAACCTCCTGGTCCATGGAGTTGCGCCGCCACAACCCGGGTTAGGCACTCACCGGATCGATCCACTCGCTCAGATACGCGAGCGTGTGAGCAATAGCACTGGGCAGCGGTGCGCGCTGGGGCCCCTCAGACCTCAAAGAGCTTGTAAGCCTTCTCAAGCGACTCCAACGGATCGCCCTGAGGTGAGTACTCATGTGCGACGTAGCCTTGAAAGCCCGAGTCGGCGATCGCGCGGGCGATACCGCGGTAGTTCAGCTCCTGCGTGTCGTCCATCTCGTGGCGGCCCGGATTGCCGGCGGTGTGGAAATGCGCGATGAAGGGGAGGTTGTTCCGGATGGTGCGGATCACGTCGCCTTCCATGATTTGCATATGGTAGATGTCGTACAGCAGTTTCATGCGCGGCGAGTTGACGCGTTTGCACAGTTCCACGCCCCAGACCGTGCGGTCGCACTGATAGTCGGGGTGGTTCACCTTGCTGTTGAGCAACTCCATGCAGAGCGTCACGCCGCGATCCTCGGCCTCCGGGATCACTTTCTTCAAGAAGGTCAGGCAGTTCTGCATGCCTTCCTCATCACTGAGACCGCGGCGATTGCCGGAGAGCACGATCACGTTGGGAGCGCCGGCTTCGGCAGCCGCTCGAATGGAAGCGCGGAGCAGCGGTTCCAGCTTCTCGTGAAACTCCTTGTGATTCATGTTGTCGGCGATGGAGCCGGCGCCACTCACCATGCTGGGCGCAAGGCCGTACTTCTTCACCAGTCCGAGGTCGGGAGCGCGGACCAGATCGAAGCCCTCAAATCCAAGGCGGGCGGCATGCCGGAGCATGTCCTCAAAGGCCATCTTGCGTCCGAAGCAGCCACGGGTTACTGCCTGCTTCAATCGGCCCTTCCGCTGGGTGGACTGCGCATGTGAGAGTGCAGGGGCTGCCAGCACGGCCGCCGACTTCAGAAAAGTGCGTCGACACATGACGATAATAGTAGCAGGCACGTCTCACATCCACGGACCTTTCCGGTGGAAGGCTACGGGTAGTGTGCCGCACAAATTATGGGTTTCGCCTTATGGGTCGAGGGGGACATTTGCCGCGCCTGTGGCACGCACGAATACCGTCCGATGGGCATTGCCGTGATCGGCGTGAAGGACCACTTTCGGGCCAGAGATTTCCGGCCCATGCGAACGAAACCGTCTCGGGACTTGATCTCCTTTGCCGGCTATTTTGCGTCCATTGGCGAGATGAACGCGCATCTGGACAGGCTGCGGTCTTCCCGACGCCCGCCTGCCCGCGGCCGGAATAAGCGGCCGCCGCGATTCGGTCAACTGCTGTAGGAGAAACCGGAAAGTTCCGGCAAACCCTACTCAATAACCGGTGGTACTTGCCGATATGGGACTTGTGACCAGCAAGACTTCTAGCCCCGCGGCTTCCGTCGCGAACTCAATGACTTCGCTTGTGGGAGAGTTCGCAAAGAACGTGCGTGTGGATCATCGTGCGGACATCGAGTTTGGGCTCCTGTCCGACCTCACGAATTCGTTTGGGAGCAACCCCGTCGTTGCACGGCGTGCGATGCGGGAACTGCTCATGCACTCGCCGGGAGGATTCTACTCCGCGGCTCTCAACATCCTCAAGTCCGGGAACGATGGTCCCGGTTTTGACTATTTGATCGGGCTGCTTCTGGAAAACAACCTCTTGACCTACGCTTTGGGTGATCCGGAAGCGTTTCCAGTGGATGTCGCGATCACCTTAGCGAAGAGCCTCAGCCGTGTGGACCCGCAGCTTGACGCGAAGCTGATGCGTCAGATCCTCAAGGATGATGGCACCTTCACCGAAGGAGCAAACGTCGACCGGCTGGAACGAGTGCTGGCGGTTGTGGATGAGATCAGCGACGGAACCCGGCTGGTCACGTCGCTGATGAAGCTCGTTCGTCACCCCAATCCCCGCGTCTGTTCGAAAGCGTCTCTGATGGTTGTGCGAGCGCACCGGAACGCGGACTGGTTTGCGCAGCAGATGTCCAACCCCGATCCCCGCGTGCGCGCCAATACGGTGGAGGGTCTTCTGTATGCCCGTCCGAATGAGAAAGAACTCGCCGGGCTCTGGCAGTATTCCCGGGATCCGCATCATCGTGTCGCCACCACCGCGCTGCTCGTGCTCTACAAGAACGGCAAGGAAGAGGCGGGCGACTTGCTGGAGCAACTCGCCACACATAGCAGTGAGTATTTCCGGGCGGCCGCCGCATGGGCCATGGGACAGACCCTCGATCCACGTTTTTTGGCGCTTGTCCAGGGTATGGTGCGGTCGGACCAGGGTCTTGCGAAACGCGCGGCGTTGAAGGCTTCGGTGCTGATTCGCAAGGAGGCGCTGGCAGCGCAGGAGTCGCGCCCGAAGCCGGCTGCGTGTGCTCCGGAACCTTCTGCTTCTCAGGAACCCCATCGGGACGAGATGACCGTCACGTAAGTTCAATGAGCCGGCCTCTCATTCGGCCCCAAATCTCCAGCCCCGCAGACTCCACTCGCCCAAATCCAACGATCCGTCATTCCTGGCGCAGGCTGACCATCGGATCCACCAGGGCGGCTCGCCGCGCCGGCCAGAAACAGAACAGTGCCGTGACCGAAATCAGCAGCGCAGGAGCAGCGAGGTACGCCGTCCATTCGTAGGTCTGAATGCGCAGCACGGTCGAGGCTGCCAAGCGTGAGAGAACCAGACAAGCGGGAAGGGCAATGGCAATTCCCGCCAGCACCTGCTTTGATGTCTCAAGAAGAATCCCGGCGACCAGCCGCCATGGTTCGGCGCCCAATGCGATCTGGATGCCGATGTCGCGCACCCGCTGTGCCACCACAAAGCTGACTACTCCATAGAGCCCGATACAGGTGAGAATCAGTGCCAACATCCCGAGAGTTCCGGCGATGGCCGCTGCCGCTTCGAATGGAAAACGCTGCATCGTGGCCATTTTCTCCAAAGGAACCGGGTCCATACTCGCAGCCGTCAGCGCTC
Source organism: Bryobacterales bacterium (assembly GCA_016789785.1). Next base: position 28,644 of record JAEUQE010000078.1, read on the forward strand.
GCATCGCGGCGATCGCAGCAGTGGTGTTGCCGGGGCGGCTGGAACGCACCAGCACGTTTTCCCCAGTGCTCGACGGGAAATAGATCGCTGACGCGTCCTTGCCCTGAAAGAAGAAACCGCTGATCAGATCCGGGGCGATGCCGATGATCTCGTAGACAGTCCCCGCGGATGCTTCCCTTTGCGAGACCCGGCGGATGGTCTTGCCCAGAACGCTCGATTCGCCGGGCCAGAGATTGCGGGCCGTGGCCTGGCTGATGATCGCTACGGGCGCGTCTCGCTCGGCCTCCCGGCGTGTGAAGGACCTGCCCTGGAGAAGCGGGATCGACAGCACATCGAAGAACTTCTCGTCGACGGCGTTGCCGGCAATACCGATGGTGCGAGGCTGGCTATTGCCCGTTGCGTTCGGCCCGTCGATCAAGTACGGCGTCGCGGCCCGCCATCCACTGAGGGGCAGTTGCGCGACGAGGGTGACTCCGGCCACCGACGGCAGTTGTGCAATTCGATCGAGCGTGAGGCGATGTTCGGTGGGGCTTGCGGCTTCGACCCGTGCGTCGATCAGCGAGGATACATCATAGCCAGGGTCGGCGGAGTAGAGCCTCTGCGTGTTGCGCACCAACACCGCGGCGAGAATCAGCAGAATGAGACTGATTGTGGATTGTGCCACGATCAGCAGAGCCCGCAAGCGTGCCGGGCGGACCCGGCGGCCAGCAACAGAGGAGGATAAGTAGCGATTGCTGGACACCGTGAGGTTGCGGGACGTGGCTTGCAGCGCGGGAAGAAGTCCGAAAGCGAGCCCGGCGAAGATGCCCAGCCCAACCGCGAAAAGGCCGATCCGCCAGTTGATCTCGACTGGTATGACCGCAATACCCGAGTAAGCCACAGCAGAGAGAAGGTAGCTCTGGATCGAGCGGATGCCAGCGCTGGCGCCGAGGAGTCCAAAAGCCGCGCCGCACAGCGCCAGCAGTGTGCTTTCGGTGAGGAGTTGCCGCACGAGCCTCCGGCGCGAAGCTCCAAGTGAGAGGCGGATTCCGATTTCGTGCGAACGCGCCGCCGCGCGGCCGAGGTGGAGGTTGGCGAGGTTGGCGCAGGCGATCAGCAGGACCGCGAGAAAGGCAGTGAAGATGAGAGCCGCGGCGATTTGGATTTCAGGATCGCGGCGCACCAGCGAGTCGCGCAGTGCGAATTCCACGCGGTGCGGCCGTGTCTCGGGAGTGCGCGTTTCCAGGCGAGCGGCAATCGCGGAGAGTTCCGCCGCGGCCCTTTCGGGAGAAACGCCCGGCCGAAGGATGGCGGAGTAGTCGGCGCGATCCGCAAATGGCTGCATGTCCGTGCGAAGGGCGCCACGATGCCGCGAATGGATCCACAGGTCGGGCACCACGGGGTGGGTCCCGGTGAATGATGGGTCTGCGACGCCGACCACCGTGAGAAGCGATGATCGGACTCGCAGGGTTCGGCCGATGACGCTGGGATTGGCTTGAAACAGGCGTCGCCAGCCTGCGTCGGAGAGGACCACGTTGAGGTTGGCCTCGTCTTCGTTGAGAGCCGGCCCGGTGTTGTTGCCGGTGACGAGCAAACGGCCGAGTTGAGGGCGTGCGCCGAGATGAGAGAAGTAGTCGCCGGAAACGGAGGTGACAAAAGCCTGGCTGGTGACGGGCTCGGCGAGCTGAAACTGGAACGTGGATTCGCCGTAGAGGGCTTCGATCGCGGAACTGCCTTGGAAGCGGGAGGCCTCCTCGAATGTCCATGAGTTGTTGCGCCGGTCGCCAGCCATCACGGCGACAATGTCGTAGTTGCGGCTCGCTACGGGAATGGGGATCGGCCGCATCAGAAAGTTTTCGTAGAGCGTGAAGAAAGCAATGTTCGCGGCGATGGCCACGCCGAGGACAGCGATCGATGCGAAGGCGAAGCCGGGGTTGCGGCGCAGTCCGCGCACGGCGTAGCGAAGGTCGGCGGAGACTTCGTCCAGGAGGCGGTAGCCGAGAGCTTCGCGGCATTCCTCGCGGTAGTGCTCAGTGGAGCCGAACTCAAGTCGTGCCTGGCGCAAGGCTTCCTCACGGGTCAGATGCGCGTGATGGGACTGAAGGTCATCCGCGCGAACTTCCAGGTGATGGGTGATTTCTTCGTTCATCTCCGATTCGACAGCAGATCGGCGCCGGAAGAGTTTGCTTCGGAGAAAGGAAGACATCAGTCAAGCCTCCATGTTGGCAAGGGGCTTTCCGTCAACCTGCACGCGGGTTTCGAGGAGGATTCACCGCAAGCCGGGAGGGGCAGGGCGCGCGTGACAAAGGAGGTTGGCTTGAAGGGCATTGGGTTCTCTCTCGGCGGCTCTTTCCTAAGTTGCTTAGTGAAGTCATCATAGCCCCACTCTCCTAAGCTGTCAAGGAGAGATGTGCGCTCGAAGCGAGATTGGTGCGATCGTGCGAGCTGCCGGTCAGCTTCGCGTCCGAACGCCGGCACGCAGCCGCGGCAGTTTGCGAAGGCCGGGGACCTTACGCGACGATACGGGGCGTCCGAGCGCCATCCGCGCTCGTCCGTGCGGGGACGCGGAGAGTGCCAGCGTGCTGGCCGATGGAGTCTCTATCTTCCGCTGGGTCCAACGGCCCGTGCACGGTAGCGCCGGCCCCGGGATCGGGCCCCAGACCTTGCAGCGTCCGCCTATCGATGGACGCCTCCCCCGCAAAGCCCGCGGCGGGTCAGCCGGCATCCACGGCGTTGCTGGGGCGGCATTCTCCCTCGGCTTTTTTCGCGAATCCGGATAACACTTCGTTCGCGGCGGCGTCCTCCCCGCAGAGCCCGGAAATGGAGGGCTGAAAACTGAACCGAGGAGGATCTCATGAAGATCGTTCGTATGATGATTTTCGCGGCGTCGGCGATGCTGCTTCAGGCGGGGGGCGGTTTCTGGTTGGAACTTGGCAATCCCGTGGCGAGCAAGGATCCTGCCGCGAAGAACGCCGCAGTGCTGGTTCGCGCGATTGGCTGCGGCGAGCCCACACAAGCCGGCATCACGGCAACGGCGGAAGGCATTGTCAACGGCGAGCGCAAGACCATCCCCGCGAAACTGGTGGCACTCGGCGAGAGAGGTCTTTACGCCGTGGAGCGTTCGTGGCCGAAGGAAGGTAAGTGGCTGTTGCACATTCGCGGTAGCTACATGGGGCGTGACACATCCACGGTCGCTCATGTTCTGGCGAACGGCGAAGTGAAACGGCCGGGAAAGCTGCTGCAGAATCACGTGTCTGCTTCTGAGATCGACGCGATGGTGCGCGCGGAATAGACGTACCGCGCGGTGCATTGTGGCACCATGGTGATCGATGCAAACACCGTTTGGAGACATCGCCGTCTCCGATGCACATGTGCACTTCTTCTCTCATGGATTCTTCCGTCTGCTTGCCAGGCAGAAGGACGGGCTCACGGTGGAATCCATGGGAGAGCAACTCGGCTGGCAGATGCCACCGGAAGACCCAGCGGCACTGGCAACGCGATGGGTGGAGGAGTTGGATCGTCATGGAGTGTCGCGCGCCGCGTTGATCGCGAGCCTGCCTGGCGACGAAGCGTCGGTTGCCGCTGCCGTGAAGCTATACCCTGACCGCTTCCACGGCTATTTCATGGTGAATCCGTTGATGGAGGATGCGGCGTCCCGAGCCGCTGGATGGCTCGCGAACGGACTGCGCGTCCCGTGTTTCTTTCCGGCGATGCACGCCTACTCCATGCAGGACGCAGCGGCTGTCGGTGTGCTGGAAGCGATCGCCGCGACGCCGAAGCCAGTGGTATTCGTCCATTGCGGAGTATTGAGCGTCGGCGTACGGAAGAGGCTGGGGCTGCCCTCACGCTTCGACCTCCGCTTCTCCAATCCCATCGATCTGCATTCGCTGGCGCTGCGGTTTCCGCATGTCCGCTTCATTGTGCCGCACTTCGGCGCGGGCTATTTTCGCGAAGCATTGATGCTGGCGGATCTGTGCCCGACCGTTTATCTCGACACGTCGAGTACGAATTCGTGGATGAAGTACATCGACACCGAGCTGACTCTCGACAGGGTGCTGCACCGCAGTCTGCACGTGGTGGGTGCGGAGCGGCTCTTGTTTGGCTCGGACTCGTCATTCTTCCCGCGAGGCTGGCATAGTGCGATTTTCGATTTGCAGGCAGCCGCATTGAAGGCGCTGGGCGTGAGTCACAGCGATGCGAAGGCGATCTTCGGGGGCAATCTCGGAGAGTTGCTTGCGGTGTGAACCTACTGCGCGACGCCTGCCTGCACGACACGTACTGGACGGTCAGCGATCAGCAAACGAGTCTGACGCGGCTGCATTGCGTTGTTCGTTCCCACATCGAACGTGATGGAACTCGAGGAAGAAGCGCTCGCGTCGCTTGCCGGTTGAATCCACGTTGCGTTGGATACGGCACTCCAGCGGCATCCATCGGCCGTCTGCACGTTGAACGCAATCTGTGTTGCACCGCGCGAGAGATTGACTTCGGATGGACTCACCTCATAGCGGCACGGCTCGCCCGGCCCGAGCCACACGCGCCAAGCGCCGCGCCCGTGCGTGAACGCGATGAGGTACGACCCGCTGCCCGTGCGCTCCAGCGTCAGCGATTCCACTACCGTGTTCGGAAAACCAGTGTTTTCCCGCGACCACGTGGCCCCGCCATCCACCGAAACAAAAACACCCAAATCTGTTCCGAGATACAACGTGGACGGACGCAGCGGATCCGGCAGGATGCAATGCACGGGGATGTCGGGAATGCCGGTATCGCCTTCGCCATCCAGACCGGTCCACGTCGCGCCGCCATCCACGGTCTTGTAGATGTGGCGATCCGTGGGCAGCGCGTTGAAGTTCGAATACGTCACGTAGGCGATGTCGGGATTCAGCGGATCGAATGCGGCCCATGACACCACGCCGGTTC
>JAEUQE010000790.1 GCA_016789785.1 Bryobacterales bacterium
GCCAGCTACGATCCGGGTATCCGGCCGAGCCCCGGCCAAATCAACTCTCCGCCGGCGCTGCTGGATCCGAACGCCGGCCGTCCGCCCCGGATGGCGAACTGGAATTTCAGTCTTCAACGCGAATTTGGGTCCAGCCTGGTGGCTGAGGTCGCCTATGTCGGCAATCGCGGTGTGTGGTTCCGCGCCGATGGGCTCAACGACTATAACGGGCTGACGGCCGATCGGATCCGTTCGGCCGGGCTCGACATCAATAGCGCCGCGGACCGCGCTCTGCTGACGTCGCGAATCGATTCCGCAGGAGTGGTGGCTCGCGGCTTCCGCAAGCCCTATGAAAGCTTTGCCGGGTCCAACACGTTGGCCCAATCGCTGCGTCCGTTCCCGCAGTTTGGTGGATTGGGCAGCCTGTGGGCCCCGCTCGGCAATACTTGGTACGACTCGCTTCAGATCAAAGTGACCAAGCGATACTCGCGCGGGCTATCCGGGACATTAGCCTACACGTGGTCGAAGAACTTGACGAATGTTGAGACGCAGAGCGGCGGCATTGTTCCCACGAACGACGTATACAATCGCCCGAACCAGAAGACGTTCTCTGTGAACGATCAGCCTCAAGTTCTGGTGGTTGGCTTCAACTACGACACACCGCGCTGGAATCGCAATGCCATTACGAAAGCGGTGTTCAGCAACTGGACGCTGGGCGGCATCCTGCGTTACTCCAGCGGCTTTCCCATTCAGGCGCCGAATTCCAATAACGCGCTGGCGAGTTTGCTTTTCCGCGGCACTCGCTACAATCGCGTGCCCGGTGAACCGCTTTACCTGAG
>JAEUQE010000791.1 GCA_016789785.1 Bryobacterales bacterium
CGCCCCCTCCAACTGCGATTCGAGCCACGTTGGACGATGCGGCTTCACCATGCCGGGGCGTTCCACTTGCATCCGGATCACAGTCAGACCAACGGCGTCACGCCGCAGTTTGCGGCACACAGCTTCCACTTCGGGCAGTTCGGGCACAGGCTATGAGATGCGGCTATCCATCGAAGAGCGTCGAGATTTCGCGATTCGCAATGACGGTCTGCGCGGCGAGCGGTTCCACATAGTAGAACGCGCGGCCCGATGGCGTTGCCTGAATCGCCTTCTTCCAATCAATTCCCATCGCGGAGTACACCGTGGTTGCGAGGTCTTCCATGTAGATGGAGCGCTTCACGTCCCATCCCGAATCGATGACCTTGGCGCCGAGTTCATCCGTCTTGCCGATGATCTGTCCGCCCTTGGTGCCGCCGCCCGCCACCAACACGGTGAAGGCGTACTGATAGTGATCGCGGCCATTGAGCCCCTGCGTCAGCGCTCCCGGAGTGCGGCCGAATTCACCCATGCAGACCACCATCGTTTCGTCGAGCAGCGTACCGCCGTTGGGACGTTTCCGCGTGCTGAGATCCTCCAACAACCCTCCGAGTGCGTTGTCCAATTCCACCGAATGATCCCAGTGATTGCGCTTCGAATAGATGTCGCGGTGATGATCCCAACCGTTCTGCTGCAGGAAGATGAACTGCGTGCCCGCATCGGCCTGAACCAGATTCCGCGCCAGCAAGCACGCATCTCCGGTGGCCGAACTTCCGTAGCGCTCCCGGTCCGCCGGATCGAAGCGGAACAGCGGCGCGGTGCGGGGGTCGAGCATCAG
>JAEUQE010000792.1 GCA_016789785.1 Bryobacterales bacterium
TCCGGGCTGATTTGGGGGTCTGCCCCCTCCGCAGCCGGCCGCCACAGCGGCGCCTGTGAGGTCCAACCGTTCACCGTGCCTCGTAGTAAGTGTTCCGGCTGCGCGAGTGCCGGCAGGAGGCAGAATAGAGCAAGTAGAGCGAATCTGATCATGCCCTAATCATCGGGTACTTACGTTGGCGAATCTGTAGCAATGAAGTACTAACAGCTCGGCTGTTTGACTTTAGTCTATTAAAGCGGCGAGGGATACTCCCACGGAAGCAAGGGGGCTATGATTGCCAGCTTACTCGGTGGCGACTGGTCTGGCAACGGTCTCGCGTTCGTTTGACCCATCCTGCTTCCGCCGGCCACGCGGAAACCGGTAGCGTTCCTTCACCGGCCGGAAACCGGCAAAGTTGAACCGGCAGGCTTCACAACGCAGGCGCTTTGCTCCGAAACTCAGCATCAACTGCGTGCGCCACTTGGCGATGTAGTGTTCCTCGCTCCAGGTGCTCAGATCCGTGCGGTAGCAGCGGGGGCATCGAGCCCAGCGAATGTCGGCCAACCTCCAGACGCGGGAGTGAAAGCGGTGATGGCAGTCCTTGCAGCGCAGCGAATGGCGTCCGAACAGGCTCAGAACGCGCTCTCCGAGACTCAGAGTCTTGGAGTGGCGTACGTGCCGGGAGCCGCAGGCTGGACAGTTGACGAACATAGGACGATGACGGCCGAGGCGGTCCTTTTCAGTGTAGTACAGGATTGTCACAGCCGGGCGAAAACGGAGCCATTTTTGCCGGAGTGCCGGAGCGGAACTGAGCCAGTCTGTGGCGGGGAGGC
>JAEUQE010000793.1 GCA_016789785.1 Bryobacterales bacterium
CGAAGTGGCTTGTAACTGCGAATACTGCCAGGCGCTCAGGGCCACACCGGGCAAACCGCAAGAGCGCCCCGAATCGATCGAGGTCATCGCCGGCGTTGCCGTCCGGATCAGCGACCTGCAGCGGCAGACACCACCGAACGCAAGGGGCATCACTTACGAAGAATGGCAACTGCGCGAAAAGCGGCGGCCGTTCTGGACTCCCGAAGCGAGAGCAAGATTTCTGGCGGGAGAGATTGAGGAAGAGGAGAAAAAACGTGCCAGCGAAGAACAGCGCCGCGAGGCGAAACCAGAGACGGGCCAACTTTGGGCCACTACCGGCGGCGGAAACCAGCCGGAATGAGAGGTTGGCGTGTGGCGGGAGCGGCCCAGAACAACTGAAGAATCAAAAAGATGTGGAGGCGCCGAGCGGATTCGAACCGCTGAGTAAAGGTTTTGCAGACCTTTCGAGCACCCACGCCAACTCTAACAAAAACCAGCAATCGGCTGCAAGCAAAACCGCCACAGGGTCAATTTTGGGCCACATCGAGCGCCCATTCGTCGGAATTCTGTGCGGCGCAATCGGGGAGACTAATCGACTTTGCCCTACTTGTCTCACGATCGATCGCGTGGTTTGCAAGATCGAGGCGTATTGGCCATTCGCTACACCGCCGGACCGTACCCAGCCATACCGCCTCGACTGGCTCGTTGACCAGGTGGCCCAGACGCTCAGGAGAGAACTCCGATGAGCATGCCAGTCACAATGATCTACATTTTCAAAGGCGCTGCCGCCATCTGCGGATTCTATCTGTGGTGCTATTGTTGCGCGCTTGCG
>JAEUQE010000794.1 GCA_016789785.1 Bryobacterales bacterium
TAGACGCGCTTGTCGATCGCCTTGAACCCGAAATCGTCCGTCGCGCCGTAGGTGAACCCACCTTTGAACCCGCCACCCGCGACAAGCATCGAGTAGCCGTGGTTGTTGTGGTCGCGGCCGTTCTGATGACTCACCAGGCCGCTCACCTCCACGCTCGGCGTCCGGCCAAACTCACCGCCCACCAACACAATCGTCTCCTTCAACATGTCGCGCTCGCGCAGATCCTCAATCAACGATCCAATCGCCGGATCCGCCTCCCGCGCCAGCGTGCGGTGAATCTGAATATCGTCGTGATTGTCCCAGGGTTGACCGTTGCCATGATAGATCTGCACCATGCGCACACCCTTCTCCACCATGCGGCGCGCCATCAGGCAGCCGCGCCCAACGGCCGAATCTCCATACCGCTCGCGGACCTTCTCCGGCTCCCGGGTGATGTCGAAGACCTCGGGCGCCTCCTTCTGCATCCGGAACGCCACTTCCATGCTCTCCACGCCGCTTTCGAACTGGCCCTCGCCCTGCAACTTGTTCAACGACGCCAACAAATCCATCTGGCGCCGCTGCTCTTCGGCGCCACGGCGCGGCGTAATGTATGGCACCAGCTTGCGCACGTCCTTCTCCTTCGTCTCCAGATGCACGCCCTGATGGACGGCCGGAAGGAACGCCGAAGTCCACAACTGGCTGCCAATGACCGGCACGCCCGGACACAACACCACAAAGCTCGGCAAGTTCTTGTTCATGGAACCAAGGCCGTAGCTGAGCCAACTGCCCATCGATGGCTTTCCCGGCAACGGCACGCCGCAGTTCATGATCA
>JAEUQE010000795.1 GCA_016789785.1 Bryobacterales bacterium
CGGCTCATTCCCTACGCGCGCAACAGCCGCACGCACTCCGACGCGCAGGTGGCGCAGATCGCCGCCAGCATCAAGGAATTCGGCTTTACCAACCCGGTGCTGATCGACGCCGATGGCGGCATCATCGCCGGCCACGGCCGCGTCATGGGCGCGCGGCAGCTCGGGCTGGCCGAAGTGCCGTGCATCCGGCTCGGCCACCTGACCGACGCGCAGCGGCGCGCCTACGTCATCGCCGACAACCGGCTGGCGCTCAATGCCGGGTGGGACGACGCCATGCTGGCGCTGGAAATGCGCGACCTGATGGACGAAGGCTACGACGTCGGCCTGACCGGCTTCGACCTCAAGGAAATCGATGCTCTGCTGGCCGGGCTGGATGCTACGCCGGAAGGCCAGACCGACCCCGACGCCGCGCCGGCGGTGCAGGCCGAGGCGGTGACGCGGCCTGGCGACGTGTGGCTTCTCGGGCGGCACCGGATCATGTGCGGCGACAGCACGGACATGGGGGCGATGGCGTTACTGATGCGCGGTGACGTTGCGGACGCCTGCTGGACCGATCCGCCTTACAACGTGGCCTACGGCGATAAAGCCGAAATGCTCAACTATTACGGCGGAAAAGGCCACCGGAACACGTCACGAATATTAAACGACGATATGTCAGACGAAGACTTTTGTAAGTTTCTCGGCGGGTTTTATCGTGCCGCGTGTGCGGTAATGAAAAAAGGAGCGGCGATATACGTCGCACATTCGGAGACGGAGCGAGCCAACTTCACTCGGGAAATGCTGCGCGCTGGTTTCAAGTTGTCCGGCGTG
>JAEUQE010000796.1 GCA_016789785.1 Bryobacterales bacterium
CCCCTGCTTGCCGTCCCATTTCACCAGCACCTTCCCGAACGGCAACTCCTGCTCCTGCCGCAACTGGTTCGGCACAATGAACAGAATCTTCTGCTTCACCGCCAGGTTCCCCAGCGTCGCGTTCGCAGTCATCGTTACATCTTTCACCGCCGCCAGTGTTTCAGCGCCGCCCATCGACGCCTGCATCTTCGCCAGCAACTGCTGCCCCTTCTTGAGTGACGCTTCCGAGACCGTCGCCGCAGGCTTCGCCGGCTCTTTCACCTTTAAATCCAGCTTCGTAATCGGCATCTTCAAGTCGGTCAGCGGCGTCTTATACCCCGCCGTGTTCCCAATCGCCGTAATCACGAACTTCGACGGATCAATGTATTGCTTCGCCACCCGCAAAACGTCGGCCTTCGTCACCGCCGCGATCGCCTTCTGATACTGCGCCAAAAAGTCCTTCGGATACCCGTAATAGTCGTACCGGAACAGCCGCGACAACGTCTTCTGCGGCCGGTCAAAGTTGAACACAAAACTGTTGATCACCTTCTCCTTCGCCGTCGCCACTTCCTCGTCCGTCACTCCCGTCGCGCGGATCTTATCCACTTCCTGCAGAATCGTCTGTATGGTCGCTACCGTCGATTCCGTCTTCGTCGACGCCGTGATCCGGAACATCCCCGGATGCAGATAGTCCGCCCCCCAGCCCCCGCCCACACTATACGCATAGCCCAGTTCGGTTCTGACTTTCTTAAACAGCCGGCTATCGAAGCCGGAACCCAATATGTCCGACAGCACTTCCAGCGCCGGATAGTCCTTGTCGCTCAATAGCCC
>JAEUQE010000797.1 GCA_016789785.1 Bryobacterales bacterium
GTTAAACCTCGATGCGGAGAAAGCCGTTGCCGCGGCGTTTTTGTTTTACCTGTTGTCCACGCTGGTTTCATTGGGCGGAGCGTGGTTTAGTTTTACCAAAATCAAAGGGCTGCCCGATAAAGAAGAAAGACAACCTGATTGACCATTTCTCCCGATATGCAATACCTCATTACCGGCGGCGCCGGTTTTATCGGCTCTCACCTCGGCGAACGCCTGCTGGCTGATGGGCACGGCGTCGTGGCCTTCGACAATTTCGATCCGTTTTATCCCGCAACGATAAAAAGGGGGAATCTGGATTTGCTCGGCGCGTATCCTGGATTTTCCTTCGAGGAAGGCGACCTGCGCGACCGGAAGGCTTTGGACCGCCTTTTTGCCCGATACCGCATCGACGCCGTGATTCACCTTGCGGCCAAGGCAGGCGTGCGGCCCTCGATTGACGACCCGGAGGCCTACGTCGACGTCAATGTGAACGGCACCCTGCGTTTGCTCGAAGCCATGCGCGACGCCGGCGTGCCGAGGCTCCTGTTCGCCTCCTCCTCCTCCGTGTACGGCAACCAGGAAAAAACGCCCTTTTCGGAAACCGACGAGGTGGACCACCCCATTTCCCCGTATGCCGCCACCAAAAGAACGGGCGAATTGCTGGCCTATACCTGGCATCATTTATACGGCCTCGACGTGGCCTGCGTGCGTTTTTTTACCGTCTATGGCCCACGACAACGCCCTGATCTGGCCATCCGGAAATTCACCGAACTGGCGCTGGCCGGCCAGCCCATACCCCTGTACGGCGACGGCAGCACGCAGCGCGATTA
>JAEUQE010000798.1 GCA_016789785.1 Bryobacterales bacterium
CGTCATCGCTCTTCACGATTGCGACATCGTCAACTACACCCGCGACATCCCCGCGGCGCTCTGTTACCCGCTGGCTCATCCCCGGCTGAACTTCGACTTCTGCAAGGGTTACTACGCCCGCATTTCGGAAAAGCTCCACGGTCGCGTCACCCGGCTCTTCCTCGCCCCTCTGCTGGAAAGCCTGAAGGAACACACCGCCGAATCCCCGTTCCTGAACTTCCTCCGCGAGTTCCGTTATCCTCTCGCCGGCGAATTCGCCCTTACGTCTTCGCTCGCCAACAAAGTCCGCCTCCCTGCCGACTGGGGCCTGGAAGTGGGAGTCCTCTCCGAGGTATTCCACCATGCCGGCCCCACCCGCGCCTGCCAGGCGGACATCGCCGACAACTACGAGCACAAGCATCAGGACCTTTCCCCTACGGACCCATCGCGGGGTCTGCGCCGCATGACTTACGACATCGCCGGCGCCATGTTCCGCTGCTTCCCGCTGGAGTCGGAGCAACTGCGCCGCGTAGCGAGCGCCTATGCCGATCACGCCACCAACAAGGTGCGTCAGTACGAAGCGGACGCGCTGATGAATGGTCTCCACTACGACCGCGCCGAGGAGTTGAACGCCATCACGAGCTTCGGTGACAGTCTGCACGAGGCAATCGCCACCGCTGGCGCCGTGGCCCCGGTTCTGCCCGCCTGGAGCGCGGTAAGAAGCGCCGTCCCCGGCCTATTCAACAGTCTTCGCGATTGTGCCTTCGCAACTCCATCGCCCGCCCGCATAGCCGTGCCCCACTGGTGGCAACAAGTCCCCAAACCCGCCC
>JAEUQE010000799.1 GCA_016789785.1 Bryobacterales bacterium
CCGCATCTGCTGATCGCCCCGTACAGCCGCCGCGAGGCGGTGCTCTCTTCACGGATCGAAGGCACCAAGGCCAGCCTGTCCGACCTGCTGATCGACGAGATCGAGGATGGGCGCGCCCGGCCGGAGAACCGCGACGACATCGAGGAAGTGCGCAACTACGTGCGCGCGCTCGAACACGGCATGCGACGCATGCCGGCGTTGCCGCTGTCGCTGCGGCTGATCCGCGAAATTCACGCCGAACTGATGGCCGGCGTTCGCGGCGACAAGGCGACGCCGGGCGAATTCCGTCGCACGCAGAACTGGATCGGCCCGGCCGGCAGCACACCGGCTACCGCGGCATTCGTGCCGCCGCCAGTGAGCGAAATGATGGACTGCCTCGGGGAATGGGAGAAGTTTCTCCACTTGCGCGACGCGATACCGGATCTGATCCAGTGCGCGTTGATGCATGTGCAGTTCGAGACCATCCACCCGTTTCTCGACGGCAACGGCCGCATCGGGCGGCTGCTGGTGACCTTTTTTCTGATCGAGCGCGGGCGGTTGACCCAACCGCTTCTGTACCTCTCCGCCTTCATCGATGCCCACAAGAGCGACTACTACGATCTGCTGCAGCGGGTGCGGACGCACGGCGACTGGGATGCGTGGATACGCTACTTTCTCCAGGGCGTGACCGTAACCGCGACGGCGGCCGGACAGCAGGCGCGCGAGTTGCACCGGCTGCGCGAGCAGTACCGCGCGCAGTTGCGGGACAAGACCAACGCGCTGGCGCTGCTCGACGATCTGTTCACCAATCCATACATGAAGATC
>JAEUQE010000079.1 GCA_016789785.1 Bryobacterales bacterium
CGCTATGGCGGATTCGCCGAGCCCGCGATTCCGGATACCGTGGCAGGCCGTCGAAGTGCTCTCGCGAACTGGATTGCCAGTCCGAAGAATCCCCTCACCGCGCGGGTGATGGTGAATCGCATCTGGCAGTATCACTTCGGCAAAGGCATTGCCGGGGATGCCAACAACTTCGGCAAAACCGGCCGCAAACCGTCCCATCCCGAATTGCTCGATTCGCTCGCCGCGCGCTTCATCGAGAGCGGCTGGAGCGTGAAGGCGATGCATCGCGAGATCCTGCTCTCCGATGCCTACCAGCGATCCAGTGCCCATCCCGATGCGGCGCAGGTGTCCTCGAAGGATCCCGGCAACGATCTGCTTGCCTACTTCTCGCCGCGCCGCGTGGAGGCTGAAGTGATTCGAGACGGCATGCTGCAGGCCGCCGGTGAACTGAGCCTCGAAGCCGGCGGTCCCGGAGTCTTCCCGCAGATCAACGACGATGTGGCCCGGCAGCCTCGGCACGCCATGGGCTCGCTCGCGCCTGCCTACCGGCCGTCTCCGCTGAAGCGCATGCGCAACCGGCGCACCATCTACACGTTTCAGCAGCGTGGCCTCGTGGATCCGATGATCGACGTTTTCAACGGTGCAAGCATGGACTTCTCTTGCGATCGCCGCGAAGCGTCCACCGTTCCTACTCAAGCGTTCACTCTCTTCAACAGCGCCTTCGCCCACGACATGGCTCTTGCGATGGCGGCTCGCTTGGAGAAGGAAGCACAGTCGCCCGAAGCGCGAATCGAGCGAGCCTTCCAACTCGCTTATGGCCGCGGTGCGACTCGCGAGGAAGTGCGGGCCGCGCTGGCCCATCTCGACAAGATGACGAAGCATCATCAGTCCACGCCGCCTCCCGCGAAAGCAGCAACAAAGCCGCTGGTCCACATGATCACCAGTGAGTTGACCGGCGAGCAGCATGAGTTCCTCCAACAGGACGATTCCGCGGCCTATGAGGCGAATTTGCACCCAAGCGACGTGAAGCCGCACACTCGCGCGCTGGCCGATCTTGCGCTGGTGCTGCTCAACTCGAACGAGTTCTTGTACATCTACTGAAGGAGCCGCCGATGAATCGCAAATTGCTCACTACGTCCATCTCCCGGCGCGAACTCCTGTTCGGCGGCGGCATGGGGCTTGGCACCGTCGCACTCTCCGCCATGCTGGCGCAGGACCGTGCGCAAGCTGGTGTGCTCGCTCCCAAAGCGCAGCATCATCCCGCCAAAGCAAAGCGCTGCATCTTTCTTCTGATGGAAGGCGGACCGAGCCATATCGACACCTTCGACCCCAAGCCCAAGCTCGCGCAACTCCACATGACGAAGTTCGAGAAGACGCGCAGCAAGTTCGAAGCGAACATGAACACGGGCGAGCGCTACTACGTGAAGACGCCGTTCGAGTTCCGCCGCGCGGGTCAGATGGGCATCGAGATCAACGCGCTGTTCGAGAGCTTCGCCGGTGTTGTGGACGACGTTTGCTTCTATCGGGGACTCCGCGCGGAGAGCGTAAATCACCCGACAGCGCTCTATCACCTCAACACTGGCAATCAGTTCGGTGGCGACCCGGCTCTTGGCGCGTGGGTTGGCTACGGGCTGGGCACCGAGAATCAGAATCTGCCTTCGTTTGTCGTGCTGCCCGATCTCGCCTATCCGCAAGGAGGCGCGGCGAATTGGGGCAATGGCTTTCTGCCGGCGCACTATCAGGGCACTCCGCTCCGGCCGGAAGGTGCGCCCGTGCTCGATATGACTCCGCCGGCGGGCGTCTCGAACGAGCGCCAGCGCGCTAACCTCGACCTGTTGACCTCGCTCAACAAGATGCATCAGGCGCGCAATCCGCATCACGACGAACTCGCTGCCCGCATTGAAAGCTACGAACTCGCCTTTCGTATGCAGGCCGAGATGCCGCGTGTGCTCGACATCTCGAAAGAATCGCCGAGGACGCTGGAGATGTACGGTATCGGCGGCGCCAATAAGGATGCCGATGCGATCGGGCGCAGATGCCTGCTGGCGCGCCGTTTGGCCGAGTCCGGTGTGCGGTTCGTTCAAGTGGTGGTGATGGGTTGGGATTCGCACGACTACATCGACAAGGCGCATGGAGCCCGCCTTCGAGCGATCGACAAACCCGTCTCCGGGTTACTGAAGGATCTGAAACGCACCGGTCTGCTCGATGACACATTGGTTGTTTGGTCGGGCGAGTTCGGCCGCAGTCCCGACAACGGTATCCGCCGCGGCTCCACCGCCTGGGGCCGCGATCACAATGCCAATGCGATGGCCGTTTGGATGGCTGGCGGGGGAGTGAAGGCCGGCCACATCATCGGCGCGACGGACGACGTCGGCGGCCAGGCCGTTGAGGAAGTTCACCCGCTGAAGGACTTCCACGTCACCTTGCTCCACCTGCTCGGCTTGGATGACAACAAGCTCCGCTACATGCATGCGGGCCGCGAGAAGCAGTTGAGCCAGACGGGAGGCATGGTCATCCGCTCGCTGCTGTCGTGAGGGCAATCAACCCTCTTGCCGGTTCCAATCGTCTTGTGTAAAATCCCAAGTATGGAAGGTAAGTAGCATCCTACTTACTCCTTCTCCAACTCTCAAACACTTAGCTTTGGTTCGACTTTGGCGTGAGCATGCAGGCCCTTTCTTCGTGCGCCCGCTGCTCGCTCAAGTTTTGAATTTCTGGCAGGAGGCCCATGATGAAAACGTTTGCTTTGCCCATCTTGTTTTGCTTGTCGGTGGCGGGTCTGAATGGAGCGGAGGCCACTGTTCCCGTCCCTACGGCGCAGGGCATCTTCCCCGACAGGAACCTGGAAGCCGCCGTCCGCAAACATGTCTTTGCCAAACGTGACAATACGCAGCCCATTACCGAAGAGGACGTGAAGAGCCTCTCCGTGATCACTGCCAACGGCGCTGGGATTCGCAACATTGGAGGGCTTGAGAAATGCAAGGCGCTTGCTCAGTTGGAACTCGCGAACAACGAGATCACGGATCTCACCCCGCTTAAAGATCTCACGAATCTCCAGAGCCTCGACCTTGCCAACAACCGGATCCAGGACATCTCGCCACTTGCCTCGGTCAAGGCGCTGCAGTATCTCAATCTCACGCAGAATCAGATCACCAATGTCGCCGCAGTGAAAGACCTTACGGCCTTGAATGCGTTGTATCTTTCGAAGAATAAGGTTGCCGATCTCTCGCCCCTTGGCGGTCTCAACCGTTTGTCGTCGCTCTACCTTGATGGAAATGCGGTGCAGAACGTGGCGCCGCTCGCCGCGTTGCAGTTCCTCACAATGCTCGACCTCAGCGGCAATCAGATCGCCGACATCAAGCCGCTCGAAAAGATGACTTCACTGTGGAAGGTGTATCTCGATCGCAACCGTGTGGCCGACCTCTCGCCGCTGATCGCGATGGCGAAATCCGGTCAGGCGAACACTCCGCGATTCGTGACTGTGACTGGCAATCCGCTGAAGCCCGCAACGAAGGCCGCTCAGTTGGCCGAGATGCAGAAACTCGCCATCATGGTTACCCCGTAGCGTCCGGCGGCGCTACTCCCACTCGATGGTAGCCGGCGGCTTGTGCGTCAGATCGTAAAAAACAGCGGCGATTCCTTCTGTTTCTAACAATTCTTTGCAGATTTGTTCCAGCAGGGAATCGGGCATGCGCACTGCTTCGGCCGTCATCCCGTCCACGGAGTTGATGGGCCGCAGCACCACGCTGTCCGGCCGGTCCAACGTTCCGATCGGGAGCAGGACCACAGGAAACTGCCAGATCGTCTTGTCGAAGCCGCTTTCATGCGACAGCCGCCGCACAATCGCATCGGCATGGCGCAACCGGTCCAACCGCTCTTCGGTGATGGTCGCCGCCAGGCTTCGCAATCCGCCAATCGGAGTATGCGTCGCCGCCACGGCAACCACACGGTTGATCTCGCTGTGACGGTTGATCAACTCCGTCGCCAGATGCCAGTCCGGCGGCATCGACGCAAGCGCCAGCGCCGCACGATACGTTCGCGAGTCGCCCTGCACTCCCACGGACCGCACGGGCAGAATGTAGCCATCATCCACACGCCGTACGGAGGCTTCCTCGTGCGTGCACAGGCATCGGATCGCCAGAGCCGGGCCAGGGAACGGATGCCGGTCCAACATCTCATCGGGAATTCCCAACTGTTTGCCGATCTCGCGCACTTCGTCCTTGTAGAACAGGCTCAACGGCTCCACGATCCGGCCCGCATCCATCAGCTTTTGAATGCCGGCCACGCGGTTGTGATGTGTCTTGATCTTGTCTGCCTTCGCGGTGCCGCCGGACTCGATTGTGTCGGGATAAATCGTGCCTTGCCCCAGAATCCAATCGGCATCCGTGTAGTGTCCCGATTGCAGAATCTGCTCCTGGATCGCGACGAAGTGCTCGCCGATGATGTGCCGCTTCTTCTCAGGTTCGGCCTCTCCGGCCAGCGAGCCGACAAACTCCGCGCGCGCATCCACGATGCGGAAATTCCGTGCGCCTAGCTTCGCGAAGTTGGTTCGCACCAGTTCCGTCTCGCCCTCGCGCATCAGCCCCGTGTCCACATAAGCGCCATGCACCCGGTCCGGGCCTAGCGCGCGCAGGCAAAGGTCGTAGGCCACCGTGGAATCCACGCCACCGCTCACGAAGAAGAACACCTTCCGGCCGGCCGCGACCTTGCGGATCTGTTCTTCCACCGCGGGAATGCGCTGGCTCGGATCCCAATCCTGATCGCATCCGCAGATGTCGAAAAGGAAGTTCGAAAGCACCTGCTTGCCCGGATGCGTGTGCACCACTTCGGGATGAAACTGTACTCCGAAGATTTTGCGCTCTTCGTCTGCAATCGCCGCGATCGGGCAAGTGGATGTATGTGCCAGCACTTCGAATCCGGGGGGCGCGGCCACGGTGGTGTCGCGATGGCTCATCCAGATCTGCTGCTTGCCAGTCACTCCGCGCAGCACGCCCTTGGACGCGTCGACTTCCAGATACGCGAGGCCGTACTCGCCTTTCTCGCCCTTCTGCACGGTGCCGCCGAGCAGGTGCGCCATCAGGTGCTGGCCGTAACAGATCCCGAGCACCGGCGTGCGAATGGCGAAGATCGCCGGGTCGACGGTGGGGCTGTTTTGTTCGTAGACACTCGCGGGTCCACCGGAGATGATCAGTCCTCGCGCTCCTTGCAACTCAGCGCATGGCGTCTCCGACGCCCGCACCTCTGCGTACACACCGAACTCGCGAACTTTTCTTGCGATGAGATGACAGTATTGTCCTCCGGTGTCGAGGACGATGATTTGCGGATTCTGGCTCAATCCTTCAGTGTATCCGCTCTAGTCAGCGATCCGCAGTCGCGTGCTCGGCGGGCCGATATGAATGTGCGGCGCCGACGATACGCCACGGATTGCGCCTCGAAACGCCAGATAGGGAATCTTCGCGCCTTCCAGCCAATCCCGCAGCCACCGGCCTTCCGGTGTATCGGGGTTGATGCCGACATCTACGCGCCCTGTATGGTTGTAGCCAAGGGTGCGATGGAACACCGTGTCGCCACGCGCGCTTACCGGAAGCGTACGCGCGAACATTCGTTCGAACTCCTGTTCCAGGCGCCTCAGCCTCGCCGCGGAGATGATTCCGTAGCCAGGATCATCTTCGGCGCGGCGCAATGCTTCGAGTTGCTCCGCTTCCAATTCCGCGAGGCGAGCCTGTTCCGCTCGAGCCATCTCCGTAAGCTGGCTCCACAACCGCGATCGCGACTCGGCGTCGATGAACATCTTGCGGCGCGCGTCCAGTTCTTCGAGAAACGGCGTGAGCGAAGTGCGAGGCACCACGTTCTGTTCGATCAAAGCGTGCTGGCGGTCAATGCGCGCCTGCTGCCGGTCCACCAGCCGTTTCGCGGCGGTCTCCATTTCGCGCGTCAGTTCATCGGAAAGGTCTTCCACCCTCAGCGATCCGAACAGTGTGCGCCGCAGAGTGGCCTGATCCTCGGCTTCCGCCACCGCTTCCCGCGCCTGTTCCAAGCGGTTCTTCGGCAGCCCGCCCGCATCCACGATCTGCTGAATGCGGTCCAGTTCGGCCTTCGCTTTTGCTACTTCGGGAGACACCTGTGCGCACAGTGAGTGCGTGTACACGTATCCCAAGAGCAGCCACAACCGCATCTTTCCATTGTAGTACGATGAGGCAAGGAGCCAATCTAGCCTCAACTTGCCAACGAAGAAGACCACCTCGAAGACTACTCGCAAGTCCCCATCCGCACGATCGCTTGCCGCGAAAACATCCGGCGTTCGAAAGCTCGCCTCCGCGGGCGTCCGGCCTGTCCGGAAGCGTACCGTCAAAGCCCCCGCCGCCGAGCCCGCGATGTGGATGACAGCAGTGCATGCCGCGGAATCGAAAAAGGCGGAAGACATCAAAGTACTCGACCTTACCGGAGTCACCACTTTCGCCGACACCCTCATCATTTGCACCGGCAGGAACCAGCGCCAGAATCAGGCCATCGCGGATGAAATCGAGAAGCAACTGAAGGAGAAGGGCGAGCGTCCGAACAGCGTGGAAGGCTACTCCAACGCGGAGTGGATCCTGATGGACTACGGCGATTACGTCGTCAACATCTTCTCCGAGGCAGCGCGCAAGTACTACGATCTGGAACGGTTGTGGCGCGATGCGGCCGAGGTGGATCTCAGCGGCAACCCGCTACCAATCGAAGCATCGCTGTAGCTCCGCGGTGTCGCGCGTCTGATTGAGCGCAACCATCAATAGAATTCGCGCCTTCACGGGGCTCAGATTGTCCGCAAGCACGCAGCCGATCGAGCGCAGTGATCCGACCCCGCCTTTGGCTCCATACATCGGAATCACGCGCCCCGTGTAGACACGTGTGCTGATCACCACGGGCACACCCCGCTGGCGGGCCTCCGCGATAGCCTCGAACATGGATTCGCCCACTTGGCCCAGTCCCGTTCCCGCAATGACCAGACCTGCCAGATCGGGACAGTTCGCGAGTAACGATCGAATCAGCAGGCCATCCGCCCCCGCATAGTGCATCACAATCTCGACGCGTCCGAGCCGCGCGCCCGCATGCCACGGCAGCGTGCGGCGGCGTAATGGCGCGCGATAGAAGCGCACGGTCTCCAGGTCCGCCACACCGAGCATCCCGAACTCGAGGCTTTGAAACGCTTCGCGTTCCGTGGTGCTGGTCTTGGTGACTTCGCGCGCCGCGTTGATCTGCCCGTTCATCACCACCAGCGTGCCCTTGCCCACCGCTTCCGGGGATGTGGCGACACGCACGGCATCCACAAGATTGCGTTGCGCATCGGAGTCGCGATATCCCGGCGGGCGTTGCGACCCAGCCACAATCACCGGCTTCACGCTGGCAGCGGTGAGATCGAGCAGATAGGCCGTTTCCTCCAATGTGTCGGTGCCGTGCGTCACCACCACGCCATCGATTTCGGGACGTGCCAGCCAGTGGTTGGCGCGTTCCACCAGTTTGAGCCAGACCTCCGGTTGTATGTTCGACGAATCGACGTTGGCGATCGCTTCGATGTGGAGCGTGGCAATGTCGCGCAGGCCCGGTGTCATCTCCACCAGTTGCTGGCCGCTTAACATGGGCACCACTCCGCCTTGTGCGTCGTCCCATTGTCCGGCGATGGTGCCGCCGGTGGTCAGCATGGCGATCTGGGGCATTGCTCTATTGTGGCGGATGCCGGTGTTGCCTCGCTCTCCATTTGACAATCGAATGGAGATCGCGTATGCTCCATTGGAATGTCTAATAAAGATCCGAAGACATCCATCCTGCAAGGGACTCTCGATCTGATGATCCTGCAGGTCCTCGCGGGAATGGGCCCGATGCACGGCTACGCGATCTCCAGCCGTCTGGAACAGGTCTCGAACGGCGCGCTTGAAATCAACATGGGTACGCTCTATCCCGGCCTGCTTCGCCTGGAACAGCGCGGTCTTCTGAAGGCAGCCTGGGGCGCCACGGAAAACAACCGGCGAGCCCGTTTCTACTCGATCACCGCGGCGGGTCGCAAACAGCTCACGAAAGAGAAGGAAGGCTGGGCGCGGATGAGCGCGATTATCGGACGCCTGATCGAGGAGTCATAACCCATGCGGATCCTTCGCGAATGGCTTTGGAGATTGCGCGCGGCTTTGAACATGCGCAGTGACGATGATCTCACCGCCGAATTGGAGTTCCACCGGCAAATGGCCGTGGAGGACGCGCAACGTCAGGGGCGTGATCCGCGCGAGGCGCTGATGCGCGCGGGAACCGTGAGCCTTGCGGCGGAGCTTGTGCGCGACCAGCGCGGTCTTGGCCCCTTCAGCGGCTTCAGCGCCGATCTGAGGCAGGCAGCCATCGCGCTACGGCGGCATCGCGGATATAGCGCAATCGCCATCTGCGCGCTCTCTCTGAGTGTTGCCACGGCCACCCTGATGTTTTCTCTGTTCCACGGCCTTGTGCTGAAGGGCCTGCCCTATCCCGCTGCCGCGCGCCTGATATCGGTTTACGATTCGAGCGAGCGCAATCCGAAGTTCCCGATGTCGATCGGCAACTATCGGGAGTACGCGAGAGAGAATCGCACACTGGAAGGACTCGCGCTCTTCACGGGCGTGGATGTCGCGGTGATGCATGATGGCCGCCCGGAACGTGTTTCCGCCGTTCGCGTCACTCACGAGTTCTTCCCGCTGCTTGGCGCAACGCCCGCGCTCGGGCGCAATTTTCAACAGGCGGAGTTGAACCGTAACGCCCGCGTCGTCATTCTCAGTCATCGCTACTGGACGGCCCGCTATCACGGCGACCCCGGTGTTCTCGGCGCCAGAATTGTGATTGATCGCGAGCCATGGACGGTGATTGGAGTGCTGCCCGCAAACTTCCAGCATGTCGGCGGCAGCTACCGCACACCACTTCATGGCGACACGGTTCCGATTTGGTTCCCGGCGCGGCTCGACCTTCCGGCTTCTGGGATTCGCGGCTGGCATTTTCACAACACGATCGCGCGCGTGAAAGCGGAATTCAGTCTCGATCAGGCGCAGGCCGACCTGCTTCGAATTTCCAATGACCTGGCGCGCCGCTATCCCGATTCGAACCGTGGCTTTCGAGCTCTGGTAGCGCCTCTGGATGAGGAGTTGCGCGGCGGATCCACACGGGTGGTATCGCTGCTGATGGCCGCCGGCGCGATTGTGCTGTTGATCGCCGCCGCAAATCTCGCAAGCCTGAGCATCGCGCGCGGACTTGCGCGACGGCGTGAGATCGGGGTGAGGCAGGCACTGGGCGCAAGCCAGTGGCGGTTGGTGCGCGTGGTGCTCGCCGAAAATGTCGTCGTTGGTATGGCGGGCGGCATGGCCGGTGTCGTGCTGGCGTATGCCGCATTCCCTGTGCTGCGCACAATCGTTCCCGAAGATTTCCCGCGCCTGCACGAGATGGCACTGGGCTGGACCGAAGCGCTGTTCGCCGTGTCCGCCGCTCTCACGGTGAGCTTGTTCTCCGGCCTCGCCACATCGCTGCGCAGCATGCGGCAGGACCCGGTATCCGCACTGACGGATGGCGGACGTGGAGCGTCGGCAACGCGCGAAGCTACGAAGTTGCGAGGTGTGCTGGTGGTGGGTGAGGTCGCACTTGCGGCGCTATTGGGCAGCACGGCCATCCTGCTTGTACGCAGTGCCTGGCAACTCGATCAGCGGCCGCATGGCTTTGACGCGCGGAATGTGCTCACGTTTCAACTGGCGCTCAATCCGAACAAGTACAGCCAAGCGGCGAGTCTCCAGTTCTTTCGAGGTCTCATTCAAAGGTTCGAACAACTCCCAGGTGTGCGAAGCGCAGGCTTGACGACTGCCCTGCCATGGACTGGCTACGACGAGAACTCCGGTTTTGAGATCGTGGGGCGGCCCGCGCGCCCCGGCGAGAGCATGCAAGCTCGCTTTCAATCCGCAACCCCCGGCTATTTCATGGCAATGCGGATTCCGCTGAAGGATGGACGCCTCTTTGAGGACGGGGATCACGAGACGGCGCCGCCGGTGGTGCTTGTAAATGAGGCCTTCGCGAAGCGCTATTTCCCCGGCACACGTGCTGTTGGGCAGCGCCTGGACCTATGGGGAAAGAAGCGCGAGATCGTTGGCGTGGTCGCCGACATTCAGGATCGCCCAGCGGAAACCTCCGCCGAGCCTGCTTTCTGGTGGCCGCTGTCGCAAGTGCCGTTTCCCAGCTTCACCGCGGTGCTGCGCACGGAAAACCATCCGGCGCTGCTGACACCGGCCGTGGAACGTGTGGTGCACGAGGTTGACCGCGATTTGCCCGTCGCGGCGTTGCGCACCATGGACCGCGTGGCTGCGTCGGCACTGGCGGAGCGGCGGTTCACCATGTGGCTGATTCAATGTTTTGCGATGTTGGCGCTCGCACTCGCTGCTTTCGGCCTCTACGGTCTTCTCAACTACATCACACAGCAGCGGCGGCGTGAGATCGCGATCCGGCTCGCCATGGGCGCGAACGCTTCACAGGTAGGGGGGCTACTGGTCCGCCACGGCGTCGTACTCTCACTCGCGGGAGCGGCCATTGCGGCGGTGCTTACACCGGTTGCGGGAATGGCCCTGCGACCGTTTCTCTATGGCGTGACGGCGGGCGATCCACTCTCTATCCTGACGCCCATGGCCGTCTTGTTTGCGGGAGTTGCGGCAAGTGCCGGTCCGGCCATGTCAGTTGTGCGATCGAGGCCGATCGACAGTCTGCGCCAGGACTGAACCAGCCGCGAAGGGAAGCTACTGCCGCGCGATCGGGACACCGCTGCGAACCAGCGCGGCTTCCACGTCGTCCACCATCATCCGCGACGCATCATACTCCACGGTGACGCTGTTCAGTTCCGGCTGTTTCAACATCACGCGCACAATGCCGTAAACGCCGTGCACGCGCGCAATCGCGTCCAGATCCTGATCTCCAAGCGGGCGAACGAGGTCGTAGTGAAGCTGAACCTTGGTCATCGAAAATCAGGATACCATCTTGACCACGATTTCGAACTCCGCGCCGCGATCTTCGCGATTGCGTGCGGTGACGGTGCCGCCGTTGGCTTCGACAATCGACTTCACGATGTGCAGGCCGAGCCCCAGGTTCCGCCGTTTCCCCGCGCCATCGGGCTTGGTGGAAAAGTGCGGCTCGAAGATCCGCGCGAGAATCGCTTCGGGAATGCCGGGCCCATTGTCCCAAACCAGAATGCGCAATTGTCCGTCCAGCGGAGTCACCGCAAGGTGAACGTCGCCGCCCTTCTTCATTGCCTGCGCGGAATTGAGGAACAGATTCACCAGCACGCGCTCCCATCCCACAGCCGTCCCGCTCAGCCGCGACCCTGGTGCGATCCCGGTATGAAACTCGACCTGCGGACCGCCCGTCACCAGTAGCACGTCGCGTGCAAACTGGACGGCACTCTCGGCAATCGAGGAAAAATCAAACGAGTCCTGGTGGCTCTCGAGCAGTTCCCGCGTCAAACGCATTCCGTGTTCGGCGCTGTTGGCGATCGTCGTCGCCATGCGCTTCCATCGCGAGCCCTCCGGCACGAGTTCGGATGCATCGAGAATCGTCTGAAAGACGTTGTTCAGATCGTGGACCAGACCACGGAGCTTCAGGTCTGCCTGTGACATACTTCGCTCACTGCGTCAGTGAACGAAGCATACCGTAGAATTCCGGGAAGGACACGGACGCTGCTTCCGAATTCTCGATCTCGCATGGACCATCGGCCGCGAGCGCCGCCACGGCAAACGCCATCGCGATTCGATGATCGCCATAGGAGTCGAGCTTTGCGGCGCGGAACTTTTGCTTGCCCGGCACTTCGAAACCGTCTTCGCGCACTTCAATCTCAACGCCCATGCGTCGAAGATTCTCGGCGACCGTTGCGATGCGGTCCGTTTCCTTCACTCGAAGTTCCGCGGCATCGCGAACAATCAGTCCCTCCTGGCTTGCCGCGCCGAGCACCGCCAGCACGGGAATCTCATCAATCAGTGCCGCGGTGACCGACTTTTCCAGAACGCCGCCGCGCCACTGCCTCGATTCGACCACAAGGTCGCCAACCAACTCGCCCGTGTTCTGTCCGATGTTCGCGACCTTGATCGACGCCCCGCCGCTCGAGAGAAAATCGAGCAGTGCCGACCGCGTAGGATTGAGCCCCACACCTTCGATACCAATGCGCGAGCCCGGCCGCAGCATGGTCGCCACCAGAAAGAACGCAGCCGACGAGAGATCGCCAGCCACGTAGAGATCGCGTCCCTTCAACACCGGCCGGCCTTGGATAGTGATCACGCCTCCAACGCTTTCCACTTCAGCGCCCAAGGTGCGCAACGCGATTTCCGAGTGATCGCGAGTGACGATCGGCTCACGAACCGTAGTGACGCCATCGCAATACAGGCCCGCGAACAGCACGCATGACTTCACCTGCGCGCTTGCAACTGGCAATGCGTAGTCAATGGCCTTCAACTCGCCACCATGAATCGTGAGGGGCGGGAACTTCGCGTCATGTGCTTCCACGCGCGCGCCCATCTGCGCGAGTGGAGTCATGATGCGGCCCATCGGCCGGCGGCTCAGCGATTCGTCACCAGCGATGGTGGAACGGAACGGCTGTCCCGCAAGAATGCCGCTGAGCATGCGAATCGTGGAGCCGGAGTTGCCCGCGTCGAGCACACCGGAAGGCGCTCTCAAGCCGCTGAGGCCGACGCCATGCACGGTCACTTCCGCGCCATTGCGTTCGATGTTGACGCCGAGCGCGCGCATCGCACCGAGCGTAGATGCGCAGTCCGCGCCGGAGGAATAGTTCAAGATCTTCGAGGTGCCTTCTGCAATAGAGGCGAGCATGCCGTAGCGATGGGAGATCGATTTGTCTCCAGGAAGACGGATGTTGCCATTGAGGGCACGAACAGGGTGAATGATTTCGGCCATGCGGATCTTTCATTGTACCGGCATGGCCACGGCACCATCCAGCGGATGGACTCGCTTCAGCTTCCCAGCGGATAGAATGTTGGGAGTTCCTATGCAACGCCTATTCGCGGTCCTTGCCCTCGGCGCGGCTTTCGCATTCGCGCAACCGAAGATCGAGTTGAATGACGGAGAGCATCATGGAGATCCGCCGTTCCTTCTGGAGGAAGGCTGGCGCCCGCTGCTCAACGGCAAGGATCTGAGCGGCTGGAAGGGCCAGGCTGGTCCGCACGAGTGGTTCACCACGAAGGGTGTGCGATGGGAACGTCTGCTCGGGCCGACGAAGCTCTTCGGGATCCCCGCGCCATCGGGCACGATTCTCAATGGACCCGCCGGTAAGACGCAGAACCTCGTCACCGAGGAGAAGTTCGGCGACGTCGAACTCTATCTTGAGTTCATGGTGCCGAAAGGATCGAACTCCGGCGTGTACCTACAGGGCCTCTACGAGGTGCAGGTGTTTGACAGCTATGGTTCCAGCGAACCGATGAAGACCTCGGATAACGGCGGCATCTATCATCGTTGGATTGACAACAAGGGCGTGGGCGGATCCGCTCCATCGCGCAACGCAAGCCGGCGCCCCGGCGAGTGGCAAAGCTTCCAGATCTGGTTCCGCGCGCCGCGATTCGACGCAAGCGGGCGCAAGACCGAAAATGCGCGGTTCATTCGCGTGCTGCATAACGGGCTCGCAGTGCAGACTGATGTCGAGGTGGACGGCGGCACGCGCGCACACATGCCGCATGCCGAAGCGCCAATGAATTCGCTGATGTTGCAAGGCGATCATGGCCCGGTTGCCTATCGCAACATCTACATTCGCCCGCTCCGCCCGATCATTTCGAGGTAACGCCATGCTCATGAATCGCCGCCATGCGGTTTCGACCATATTCGCGGGCGCGGGAAGCGCCTTCGCTCAAAAAACAAATCGGCCCAATCTTGTTTTTGTGCTGATTGATGATCTGCGTTGGAACGGGCTCAGTTGCATGGGGCACCCGTTTGTGAAAACGCCGAACATCGATCGGATCGGCAGGGAAGGCGCCATCTTCCGCAATGCGTTCGTCACCACGCCATTGTGTTCTCCCTCGCGAGGGAGTTTCCTCACGGGGCAGTATGTGCGGACTCACGGCGTGCGCGGCAATGGCGACAGCGCGGCGGCCAGTCACAAGATGATCACGTTTCCGCGGTTGTTGCGCGACGCGGGTTACGAGACTGCGTACGTAGGCAAGTGGCACATGGGCAACGACGATTCGCCTCGTCCCGGCTTCGACCGTTGGGTGAGTTTTCGCGGACAAGGAGTCTTTGAAGATCCACCCCTGAACATTGATGGAGAGCGCATCACCAGGAACGGCTACATGACGGACCTGCTCTCGGATCACGCAGTCGATTTCGTGAAGAAGGGGCGGTCGAAACCCTTCTGCCTGTATCTGGCGCACAAGGCGATTCACGGGCCTTTCACGCCCGCGCCGCGTCACGCCAACATGTATGCGGATCAGCCGATTCAGCGAACTCCGAACGCAAAGGACACACTGGAAGGCAAGCCCATGCTGCGGCGCGAGATCCCTGAGTTGCCGCAGAAGAAAAAGAAAGGTGCGGGGCAAGCGCAGAGCGGACCTGGCGATGAACTGATTCGCAATCAGATGCGCTGCATGCTCTCCATTGATGAGGGCGTCGGCAGAATCTTGGATGTACTGGAGCAGCAGAAGGCACTCGACAACACGATGATCGTGTTTACGAGCGACAATGGCTACTTCTGGGGCGAGCACGGGCTCGGCGACAAGCGGGCGGCCTATGAAGAATCGATTCGCATTCCGATGCTCGCGCGCTATCCAAAGTTGATCAAGGCCGGCCGCCAGATCGATGGAATGGCCCTGAATATCGACATCGCACCCACGATGCTGGATGCCGCGGGTCTGAAACCGCATGCGCAGATGCAGGGGCGGTCGCTGATGCCGCTGCTGGAGGGCAAATCGAGAAACTGGCGCAAGAGCATCCTCTGCGAGTATTTCATGGAACAACAATTCGCGCGCGTTGCCTCGTGGGAGGCAGTGCGCACGGAGCGCTACAAATACATCCGCTATCTCGACTTGAAAGAGATGGATGAGTTGTACGATCTGCAAGCCGATCCCGGCGAGATGAAGAACCTCATCAACGACGCCGGCAGCCGCGCGACACTCGAGAATCTGAAGAAGGAACTGGCCGGTTATCCGCGGATCGCGGGTTGACGGCTGAGCGGTTAAGCGGCGCTCATCCCCCATCGGCGGGGAGTGTCCCATCCAGCGAATACCCGAGGCATATTCAGTGCATCGCTTGGATTGTACGGACAGTTTACATCGTGCTACCCTCACAACAATTGCGTGTGCGAATCTTCAGGCTCGGAGGCCAACTGGATGACCCGCCTTTGTTCTTTGGCGCTGGTTCTTGTATCGGGCACTTTGTTGCCGGCAGCCCCTATCTTGTCGGAAGGATTTGACGACATTTCCGCATTGAGCGGATGGACGCTCATCAACCGCAGCGCCCCGATCGGGAGCACGAACTGGTTTCAAGGGAATCCTGGAGTGTTTCCGGCGTTCGCTGGCAATCCCGACTCGTACATCTCGGGCAACTTTGAGAACGCCGCCCTCGGCGGAAACATCAGCAACTGGCTGATCACTCCGGTGGTGCAACTCGTGAACGGAGCCACACTTTCGTTCTACACCCGATCCGCGGGCGCGTTTCCCGATCGTCTGGAAGTGAGGTTGAATGCGTCCGGCACAACGAACGTTGGCGTGGACGACACGACGGTTGGGGACTTCACCACCTTGCTTCTCACCGTGAATTCTGCGCTCGGCACTGGCTATCCCACGGATTGGACGCGTTACGAAGTCATCGTTTCCGGACTGGCAGGCCCGACGAACGCGACTCTCGGATTCCGTTACTTTGTTCCGGACACCAGCACAAACGCCGACGCGATCGGTATTGACTCGCTGGAGATCGCCGACATTCCCGAGCCCGGCACGGCCGCATTGGTCGCCGTTGCTCTCGCAGCTTTCGTGGCGCGCAAGCGCCGCGCGAGCTAAGAACCGTTTCGCGTACGCAAAACAGAAGGTCCATCCAATGAAACACTATTTCTCCGCCAGGATTCCGCGCCTGCTGACAGTGGCAGCCGCATTGACGGGTCTGACTTGCGCAATGGCAGGCGATTCGAAGAAGCCCGCCGCCACAAAGCCGGCCAAGGCGGCCGCGAAGGCGGGTGCGGCACGGGGCAAAACCAGTCCTCGCATGGTGGTGAGCCGCGATCCCGAGACGGGAGGACTCTCCAGCGCTGTGGCGCCAATCACCGATCCGGGCGGTTCCCAAACTCCCGTCATCACTGAGACGCTCTTGCCGAATGGGCTCAGGATGGCTACTTCGAGCAACGGGTTCATGACCACCATGACGGTTACGAAGAGCGCGGATGGCGCGTTGGTTTACGACTGCAAGGACGGCCATCCGAAGGGTGCGCACACGCATTCCGCCAAGACGGGCGCCGCCAAGGGAGGCGCGCGATGAAAGCCGTGGCGATCTTCACACTCGGCGCGATGCTAACCTCATCGGCGTTTGGCGCGGCGAATATCGTCATCATCAACGGCGACAACGCCGGAGAGGGTTTCAATGATCCAACTCCGATCAATCCAATCGGAGGCAACACAGGAACCACTCTGGGCCAGCAGCGGCTCAAAGTCTTCCAGCAGGCCGCCGCAATCTTCGGCGCGACCTTGACCAGTTCGGTGACGATCGAAGTGCGCGCCACTTTCGACGCTCAGCCCTGCACGGCCACGGCCGCCGTACTCGGTTCCGCGGGGGCGCAGCGCATCTTCAGCGATCCTTCAGGAACGATACTGAGCCCCGCGAACCATTGGTTCAACGAGGCGATCACCAACAAGATCACCGGTGTGAACAACAGTGCGAACAACATGCCCGAGGATGCCGACATTCGAGCGGTTTTCAATAGCAATCTCGGAAGCAACGGCGGCGCTGGAAACCCCGGCTGCGGATTCAGCTTTTACCTCGGTTTGGACAACAATGCTCCGCTAGGCCAGACATCCCTGCTGCCAGTAGTGCTGCACGAACTTGCCCATGGTCTTGGCTTTCAAACCTTCACCAATGCTTCCACCGGAGCGCAGCTTTTGGGAGCGCCGAGCAAATTTGATAGCATGCTCCGCGATAACACAAGCGGATTGCTTTGGAACCAGATGAACGATGCACAGCGGGCCGCGTCCGCGCGGAACGCGCGCAATCTTGTTTGGACGGGCGCGAGCGTCGCCTCTGCTATCAGCTCTGTTCTGAACCTCGGCACGCCGCAGTTGCAGGTCACTGCCCCCGCAACGCTGATCGGCGACTACCGCGCTTCTGCATTGCAGGGCGCCACGCTGGCCTATCCGAACCTGACTCTGGCAGGTGTGCTTGGCGAAGTGATGCCTGCACTCGATGCTGTGGCGGGCGGTACTCTCACCGATGCCTGCGAGCCGCTCACTCCAGCGGGCGCGCTCGGCGTCAATGGCAAGATCGCGCTGATTGACCGCGGTTTTTGCACATTCAATCTCAAGATCACGAACGTGACCGCGGCCGGTGCAATTGGCGCCATCATCGTTGACAACGTTGCAGGGAGTCCGCCTACTTTGACTGGTCCCAGCGTCGGGCCGGCGATCCCAGCCCTCATGATCAGCCAAGCGGATGGCGCGGCGCTTCGCGACTTCCTGCGATTCCGTTCGCGTACCCGCAGCGGACTGTTTGCGAGAGTGGGTCTGAACTCGAACTTCTCCGGCGCCGACAGCGCAGGCCGGGCGATTATGTTCGCGCCGGACCCGTTTATTGCGGGATCGAGCGTATCGCACTGGGATCCGATCATGTTCCGCAATCAGTTAATGGAGCCAAGCTTCTCACCAGGCTTGACGCTGAGCGTGAACGTCCCGGAAGATCTGACCTTCGCACAGTTGCTTGACATGGGCTGGTAGCGAAACGTTGGATCGCATCTTACCCGGGTGTGCGTGCGCGAGTTCCGAGTTTGATAGTATCTGCAAATTCGTGTCTCACTCACGTCCAACCCGGGTTCGCCACATTGTGCTGTGGCTGACCGTCGCCGCCTACATGATCACCTACATGGATCGCGTGGTGATCTCGTCCGCGCTTCCCGTGATCCGCGAGGAGTTCAACATCTCGCTGGCCGCGATGGGAGGCATTCTGTCGGCGTTCAGTTGGGGCTATGCGTTGTTTCAACTGCCGGGCGGATGGCTGGGTGACCGGATCGGTCCACGGCGGGCGTTGACGGTGATCGTGACATGGTGGAGCATCTTCACGTCAGTTACAGCGCTGAGTTGGAATGCGCTGTCGATGTCGGTGTTCCGGTTCCTCTTCGGCATGGGCGAGGCCGGAGCGTTTCCGATCGCGACACGAAGCCTCTCCCGCTGGATGTTGCCGACAGAGCGAGGCTACGCGCAAGGCGTGACGCATGCCGGGTCGCGACTGGGCGCCGCCTTCACGCCGCCCATCGTTGTCACGTTGATCGCCGCATATGGATGGCGCGCGCCATTCTTCGTCTTTGGACTGCTTGGCATTCTGTGGGCGGTGCTGTGGTTCTGGTATTACCGCGACACGCCCGATGAACACTCCGCCGTCAACGAAGCAGAACGTGCGTTGATCCGCGCCAACCTTCCGAAGCCGCGCGCCGCCACCTCGCGTGACATCCCCTGGAAGGCGATTCTCTCGAGCCCGAATCTCTGGGTGCTGAGCACCATGTACTTCTGCTACGGGTATTGTCTGAACGTGTATTTGCAGTGGTTTCCCACTTACTTGAATTCGCATCGAGGCTTCGACCTGAAAGCCATGGGCTTATATGCGAGTTTGCCGCTGCTGGCCGGAACCGCTGGCGATCTGCTTGGCGGATGGGTGTCGGACTGGTTGGGCAAATCCACAGGCAACCTGCGACTGGCGCGCAAGTTGGTTGCAGTCACGGGCTTCCTGATTGCCGCGGCGTTCATTGTGCCCGCAACATTCACCGATAATCCATACTATTGTGTATGGTATACGTGCGTGGCGGTGTTCGGGCTGGAATTGACGGTCGGAGTTTCATGGGCCATCCCGTTGGACATCGGCGCCGACTTCGCAGGGTCCGTATCGGCCGTCATGAACACGTGCGGTAACATAGGTGGCGCGGTTTCGCCCTTGGCATTGGCCTATCTGGTGAAGGCCTACGGCTGGAACCGCCCGTTCGTTGTGGCTGCGGGACTATGCGTTCTGGGAGCGTTTCTGTTTTCCCGGATCGATGCGACGAAACAGATTTTGCCTCGGGAGGCTTGAAGTATGTACATCAATCCGAATAAGTGCGTTGCTTGCGGCAACTGCACCTATGTCTGCCCGATGGGTGCGATCTACATCGACCCCAACATCAAGCGCGCGACCATCAATCGCGACGAATGTGTGGAGTGCTACGCCTGCTATAACGGCTTGAGCCAGGAGCATCTGAATCCCACCGTGGTGCGCACCATGCGCAAGGTGTTTCAGATGATGCGGCTGCGATTTGACCCGGAACCCGATGTCTGTCCGACCGCCGCATTTGAGCCCGACAAACTCGAATGGCCGCGCGTGGTGCGACGGGCATTCTCGGATCCGCGTGTGCCTCACGAGTCGACGGGCGTGCAGGGACGTGGAACGGAGGAAGTGAAGACCAACGACGTCAGCGGCCGCATCAAGGTGGGCGAAGTTGGTTTCACCGTCGAGTTCGGGCGGCCGGGTGTCGGCGTGCGGTTCCACGAGATCGAGCGGATGGCAATGGCGCTTGCGGAAATGGGCGTGAGTTTCGAGAAGAAGAACCCCGTCACGACGCTGATGACCGACACCGCGAAGGGCAAGCTCCGGGACGACATCCTACAGGAGAAGGTGCTCTCGGCGATTCTCGAGATCAAGACCACGGTGGACCGGACCGAGGCGATCATTCTCAAGATTCGCGAAGTGGAAAAGACATTGGATACGGTGGTCGCGTTGGGCGTGGGCACGCGCTGTGATGAGAAGGGCGAGGAGAATGTGGTGGCGCCTATTCTCGAAAAACTGGGATATCAGTTGCATCGCGCCAAGACGAACGTCGGCCTCGGCAAGGTGAGCAATGATCCGGCGCCCGCATCGAGCCAGGAACCGGTAGGAGCTTCCAAATGACAAACACACTGCACCGCTACGGCAACGCCGAGAGCTTCCATGATGACTTCGTGGTGTTCGCGATCCCGAGCCGGGGAAAGAACGACAAGGGCTGTCTGCCGAAGCTAAAAGAGTTCCTGCGGATGGCGACGCGCTTTCATCCGGTGAATCTCGGTGACGCAACGAATGGCGGCGCTCTGCGCCCGAGCCGCGACATGGACCCCACGCAACACTGGAACAGGAACATGACTCCGGACTTCGAGGCCGTGATTAACGGAGTGAACACACCCACGACCGTCGCCGCCGTGTTCGATAAGCGTACCAATGCCGAGGACTTCGTCAAGGCTGTGAAGGAAGCGGACCTTGGGCTGTGCATCAATGTGTCGACGTCGATTGACGGCGCGGAGCAGTGCTGCATGGCGGCCGGCATTCCCCGGCACAGTGTTGGCTACTCGCTCGGTTTTCAGGGCAAGACCGACAAACTGCCCAACACGCAAGTGCTCACGCTTAGCACGATGTGCGGCCACGGCATGATCAGCCACTCTCTGGCGAAGAAGATGATTGATTGGGTGAAGGAAGGCCGGCGCACACCGGAGGAGGCGGCCACCTATATGTCGCGCTTCTGTTCCTGTGGTGTCTACAATCCTTCGCGGGCGAAGCGGATTCTGGAAGATTCGCGCGGGTCCATGAAATAGATAGCGAAGTTCGGGAAGCATCGGTCTGCCGCCCAGATTATTTGCGCCAAGCCGCCGCACGCCCTCATCCGTGAGGCATGCAATCAACTTCATCAGACACGCAGACTTGGCCTGATCTCGCAATTGGCTTGTATGACAAGCTGACGGGACGGGGCGCCGAAATTACTTATGAGTTTCACGGCCTGGAAGTCTCTGTTCCGAGTTCCGCCTCCGCAAACGCACAGCACGCGGTCTGGCGCGTCAACGGTATCATGAAAATCCGGACCAAGGATGAATCGGACTCGCCCCGAGTTTGAAGTCGACCTGCGGGTCGAACACAACGGGCAATTGGTTCGGGTGGAGGGATCCGGGAACTCATTCTCGTTTTCATTCCACTCGATCCGTTCCGCCCTCCACTGGCTCTCGCTGTGGCCATCGGTTCGGGCGCTGGTGCCCGCAGAGATCGGGCTGGATGTCCGGTTGTGGGGTATCCGAATACCATGGAAGAGATCGCGTCTCCACCGGTGACAGTCAAGGTCAGTGGGGCGAGGAAGCGCTATGCAACTTAAATCCGATCCATGGGTAGGCATTGCCGGCGCCACAGGCTACATTGGCGGTAGGCTTGTGCCTCAACTGCTTGCCGAGGGGCGCCGTGTACGCTGCCTGGCGCGATCACCAGCGAAGCTGCAGAGCCGGGATTGGGCGAACAACGCGAACGTGGAAATTCGGAGAGCCGATCTGGAGAACGAGGCGAACCTCGCGGATGCCATGTCCGGTTGCGAATCGGTCTTCTACCTTGTGCACTCGATGAACTCCGCGGGTCAGGAGTATGCGGCCCACGATCGAAAGCTCGCTCTCCATTTCGCACGGGCGGCAAAAGCGGCCGGAGTGAGCCGGATCATTTACCTCGGGGGCCTGGGAGAAACTGGAGCAGACCTGAGTGAGCACCTGAGTTCCCGCCGCGAGGTGGAAGAAGTCCTGGCATCAACCGGTGTTCCCGTGACGGTCCTCCGGGCGGCGATGATCATCGGTTCGGGATCGGCCTCGTTCGACATTCTCCGCTATCTGGTGGAGAGGCTACCCGTGATGGTGACGCCGAAATGGGTGTCTACGCCGTGCCAGCCCATCGCGGTGAGGAATGTGGTGCGGTACCTCGCAGGCGCGCTGAAAACTCCCGAAACGAGCGGCCGGGTTTTCGACGTAGGCGGACCGGAGGTGCTCTGCTACCGGGAGATCATGCGGATCATGGCGGAGGAACTGGGTTTGCGTCGGCGTTGGATCATCCCGGTGCCGGTACTCACGCCGAGGCTAAGTTCGTATTGGATTCACCTGGTGACCCCACTCGGCCACAGCATTGCCCGTCCACTGGCCGAGGGTTTGAAGAATCCTGTCGTCTGCCGCGAGAACACCATCGCCAGCTTGATTCCGCAGGACCTTCTCACGGTCCGTGAGGCCATCCGGTCCGCGCTCAATCGCACGTCGGCGCATAGCGTGGAAACGAACTGGTCGATGGCAGGGCCGATCCCTGGAGATCCGGATTGGGCGGGGGGCACGGTCTTCCGGGATGAGCGGCAGGTGGTGATTGAAGCGCCTGCTTCGGCTGCCTTTCGAGCCGTATGCCGGGTCGGAGGCGGGCACGGATGGTATGCGGCTGACTGGCTGTGGCAGGTTCGCGGCTGGATGGACCGGCTGGTTGGAGGCCCTGGGCTGCGCCGTGGGAGGCGAGATCCCGAGACGGTAACTTTCGGAGAAGCGCTCGACTTCTGGCGCGTGGTTGGTATTGAGCGTGACCGCCGTCTGGCGTTGCGCGCGGAGATGAAACTGCCAGGCGAAGCCCAACTCGAGTTTCGAATCGAGCCGATGTCGAACGGCGGCTGCATCCTCCGCCAGGTTGCTCTGTTTCTTCCGCGTGGGCTGTTCGGCTTGCTGTACTGGTATGCCGTTGTTCCCCTTCATCATTTCGTTTTTCAGGGCATGCTGTCCGGCATCCGGCGCCAGGCGCTTCAGATCGCCTCACAACACGCCAAGCCTTCGTGACCGAGCTACTGCTGCCTTTGGAAAGAGAGTCGGGCGAACTCGCGCCAAGTGCCATCCTTCGTTTTGAACCAGTCCGTGACTTCGAGGGTTTGTGGGCTGGTCAACCGATATTCCGTGCGGCCTTTCACTTCGCCCGGCGGTCCCCACTCGGCGATCAGTTTGCCTTCGGACTCCTCGGCTCGGATCTCATAAACGTCGCCGTTCGTATCGAACCACGTGGCCTTGCATGGGCAGGGTAGCTTGGCCGGGTAGTAGGCGTCGCCCTCGAACCTCGAGATCTTGCCATCCGGCATCTGCAACTTCATTCGCGATTCGAGTTTGAGGAAGCGGTTGCCAAGTTCGCTGGACCATGTCTGAGTTGCAGCCGCTGCGAGTCCATTCGATTTACCGGAGCCTGACCAAACACCCATCAATTGGCTGCGCATGGTCTGGGCAGGTGCGGATACCGCGAACGCCGCGGCGAAGCTGAGCAGGAGAATCGTTCGATACAAGACAGGTTGCCCCCTTTTCCGGCAAGTAGACGATCAGCCAGTCAGACAATCGACAAGCCACTTGCTATTTTTTCCGGTAGACGTAGATCTGCTTGCCGCGCGTGATCCGGAGCACCCGGCCGTTCTCGGCGAGCACCCAGCGCTCGCTCATTGGCACGGAGAGCCCGCCTGAGGACATGGATGTTCGAATCACCAACTCGGCTCCATCCCACCCCGCAGTTGCCTCCATCTTTACGCCATGGGGTGACGTGTTGACCACGGGCTTTCCGTCGGTGCGGTAACGATAGTCGCGGGGAAGGCCGGTCGCGGTTCGCTGGGCAACGGACAATTCGGGGTCGCGATGCGCGATGGTCAGCGTTTGTGTCTTTGGCGGGGGTACGGGTGCGGTTTGTGATTTCGATGGATCGATTTCCCAAGTGCCGGAGAAGTCAGGCATATCCGTCGCCCAGATCGCGGTGTTCAACACGAGCAGGATTGCAAAGCGCATAGCTTTGAGATCGGCGGGCCGGCGGCTCCAGTGCACACCGGAATCAGCGAGTTAACTCTCGTGACGTGGAGGATGCTCTTGAGAAGCGAACTGCAACAAGCGCGGGAGCGATCGAGAGTCATGAGCGCGATCCGCAGTATCCCGCCAGGGCTGTATGGTTCTGTGGTTGGCGCGGAGGGTACTATGAAGACTCCTTTAGAATGGTGGGTGAGAGGGTGACGGAAAGATGATTCGGAATTACATTGAGAATGCCTTTCAGGACTGCCCCAATCAAAGCTACGCACATTCCCCACCTCGCGGCGGCGCCTACCCTTCTGTTCCTCCTGGCTGTAGCTAGCCCATGCGCGGACCTCACTTTGGAAATGGCGCTCGCCCTGGCGGCGGAGAATAATCCACAACTCAACGCGGCTGCGGCACAAGTGGCGGCAGCAAGCGCTGGAATCACGACCGCGAAGGCCTATCCGAATCCCGAGGTGGCCATGATGGCGGGGCGTCAGACCATCGCGGCTCCGGGCAACATTAACGGTATGGTGCACTCGTACAGTCTCACCCAACCCTTGGAACTCGGGGCGCTGCGTCCGACGCGGCTCGAATATGCGCAACGCGGACGCGAGAGCAGCGAGCGCTCTCTGGCGGAGATCCGTCTTGCGGTACTTTCGGCCGTCAGACGGACATTCTTCCAGGCTCTGCGAAAACGCGCAGAGATCGATCTTCTCCTGGAGAATCTGCGGTTGGTCGAAGAACTTCGCAAGCGCATTCAAGTCCGTGTGGACGTGGGCGAGGCGGGACGTCTGGAACTGATTCGTGCCGATGCCGAAGTCACCACCTCGCGCACCGCGGTGAACAACGCCCGGCTGCAATCCATTGCCGCATTGGCCCAATTGCGAGCGGCCATCGGAGCTTCCGTGGACCCTGATGCTACCCCGTCGGGTACGCTCGATCCCGAGGCGGATCTGCCATCTCTCGACCGTTTGCGCGTCGAGGTGCTACAGCGTCATCCGTCCCTGGCCTTGGGCCGCGCCGAAGTAAGACGCGCCGAGGCGAGGCTCGCCATGGAGACCGCGATGCGCCGTCCGCAGCCAGCCTTGCGCGCCGAAATCGACCAGCCTCCAGATAGCCCGACCTATCGCGTCGGCATCGCGATTCCACTTCCAGTCTGGAACAAGCGCGAAGGTCCCATCGCCGAGGCCTCGGCCCTGGTCACGCAGGCGAATGCGCTGGCTCGCAGCCGGCAACTTCTCCTGATCGCCGCGCTCGAAAGCGCCTTCGGACGATATCAGGAAGCTAGCCAGCAACTTGCTTCTCTCGCGCAAGGGCCGCTGCGCGAAGCCGAAGAAGCTGTACGCATCGCACAGACCGCTTATCAACTCGGCGAGCGCGGAATTCTGGAGGTGTTGGATGCCCAGCGCGTTCTTCGTACTGTGCGCCTGGATTATCTGAATGCGCAGTACGATCGCCAGGCGGCTCTGATCGATCTCGACGAATTGCGAGCGGTGGAACTGCGGAGGATCCCATGACAATGCTGCCCACAGGGCGATCCGGATTATGGATCACGTTGATCATCGTGGTGCTACTGGTTGGCTGTAAGCAGCAGGTGGTGGAGAAGCCCGCGGAGTCCAAGGCTCAGGAGACGGTGTCGGATCCGATGGAGATCAAGACGCCGCCACAGATGCGTGGTGCGCTCAAGCTTGGCGAGGCCACGTGGGCCGAAGTCGGCACGAATGTCACTGTGGCCGCGCATGTGGAAGTGGATGAAACCCGCGTGACGCGAGTCGGTGCACCCGTGATGGGGCGAATCAGTTCTCTTGCGGTCCGGGAGGGACAAGAGGTGCAGCGCGGGCAGTTACTCGCGCTGCTGACCAGCACGGGACTATCCGATGCCCAACTCTCCTTTCTGAAAGCGCTCTCGCAGAAACAGGTAGCACAGCGCGCCGTGGATCGCGCGCAGCTTCTGTTGCGGGGCGACGTCATCGGCGTAGCTGAGTTGCAGCGGCGCGAGTCCGAGTTTGCGCAGGCAACGGCGGAGCTTGACGCTGCGCATGACCAGTTGATTCTTCTCGGCATGCCGGATGAAGCCATCAGCGAGTTGCAGCGCACTCGCAGCATGAACTCGGTGTCGCGCATTGTGGCGAGCATGGACGGCACGGTGCTGGATCGGAGAATCACGCTCGGACAAGTAGTGCAGCCTGCTGACACCGCGTTCGAGATCGCCGATCTTTCGCACCTGTGGATGCTGGCCGATGTGCCCGAAACCAACGCGGGGCATCTTGCGGAGGGTCAGGCGGTGGAGGCGCAGATTGCGGCGCTTCCTGGAGCGACGATTCATGGCAAGCTCAGCTTCGTCAGCGCGACGGTGAATCCGGAAACACGGACCGTGCGCGTGCGCATGGATCTGCCAAATCCGAAACGGCGGTTCAAGCCCGCCATGCTCGCCACGATGGTGCTGAAGGAGCATACCGAGCGCAGGCAGATGGTGCCGCTTTCGGCGATTGTCCGCGAAGGCAACACCGAGTATTTGTTCGTGCAGCGCGCGAACGAGACCTTCGTGCTTCGTGAAGTTCAGTTCGGTGTGGAGATCGGCGGCCGGCGGGAAGTTCTGAACGGACTGAAGCCGGGCGAGAGCATCGTGCTGGATGGCGCGTTCCACCTGAACAATGAGCGCCGCCGCCGCGCGCAACGCGGAGTGGAGGGAAGTTAAGTGCTACCCGCGATTGTCCGTAGCGCGCTGGAACAGCGGATTGTAATTGTGGTACTGGCGTTGATGGGGCTCGCGCTCGGCGTGGATGCGACCCGCAAGCTCTCCGTGGATGCTTTCCCTGATGTGACCAATGTGCAGGTGCAGGTGGCCACGGAAGTTCCCGGACGCTCGCCGGATGAAGTGGAGCGCATTGTCACCGTGCCCGTGGAAATCGGGATGACCGGGTTGCCGGGCATGACGGAGATGCGGTCACAGAATGAACCGGGCTTGTCGATTGTCACGCTCGTCTTTACTGACAGCACGCCCGTCTACTTTGCGCGGCAACTTGTCTCCGAACGTCTGGATGAAGTACGGAGCCGGATTCCCGCGGGGATTACGCCGGTGCTTGGGCCCGTTTCGACGGCGCTCAGCGAAGTCTATCAGTACACCATTGAGCGGCCCGATGATGGCGAGCGCGAACTCACCAAGGATGAGTTGGTGGAACGCCGCATCGTGCAGGATTGGGTAGCGCGTCCGCTGCTGCGGTCGATTCCCGGGGTGGCGGAGATCAACTCCACGGGCGGCTACGTGAAGCAGTATCAGGTGCTGGTGGACCCAATCAAGCTCCGCTACTACAAGGTCACGATCCACGACGTGCATGAAGCGCTCGCGCGGAACAACGCAAACTCGAGTGGGGGATTGCTGCCTCGTGGCCAGGAGATCTTCCTTGTTCGCGGCATCGGGCTGATCCGTAACCTGGACGATATCCGCTCGGTGGTGTTGAAGGAAGTCGGCTCAACGCCTGTCTACATTCGCGACGTTGCGGAAGTACGGATCGGGGAAGAAGTGCGCTACGGCGCGATGATCAAGGGCGGCTACACAGAGACTGTGGGCGGCATCGTGATGATGATTGCGAGCGGCAACGCGAAAGAAATTGTGCAGCGCGTGAAGGACCGCGTGGACGAGATCAATTCGAAGAACATGCTGCCGGGCGGGTTGAAGATCGTTCCTTACTATGACCGCTCGCAACTTGTCGACGCGGCGCTCGCCACGGTGAGCAAGGTGCTGATCGAAGGCATTGTGCTGGTGGTGGTGATTCTGTTCCTGTTTCTTGGCGACCTGCGATCGAGCATCATCGTGATCGCGACCCTGGTTCTGACTCCCGGACTCACGTTCGTGGCGATGAACTATCTGGGGATGTCCGCCAACCTGATGTCGCTGGGGGGACTGGCAATCGCGATCGGCCTGATGATCGATGGGTCCGTAGTGGTGGTGGAGAACGCGTTTGCGAGACTGGGCCATCATCCCGGGGCGGACCGTCTGAAAGTGGTGCGCGAAGCCGTATTGGAAGTGGCCACGCCCGTGGTTTTCGGCATCTGCGTGATCATCATTGTCTTTCTACCGCTGATGACGCTCGAAGACATGGAAGGCAAGATGTTCTCTCCGCTCGCCTACACGATTGCGATCGCGCTGGCGATCTCGCTGGTAATCTCGCTGACCTTATCACCCGTGCTTTCGCTGTTCCTGTTGCGCGGCGGCAATGAGCACGACACCATCCTGGTCCGTTTGCTGAAGCGGCCCTACGTCGCGGTTCTGCGCTGGGCCTGCCACAACGAGAAGAAGACGATCGCCGCAGCGTTGATTCTATTCGCGCTGACCATGTCGCTCTTCCCCTACCTCGGCACGTCGTTCATACCGGAGATGAAGGAGGGCACGGTTTCTCCGAACGCGGACCGGGTGCCGAATATCTCGCTGGATGAGTCGATCAAGATGGAGATGCAGGCGCATCGTCTGGTGAAGACCGTGCCCGGGATTCAGTACGTGGTGTCGCGATTGGGCCGCGGCGAATCCCCAGTGGATCCGGCAGGCTACAACGAGACGGACATGATGGCGCAACTCAAGCCGGAAGCCGAGCGCGGCGGACGGACGCAGGATGAAATCGCCGATGAGATCCGCGGGAAGATCTCCACGTTACCCGGCGTGAATCTGGTGATGGCGCAACCGATCTCTGATCGTGTGGATGAAATGGTGACCGGCGTTCGCGCCGACGTTGCGGTGAAGATCTTTGGCGATGATTTGGATGAGTTGATCGCCAAGGGGAATGAGGTGGCGCGAGTGGCAGGCGCGATTCGCGGGGTCGCCGACATCAAGGTGGACCGTGTGACGGGGCAGCAGAATCTCACCATCACCATTGACCGCCAGGCGATCGCCCGGCACGGGCTGAACGCCGCCCATGTGCATGACGTGATTGAGGCAGCAGTGGGCGGGAGGCTGGCCACGGAGATTTACGAAGGGGAACGCCGGTTCCAATGCGTGGTTCGCTACCCGGAGGCTTTGCGGAACAGCATTCGGGACATTCAGGCAATCCTGTTGACGGGTCCCGATGGGGCGCAGATTCCGCTGGGTAGTCTGGCGCGGGTGGAGGTTCTGGAAGGTGCATCGCAGATCAAGCGGGAGATGGCGAAGCGGCGCATTGTAGTGGGCGTCAACGTGCGCGATCGGGACCTGGGCGGTTTCGTCGCGGAACTGCAGGAGAAGGTGCAGCGTGAAGTGCGATTGCCGGCGGGCTACTACTACGAGTGGGGTGGGCAGTTTCAGAACATGCAGCGCGCCCGCAGTCACTTGATTGTGATTGTGCCGATTACGATCGGCCTGATCTTCTTCCTGCTCTTTCTGCTGTTCCGGTCGTTGGGCTTTGCGGCACTGATCATCATGGTGCTGCCGTTCGCGTCGATCGGCGGAGTGGCGGCGCTCTACTTCAGCGGCGAGTATCTCTCCGTGCCCGCGTCGGTGGGATTCATCGCGCTGTGGGGCATCGCTGTGTTGAACGGCGTGGTGCTGGTGTCGTGTATCCGAGGTCTGCGGGAAGAAGGAATGAGCCGGCGGCAGGCGCTGATCGAAGCGGGCAAACAGCGGTTCCGTCCGGTGATGATGACGGCGACCGTTGCTGCTTTGGGTCTGGTGCCGTTTCTGTTTGCGACGGGGCCGGGATCGGAAGTGCAGCGGCCACTGGCAGTGGTGGTGATCGGAGGATTGATCTCGTCGACGCTGCTCACGCTGGTGGTGGTGCCGGCGCTGTATCGCTACTTCGACCATCAGCCTGAGGAGTTTGGGGAGCCGCAGCGTATGGCGGCGGTGATGCAGTAGAGCGCTCCACCTCACTCAATCCCAGCCGCCGCCAAGATGCTCGATTGAACGTCCGGATCGGCAATGATCGCGAGTTTCGGTGACGGGTTTCCCCAAGGCACGCATCGATACTACCAAG
This sequence comes from Bryobacterales bacterium, assembly GCA_016789785.1. Next base: position 29,705 of record JAEUQE010000079.1, read on the forward strand.
ACAGGATCGTTCTCCGAGCACCAAGAGGCTCCCTCCGCGCGAGATGCGTCATCATGAATCGAGGGACTCAAACCGATGCAAATCATCGAAGTGCCGGGGCTTCCGGCGAACAACACGACCTATTCGCAGGCGGTGCGAATGGGTGGTCTGGTCTATGTTTCCGGCCAATTGGGAATGGTGCCTGGAGAGGGCCGGCTCGCCGAGGGAGGCATCGCGGCCCAAACGAAGCAAGCCATTGAGAACCTGGGCAGGATTCTCGACGCCGCGGGATCGTCGTTGCAGCGCGTGGGCAAAGTGAACATCTACATTACGGACTTCCGGCTGCTTGCGGAGATGAACGTGGTGTTCGCACAATACTTCCCGCAACGGCCCGCAAAGACCACCGTCGAGATCACGGCGCTCGACCGTGGAGCGCTGATCGAGATCGAGGTCATCGCGGAGTAGCGGGTGATGATCCCGCCGGCTCTGAGCCAGTAAATTCTCCCTCAAAAAACTGCCAGAACTGCCGAAGAGTCACGCAAAGGACGATTGCACATGAACGTATACGCTGCAGGTCTGGAAGGGCTTCAGCGCGCCGAAGCCAAGTTGGAGAAGACCGCCACCAGGGTGGCCAACTTTGCCGGATCGCTGGATCAGCCGCAGGACGTCGTGGATCTCAGCCAGGAGGCCGTGGCGATGGTAGCTGCCGAGACTGGTTTCAAAGCCAGTTTGAAAGCGATCGAGACCATGGCCGAATTGCAGCAAGCGACGATCGATTTGATGGGATAGCACCCAGAACTGTCAGAACACTTCGACCCTGCGAGATTGCTAAGCTCATGACTACCGAAGGTCATGAGCCCTGCCAGCGCCGTTTTTCCACTTACTGACCGGAGTGCGCCACGCCGATGACCCACCGCGGCCCGAAGCGTGTTTTCGGCAGGATGCAACTGCGCCTCGATCCCTGGCAGCCCGAGTTCGGCCCGGAGTTCGGACCTCTCGAAGATCTGCCTGCGGAGAGCGACGAATCCGTGGACACCGCGGTGGAACGGGAAGCCGAGTCGTGGTCCGCGATTGATGCCTCGCCACTCCCCGAACCGCCAGGGCAGCTGTGGCTGATTGACGGCGTACGGCGTTTGGAAGCACGCGTCACGGTGAAGCTCGACGGCCACTATTCGCAAGGAGCATTCGGCGCATACGCCGTTGGCGCGGTTCTGTTGACTGCGCAGCAGGCGGGGTTCGAGCGTCTGATCAGGGGACGCATCCTCGCGCTGACGTCGGCGGAACAACTTCAGAATGCTGTGGAGGTGTCCGCAGGGCTATCGTACGTGCCGGTTCGAGTTGCTGGTGCGGAACCGGATGCCGCGGTGCACGCCATTCACGGAGAGATGCGCCGGGCTGAGGAGGCGCTCGCCCGAGAGATCTCCGATCAGCCTGGACGGCTGGTGATTGTGGATGGCCCACTGACCTTCGAAGAGCACACGCGAGGCGCCGCGGTAGGCTACATCAAGCGGGTCATGAAGACGTATCTTACTGGCGCGCATCTCGAGTTGTTGACCAGACTCCAGCCGGGACAGCGCACTCCATTGTTCGCTCTGCGTGGTTCGCAGCGATTCTCGCGCATCGCATGGTTTCTGCGGCTCACGGCGCCACGACGCGGCGATTCGGAATTCTCGGGCATCGTGCGGCTGGAGGTGGCCGAAGCCGTGGGTGTCGAACGTGCGCGCGAACTCGCCGGCGCCTGTGGGGCGATGCTGCCTCCATTGAAAGCGCGCCGCGGACTGGATCAACGCGCACCGCAGAACCTGCTGCCGATTAGCGCTTTGGAACGCCACTTACGGCACCGGCTGGGCGATGAACGTGTCATCCGGCGGCGCATCGAATCTTTTCTCATGAGGGAGGCCCATGCAAGCGGCGAATGAAGTGGTGGGTGTGGTGCTTGGCTCACGTGACAGCGCGCCGCTCGACTTCTGGATCGGCGTGGACGCGGGCAAACTGGTTCAACTGGACGACCTTGTGGTTCTGGAGACCACCACGCCTGATGGAAGTCCACTCACTTACTACGGCATGGTGGATCAGGTCACGAAGCGATTCGAAGGCAACTCGTTCGACACTGATGCCTTTCATGTCGCCGACCATTCGCTGCCAGTGGAAGTGTCGTACGCGGCGCACGTGCAGGTGACGCGGCTGAATCCGGAAGTCTTCGTGCCGCCGCATCCGGGCACGCCGGCGCAGGTGGTACGCGGCGAGGCTTTTCAGAAGGCTCTGTATTTCGATCGCATGGTCCGCAAGGTGCCGATCGGGCTGACGCGCACGGGTGAGCCGATCTACGCGAATCTCGAATTTCTCGATGGCACGCGCGGTGCGCACGCGTCCATCAGCGGTGTGTCGGGAGTGGCGACGAAGACGTCGTATGCGACGTTCCTGCTGTACTCGCTGTTTCATTCCGAGGCGCTTGGCTCGGACGCCGTAAATTCGAAGGCGCTGATCTTCAATGTGAAGGGCGAGGATCTGCTGTGGCTGGATACACCGAACAAGGATCTCAAGGACGAAGCCCGGCGCGAGTATCAGAAGCTGAGGCTGCCCGTGGGTCCGTTTCAAAGCGTACGCATCTATTCGCCCGCGAAGAAGGGGATTGCCACGCTGATGCCGGACACCGGAACGCGCACCACGGGCGTGGATGCCTATTGCTGGACGCTGCGCCAATTCGCGGAGCAGCAGTTGTTGCGGTTCGCCTTTGTGGGCGCCGATGATGACCGCGCGCAACTGAGTTTCATTGTGACGCGTGTGGAGCATAAGCTGGCCGAGGCGGCGAAGGCGGGCAAGCCGCACGATCCTTTTCTGGATCTGGATGGCACGCGCGTGACGACGTTTCGCGAACTTGTGGAGCATCTGGATGCCGTGCTTCCCGTGTGGGCGCAGCAGGCGGCGTCAGGCACGCTGGACGCGTTCCGGCGCCGTGTCTATCATGCGATGGAGCACATCGGGCATCTGATTCGTGGCGATGCGGAGGCAGTGCATCATGCCGTGGATTGGGAAGCGCAGCAAGTCACCGTGATCGACATCCACAACTTGCGGGCGGCGGCGCAGATGTTTGTTGTCGGCGCGATTCTGAAGAAGGCGATGGAGGACAAAGAGCGCAAGGGCTCATCGAAGCCGCTGATGTTCGTGGTGCTGGATGAGTTGAACAAATATGCGCCGCGGGCGGGATGGTCGCCGATTCGGGAAGTGTTGTTGGATATTGCCGAGCGTGGCCGCTCGCTGGGAGTGTCGTTGTTTGGCGCGCAGCAGACGGCGAGCGAAGTGGAGCGCCGGGTGGTGGCGAATGCGGCTCTGCGGGTGGTGGGCAGGCTCGACGCGGCGGAGGCGGAGCGTGATGAATACCGCTTCTTGAGCGGCATGGCGAGGGTGCGTGCGACATTGCTGCAGCCGGGGTCGATGATTGTGGCGCAGCCGGAGATTCCAACGCCGATTCTGCTGCGATTTCCGTTTCCGGCATGGGCTACTCGAGGGAGCGAGGCGGACACGGGCACGGCGGATGATGGCGATTTGTTCGCGCGTATGGAGGATTAAGGCCGGGATGAAGATCGTACATACCAGTGACTGGCATGCGGGGCGCGTGTGGAAAGGCATTCACCGCCTGGATGAGTTGCAGGCTTGTCTCGATCAGATGGCGGAGTATGTGGAACGCGAGAAAGTGGATCTGCTGCTGGTGACGGGCGATGTTTTCGATTCGGGCGCGCCGGCGGCTCGCGCGGAACGTGTGGTGTTCCGGTTCTTCAAACGGATTGGTGCAACAGGCGCGCATTCCGTGGCGATTGC
>JAEUQE010000007.1 GCA_016789785.1 Bryobacterales bacterium
CACCGTGAACAGAACCACGAAGCGGCCCTGCATCTGGTCGTAGCGCACGCTGGCGTTGTCGATCAAGCAGCTCGCAAACGAACGCGGAAACGTCGGACACAGTTCGTTCAACGCTGCTTCACCCAGCCATACATCCAAGAACTGGCGCGAAGACGGCGCATACACGAACGTGTTCGCCGGGTTGTAGGGCACCGGCGCGGTTCCACCGTTGTTGTCAAACCGCGGTGCGTTCGGATTCGGATACCGTGCGATAGTCCGATTCACGATTGTCAAAATGTCATCCGGCCCGACCGCGATATCCGGGTTGGGCGGGCTGTACACACTCGGCTCGTAAGAGAAGTAGTCCGTTGACGCAACACCTTCCCACTCACGACCCGACTGCGAATCGCAATCCGCCTTGTCCAACGTCGGCCCCATCATCAATCCACACAACGGATTGATCAGACCGGGGCGACGTACTGTGGACCGTGCGGATACATCAAATGGCCCGTTGGGGCTCGTACCCACCCATCGGGGTCCAGACTGTGCCTTCGCCGCGGGAACCGTGGCGAACGTCAGGCACAGAGTGGCCGCTAGGGGTAGCACTCCTGACCACCAAAGACGTCCTTTCATTTTCCTCCTCCAAAAACTTCTGGACTGGACTTTTGCAAAACTACACTGACACCGGGGCACACAATAGTCCCCGATCGTAACGCCTTGTTATATCCCATTTCAAAATCAAATGTCAATACTTATGTTTTACCAAGCGGATAGGGAGATTCGGCAGGTTCGGCGCGAGGTTCTTGTGCGCGATCCCGCCCCCGTTTCCATATCGGCGGAAGTCCGCCTTCCTTGAGCAGGTTTCGCCGATCTTCATCCAACCATCCACTTCGTCCCTTCCTAGCTTTGGATTGTACCTTAGCGCGGCCAAGCTTGCACGTAGTTGTACTTGAAGGGAAGCGAAATCCCTGTACTCCTCCCCTCCTCCTCCCACATCATTAACATGAGGTGGGCCAACCGATGCGCTTCCTTTTCGTCGCTGTCCTTGCCTTTTCTTCGGTTCCAGCCGCGCCCGCTCAGACCGGGTCGGTCGTCAGCGCAGGCTATCGCCTTCCTGATCCGCTTGAGGTCGCTCCAGGCCAGATCATTACCTTGTTCGCTCGACGCCCTTCGGGAGATCCAGGCGTGAGTGCGGTTGCCAGCGGTACACCGCTTCCCCTGTCGCTCGGAGGCGCCTCCGTGGTTCTCCGGCAATCCGATTGGCCCATGCCCCTCCCTCTCGCGATCCAGGCCGTCTACCCAGTGCTCAACTGCACCGGCCTCGATCCAGCGGATTGCACTCCCCTGCTCGCAATCTCGGTTCAGATTCCCTGGCAACTCACACCGAATCTTGACCGCGGCGGGCGGCCGAACTCGTTTGCGTCCCTTTCTGTCCGGTATCAAGGCGTCGTTGGAGAACCCTTTCCACTCCGGCCGGAGACTGACGCGGTTCATTCCAGGAGTACCTGTGATACCACCTTGCCACCGGGCGCCGACCCTCTCCACTCCACGCCGGGCCCCTGCCGCGCCGTGGCTTTCCACGAGGATGGCGAACTGGTGACAGCGGCCAGCCCAGCGAAGGCGGGCGAGGTGGTGACGTTGCACTTCTATGGACTCGGGCGCACGGCGGCAGCACTGGACAACGGCGCGCTTCCCGAAAGTCCGGTCCAGTTCCCTGGCGTTGAGATCGGATTCCAGTTTGGGCCCAATCTGAAGGCCGTGCGTCCCGAATCTCCCGAGACTCCGGTAGAGGCTTCCCTTACGGCAACCCGCGTCGGCGTCTATCAGGTGAAGGTGACCGTGCCCGCGTTGCCCGAAGGACTTCCCGCTTGCACGGCGTCTTCCGTCGTATCGAACCTGACGGTCACGGTAGCGCGCCAGGCTTCATTCGACGGCGCGGGAATCTGTGTCGAATAGCTGGTCAGACTACAGCCGGATCCCGTCGCTCTGACGCTCATAGTGCTCAGCGAACCACACGATCGTCTTGCGCAAGCCGTCTTCAAGCGAAGTGGGGCACGCAAGGCCGAGCTGTTTCATGCGGCTCACATCGAAGATCTTTTCCAATTGGCCATCGGGCTTCGTTGGATCCCAGGCGATCTCGCCGGAAAAACCCGTGAGCGTGCGAATGGTCTCGGTAAGCGTGCGAATGGTGGTTGTCGTTCCCGAACTGAGGTTCACTGGCTCGTCTGAATCGTATTCCTCAAGGAAAAACGGAAACAACGCCGCGACGTCTCCCGCGTAGACAAAGTCACGGGTCGCTTTGCCCGTACCCCAAGCCATGACCGAAGCCGCGCCCGCAAGCTTTGCCTCATGATAGCGGCGCACCAGCGCAGGCACCACGTGCGATTCCTTGTAGCGGAAGTTGTCGTACTCGCCATACATGTTGCCTGGGATGACGACCGCGCTCGATAGCCCGCGTTCCTGACGGTACGCTTCCATCGCCACAAGGCCCATCTTCTTGGCGGTCGAGTAGGCGGCGCTTTCCTTCTGCGGATAACCCGCCCACATCTGATCCTCGCCAATCGGGGATGTGGCCTTCGCCGGATAACTGCAGCCGCCCATCGGATACAGCAGCTTTTTCACTCCCCGTTCGGCAGAGGCTTCAAACATGAGCGAGGTCAGCAGAATGTTCCGGTAGAAGAAGGATGCGGGATACTCGCGATTCGCGCCGATGCCGCCCACATAGGCCGCCAGGTGCACCACGGCATCGGGCCGGTGGTCGTCGAACAGGCGCCGCACCTGCGAGGGGTCCATCAGGTCATAGTCTCTGCTCGAAACACCCGCCACGTGGCCGTAGCGGGCCTCCAACACTGGCACAAGATGGCGGCCGAGAAAGCCGCCCGCGCCTGTCACAACAATCCGTTCGAATTTCATTTCGTTATCCGAGCACCATTTTCAACTTGTCGAACTGCGCGTCCCACGTCAGTTCGGCCTCCACCGCGCGTTCACAGTTGCAGACCATCTCCCGCCACTGCTCCGTGCCGTAGAGGTCCAGCGCCTTCCTCAGCGTGGCGGCGAATGCGTCGTAACTCCAGTCCGGCATCAGCAACCCGCAGCGGTAGCGATCGAGAATCAGCCTGCACTGCGGATGCGGCGCCGCTATGGGAGGCACGCCTGCCGCAATGCACTCGAAGAATTTATTCGGTGCGGCGTAGAGCTGGCCTTCGTTGTCAGGATTCCAGGCGATGATGCTATAGGCGTAGGATGGGCGCAGTTGTGCGAGCGCGGCGGAGCTGAGATATCCACCATACCGTTGCGCACCGCCAAACCCGGCAGCCACCTTCTGGCGGTCCGCTTCACTGCCCTTGATCGGCCCGTAAAGATCCACCGGCATCGCGCGAATCTTGTCCGACAGGTAATAGTCGGCGAAGGTCTGCTGCCTGCTGATGGTTCCTGAATAGAGAATCCGCCCATTCCGCTCCTCAAGCGGCAGAGGTTTGCATCCATCCTTGCGCCGGTTGCTGACGTTGAACAGCACGAGCTTCGGAACGCCATGAAACCCGCAGCGTCCCACTTCCAGTGCCGCGCGGTTCTCTTCAGGAAACACGATGGCATCGAGCAGCGGACCCGCCCGCTGGTTCATCTCCACATCGAACTCGCCGTAGAAGGGAATCGACTCGACCGAATAATAGAGCGTCTTCTTCGGCCGCCGGGCGAGACGGAAAACCACTGGTAGACAGTAGGTGCAGCAGATCAGCAGAAGGTCCGGACGCAGCTCATTCACAAGCCGCGACGCGCGCCATACGTACTCGGTGCGCCCAACAGTGGAGTGCGGATGTTCCGTTGTGCCGACAGGCCGAATGTCGAATCGCGGAAACGCGCCGTGACGCGGCGACAGCTCCGGCTGCACCGGCTCCACGATCAGCGCCTCACCGCCGTAGTAGTCCAGCAGGGATTCCACAATCAGAGGAAGTTGCGGCGTACCGTAGCCGATGGTCACATCCGATACCGCCACAATCCTCATCGCTGGCCTCCCGCGGCGGTGATCTCTCGGACCAGGCGATCCGCGTTGTGATACTCCTGCCAGCCCTTCGCGAAACCCTGTGCGGTCTGGCGGTAGTGTTCGTAGTTGTCGATCAACTCGCGCAAGGCGGCGCTGATGCCCGATGGGTCCTCGTAGGCGACACCCACGCAACCAAGCGGTAACTTCCCGCAACCATCGCGCCCAAGCAGATCCAAACGCAGCCGCGTGATGGTAATGTTGAGCCCAGGCTGCGAACTCGCAATCGTCAGCGTGACCCGCGCACATCCCGGATCCAAGGGGACAAGCGTGACGGCTGAACCCGCGCCGTCCGCCTCCATCAGAGTTTTGGTGGTGGCAAGCGGGTTGCCCTTCGAATCGAGCTGCTCGGCGTGTAGGACACATTCAACGGGTCCGGCAAGATCGATCAGCAGGTGCGATGCGGGTGCGGGCAGCCGCAACGCCGTGGTCGCCGGCGTTTGTTGCGTGGCCGCGAGTCCAGCTTCACTCACCGGCGAACCGCGGCTTCCCTTCGCCTGCCAGCGGAGGTCGCCGAGTTCCCAAGTCCGGATCACGGGCACCGTGGAACGCAGTGACCGGTGGTAGCCGTAGGTGACATCGCGAAACTGCCGTGAGAGCCATGTTCCGGCGGGCGCGATCACGGGCATGGCCGTGCTCAGCGCTTCCACCAGGATTCCGCTCGAGCGCGCGAAGTAGTTCGTTGGATCGTAGAGCAGCAGATTGATATCGCCTGAGAGCAGGAACTCCTTGTACTGCTCGCTGGTCATCGCATCCTTGCGGAGTTCGATCGCTCCCGGCGCCTGCGACGCCAATAGCTCCAGCCGCTGCCTGGCAACGACGATGGGCGGCTCACCTTGCGGGATGTTGAAATTGGACTGCAGGCGGAAACGGACTTTGCCCGGAACCAGATAGTCCTTCCACAGGTCCTCCACGAGATTCGGGATGAAGTGATATCCCTTCTCCGATCGCGCATCTCCGATGTAGAGGATGGTCAAAGGACCACGGCCCGCTTCCGAAGCTACCGGACGGTGCGTGTGTGGAATCGGAAGGGTGTGGAAGCGGAATGCTCCCAGGCGGTTGTGCTGATCGGAAAGCTCTTCGGTGTCCGTGTAGAAGCGCACATCGTGCTTTCCGAACTTGCGCGCCGCAACCGCCATCACCTGCCGCAAATCGTTGAGCTGACCGTCCTGCGCGCCGTACTGTGTCTCACGGCCCCGGTAGAGGTCGCGGCGGAAAAGAAGATGCCAGCTTGGCGCGCTCGACGCGTCACGGGTCTTCAGCAGTTCCGAGAGCCCCATCAACTCCAGCGCCGAGGTCGTCGGCAGAAACAGCACGTCGCCCTCGCCCGCGCCGAGTTCGCGAACCAGCCGCGCCGTGTCCTCCTGAAATGCGCGCAACATGCGATACTGCCGCAGCCAGCTTTGAAATTGGTTGCGGCGCGCGAACAGTTGACCAGCGAAACGCACCAGATCGGCGACATCCGCCAGCAGCGCGCGAACATAGGATTCCGGAAAGCCGCCCGCCTTCAACAACCGCACCGTACTGCGCCCGAGAAACACCAGCAGCATCACCGGAAGAAACAGCAACAACCCCAGGAAACGCAGCACCTTGACGAGCACAGCCGCAGGAATCAGCGTGGCCAGCGACACGAGATGCGGGCGGTCCATGGGCTGTTTCAGCAGGAACTCGCCGAACCGGTCCCGTACGGCCCACAAGAGCCCGAACATGGAGTAGTTCAGAAAGAGCCGCCACCGGAAACGCAACGTCCCCGCCGCCGCCAGGAGCTTCTCCACAATTCCAGGCGCGCCCTTGTTTACCCAATATCCGGCACGATAAATCGCGAACGTCTTCCAGGGCGCCTTGTGCGGCGACTTCGCGAATCTGCGGTGCGTCGCCAGATACGGCTCATAACCCGCGCGCTGCGCCGCTTCGAGCACATGCACTGCGTACTCATAGTAGTGTCCCGCGATGCTGGCGATCGATGGGTCAATGAGGACGAATTTCTTGGCCACGGCGAATTGGGCCTTATGCGTTCACGTACTTTTTTGCGCGAAGAATCGTGTAGACTTTGATCAGCTCCGCGATGCCCATGTCGAGCGAGACATCGGGCCGGTAACCGGTCTTTTCGATCTTCGCATTCGAAACAACATAGTCCCGTTTGTCGGGGTCCTGGCCAATGGCGGCCTCGGCAAAGTAGAAGCTCGGCACCTGCTTCTGGATCTTCTCGCACAGCTCCAGCTTGGAGATATTGGCATCGGAGAGCCCCACGTTGTAAGGCTCGTTCTTCATCGTGTCGAAGTTCTGGATCGCGTGCAGGAACGCTTTCGCCACGTCACGGATATGAATGTAGTTGCGCTTGAAGTGGCCTTCGAACACCACCAGAAAACGGTCGGTAACGGCGCGGTGCACGAAATCGTTCACGAGAAGATCGATGCGCATGCGGGGCGAGGCGCCAAAGACCGTGGCCAGCCGCAGCGAAATCGAATTGCCCGCGTCCAGGATCGCGCGCTCGGCTTCCACCTTGGTCACCCCATAGATGGAGATCGGATGGAGCGGCGTTTCCTCCGTGCATTCGATGCCCTTCTGGCCGATCCCGTAGCCGCTGTTCGTGCATGGCGACACGATGCGCTGTTCCTTCGAACGCAGCTTGAGCAACATCTGGATCGAGTCCCGATTGATCGAGTAGGCCGCCGTTGGGTCCGCATTGCATGCAGGTGCGCCAACAATCGCCGCCAGCGGAATGATGTAGTCCGCATCGGCAATCGCCGATTTCACCGCCTTCTCGTCACGGCAGTCTCCGCGGATAATGCGGAACCGATCGTCGATGCAGCAATCGAGAAGGCTGCTCTGATCGAGCAAGAAGCTGTCCAGCACCGTCACGGCGAAGCCCTGCCGTAGAAGTGTGGGCACGAGAACGGAGCCGAGGTAGCCGGCGCCGCCGATTACAGTAATGCGTGTCACGAGTATGGGCCGTCCTAATGGAAAGCGGCGCAACCCGGGAAACCCAAACGCCGCATGCCAGCGAGATAAGAATCCTTCATTATAACGGACCCATCGCTCCGATCACGATTTCCACCGCTTCGGCAATTGTATCGGCCACTTCCATTCGGATCTCAGTAGCCCGGAGCGCATCAAGACCTGCCTCCATCTCGCGGCCATATCCGGTGCGCACGAGGATCGCCCCCGCCAGTCCGGCATGGATCCCGGCTTCAAGGTCGAGCAGTTTGTCGCCGATCACCCACGACCGTGAAAGATCCAGGTTCATCATGCGCGCGGCGTGCTGCAGCATGCCGGGATGGGGCTTGCGAAAATCATGATCGCGGCCGAGTGCGCCCTTTCCATCAGAGTGATATCCGCAAGCAAGCACGGCATCCAGGTGAGCGGGTGCGATGCGCCGTTCGATCTCCGCCTGAACAGTCTCGAATTCCGGCCAATCGTAGTAGCCGCGCCCGACACCGGCCTGATTGGTGATCAACACCACCGGGATTCCACACTCATTGAGCCGGCGAATCGACCGGGCGGCCTGCGGGATCATTCGGATTTCTTCGACACGGTGAAGATAGTTCGTCTCCTCGACGATCACACCATCGCGATCAAGGAAGACTGCCGGGGTTGGAAAATCGTTGCGCGCGGCCACGCGGCAATAGAGACCTGGATCAATCAGCAAGCTCTCAGTGTACCGCCCGCGGCCATCTGACCAGAGGTTGCGGCCAACTCCTGAGGGAGTACACTGGAGACGTGCCTGAAGAAGGAATTCAGATCGTGTCGAATGAAGCCGGTGTGCCCACAGCGGTAATCGTGCCGATCGATTTGTGGCGTGAGATCAGTTCTGAGCGAGAGACCGCATACCTCCTAAAGTCCGATGCGATGCGGCAGCGACTGCTTGCGGCGATGGATCGCACAGAAGGCATACCCTTTGACGAGGCGATGGACAAGCTCGGCCTGTGAGGAACCTGGAGTTCGACGCTGCTGCGTTCGATGATTTGGCTTGCCGGTACCACTACTGACGCGGGCGGAAACGACCGGCGCGGGCCTCTACGGATTCGACTGCTTCCAGCGGCTGACCAACTGGCTCGCGGCTTCCGCAGCCACATCCGACACCAGTCCCTGATTCGACCAGAGAACCTTGCTCCCCGATGCATCTAACACCACGCCGGACCTCGTAAACACGGCATCGGCATCCTGTTTCGAATCGACGACTGCCATCGCGGACATCTGCTTTTCGATCTCCGCGCGCAGCAGTGCGTCAAAACCGTCCGAGGCAGGTTCGATGTACACAAACCGCACGTTCGTCGCGCCTCCAAGCTGACCCGCCGGATCCTGGAACGCCCGTTGGAACACACGGCCCTTGTTGGCATTCACAGTCGGCGTACCGCCCGGAGTGTACTTTACCAATGCGGCCAGCAGCTTCGTGTCGGCGCCCGCGGCTTTCAACTCATCGGTGACATCCGGAGTAATCCGGAACCCGAGGCCGCGCTGCTTCGCAAGATCGACAATCCGGTTTCCCGGCGTTTCCACCTGCAGCAACGTCACCACTTCGGCTTTTGTCAACGGCTTCGACGCAACGGACCGCGACGAAGCGGGCGAGGCAGGTGCGAGCGATTTCGGCAACACTCCGGCGCCGCGATAATTCGACTTGATCGCCATCAGCAGATCCGGATGCGCTCCCACTTTGCGCAACTGCTGCTCGATTTCCGGAGTGAGCCGGAAGTCGACGCCGCGCAGCTTCACAAAATGCACCAGTTCCGGAGCCGAAGCCTTGCGGGTTCGCAGCGTTTCTTCCAGGGCATCGCGGGTGATTGGGGGATTGGAGTCAGCGGCGAACAGGCTAACCGCCAGAAGTACCAAAAGCAACCATCGGGGCGTCGGCATCGAAAAGCTCCTCGACTTACATTGTCGCACCTCCTGCGGGACAGGTGTCTGTTATGCGACTTTAAGAAGACATGAACGGACTACGCCAGCTCTGGAGGAGTTTTTTCGACATCCGGCCGGGGGAACGGCTGCGGGTGTTGTTCATGTTCCTTTACCTGCTCTGCGTTCTCTTCGCCTACTACATTCTGAAACCGCTTTCGCGCGCGCTCTTTCTCAACAAGTTCGACATCGACAAGCTTCCCTGGCTCTATATCCTGATTGCGGCGGTGGGCGGCGTACTTGCGTACTTCTACACGAAACTCGCGGTGCGCGCTTCCCTGAACAAGGCTGTCTTCTACGCGACTGCGTTTTCCATCGGAAGTCTCCTCGGCCTGTGGCTGCTCTTCCAGAAACCGCAGGACTGGATGCTGTACCTGTTCAATATCTGGGTTAGCCTGTTCAGCATCGTGCTGGTCTCGCAAGGATGGCTGGTCGCGGCAAACGTGTTCAACTCTCGCGAGGCCAAACGCGTTTACGGGGTTCTCGGAGTGGGCGCGGTCATTGGTGCGGCCTTTGGGGGCTCCTTCACCGCGTTCGCCACTCAGATTGTCGGCGTCAACAACCTTCTGCTCGCCAGTGCGTTCATGGTGCTGCTGTCCTACGGCGCCTATGTGATGGTGGTGCGCCAGCCCGGCGTCGCGCTCGCCAGCGCGAAGGCCGCCGATGAAGAAGAGGCAGACTTTCACTTCGGCGACATCACATCCGCCATTCAGAAGTACCGGCACCTCCAGGTGATCATTGGCATCATCACCTTGACCTACATCGTCGACGTGCTGGTGGAGTATCAATTCAGCGCGATGGCAAAGGCGAACTACGCCAGCAAGGAAGCGCTCACCGCGTTCCTCGGAAGCTTCTATGGCCTCTACCTCAACCTGATCACGTTCTTCCTGCAGTTCTTCCTCACCGCCCTGGTGGTGAGCGCGTTCGGCGTCGGCGGGACGCTGCAGATCATGCCGATCTCGATCGGCGTCGCATCGGTGGCTACGCTCCTCTACCCAAGCGTGCTTTCCACCGCCGCCGCCCGCCTCGCCGAAGCCGCAACGCGATACTCCTTCAACCGCACCGGCATGGAATTGCTCTATCTGCCGCTGCCGTCGGAGTTGAAGAATCGTACGAAGGCTTTCGTAGACATCTTCGTGGATCGCTTCGCGCGCGGCATGGGCGGCATGCTGCTGTTGGGAGTGGGAGCCCTCAACATCGACACGCGCAACGTTTCCATTCTGGTCTTCGTCTTCTGTGGCGCATGGATTGTATTGTCGGCGCTCGCTCGCCGGGAGTATGTTTCCACGGTTCGCAAGCGGCTGGAGTCCCGGCGTCTCGACCTGGAGAACGTGCGCGTATCGGTCAACGATCCAACTACCATCCAGCTTCTCGTCGAAACGGCCCGCGGCAAAGTCCCGCGCCAGGCAAGCTACGCATTGTCGCTACTGGAAGAGTGCCAGGGCTTCGACGTGCAGCCACTGCTGCTGGAACTGGTCGAGAGTCCGTCGGACGAAATCCGGGGAAAAGTGCTGGAGCTGGCGGCGAAATGCGAATGCACGAAGTTGCTTGACCAGGCGCAGCGCGAGTTGCGGTCGTGGCGCGCGGGCCAGAATTCACCCGCAATCGAGCCTGCCACCGTTTACGTGCTGACCTACTCGGAGGATCCCGCAAAGGTGGCCGAACGCCTGCTCCAGCACGCCAACTCCAATGTGCAGGACAGCACCATCCGGTATCTCGCCGGACATCGCGATCTCGCCTCCCGTCTCCTGACCACGCCATGGCTCGAGCAGATGTCTCGCGACTCGAATCCGGCCAAACGCCGGCTCGCCGCGCTTTCGGTTGAAGCTTTGGGCGATGGCCATGCATCCATACTGGTGGATTTGATTCGCGACCCCGACGATTCGGTGGCCTCCGCGGCGCTGCGGAGCGCGGGAAGTTTGCAGGACCGCACTTTCGTGACACCCATGATTGAACGTCTGCCCGAAGCACGCCTGCGCGGGTCGATCGTCGAGGCGCTGAAGCAGTATGGTCCGCGCATCGCCGGCACGCTCGGCGATCTTCTCATGGATTCGAAGGTGTCGCATTCCGCACGCAGGCATATTGCCCGAGTCCTTCAGCACATCCCCCATCAGCGATCCGTGGACGCGCTGCTCCAGGCGATTGCCGAACCTGACCTGCACCTTCGCGCCACGGTTTTGCGTTCGCTACATCGTTTGCGCGAGTCGGAGCCCAAGCTGAACTACGGATCGGAGTCCGTGCAGAGCCAGATTCTGAAGGAGGCCCGCTCCTACTATGAGCTCAGCGCCGCGCTTGGGCCTTTCCGCGACAGCAACGACAAACGTACTGCCGCGGGTCTGCTCTCCAAGACTCTGGAAGAACGTTTGAAACATACAATCGAGAGATTGTTCTATCTCCTGGGCCTTCGCTACCCGCCTCGCGAAATCTATGCCGCCTACCTTGCGGTGAACCGGGGTAAGGCGGAGGAGATGTCCACCGCCATCGAATTCCTCGACAATGTGCTCGACCGTGAGCTGAAGCGCGTGCTTCTGCCACTATTCGATGCGCCGGAGAATGTGGCCCAGCGCGGGCGCGAGGTCTTTGGCGTCGAGCGCCTCAACACCGAGACGGCTCTGCGGAAGCTGCTCGAATCAGGAGATGAGTGGCTGGTTTGTTGTGCCATCGCGACCGCGGCACAGTTGAAGCTCAATCCGCTCGCTGGCGATGTGGCAAAGCTGCGTCAAGGAGCGGGAGAAGAAGTAGGACGTGTGGCCGCTGCCGCCGCGGCAGCGTTCGCCGCGTAGGAAGAAACGGATTGCCCATGGCCGAACTGAACATCATCGAGAAAGTGATTGCGCTCGAAGCGGTGGATCTGCTGAAGAACCTCAGTCCCGACCAGCTCGCGCGCATCGCCTCCATCGCCAAGGAGATCACGTACGCCCCCGGCAAAACCGTGATCGACGCCGGTTCGCAGCAGGACGCGCTGTTCGTCGTGCTCGACGGGGCGGTCGACATCGTGCGCGGCGCTGAAGTGCTCCACACCGCAAGACAGAACGAGGTGATTGGCGCATGGTCGCTGTTTGATCCCGAGCCGATGTCGTTGACGGCGCGCACCAGTGAGGACGCCCGCCTGCTTCGCATCGCACGCGATGATTTTTACGATCTGCTCTCCGACAACATGGAGATCACGGCATCCATCTTCTCCACACTGGTCAAACGATTCCGGCAACTGGTGGAACAATAGAAGTTCAGGCACTATGAGCGAAGCAGCGGAACCAAAGGATCAACGGCAGCTCTCCGAGCTCTACCGCATGGCGTCCATCGGGCGCCTGACGGCCCGTGTCGTCCACGAAATCAACACGCCCATCGGCAGCGTCCGTTCCAACAACGAAGTCCTGGTGCGCTCGCTCGACAAGCTGATGCAACTGTTGCAGGACGCGGTCTCCAAGGGAGCGCCGCCGCCTCAAAAGGCAGTGGACATCGTCGAGACGTTGAAGTCGCTCGCCGAGGTGGACAAGATCGCGTGCGAGCGCATTTCGAGTATCATTCGCGGCTTGAAGACCTTCGCCCGCAGCAATGAAGGCCAACTGCGCAAGACTGATCTCAACGAGTTGCTGCGCGACACTCTGAAACTGGTCTCCTGCGAGTACAAGCGCCGCATCACGCTCGTGGAAGAGTATGCGGATCTGCCCGAAGTGGAGTGCTTTCCGCAGTTGATGAATCAGGTCTTTCTAAATCTCCTGGTCAATGCGGGACAGGCAATCGAAGGGGAGGGCACCATCACCGTGACCACATCTTCCGATGATGGGTGGGCTCAAGTCTCCATCAAGGACACAGGCAAGGGGATACTGCCGGAAAATCGAAGCAAGGTGTTCACGGCGGGCTTCTCCACCAAGCCCGTTGGCGAGGGCACCGGGCTCGGCTTGGCGATCACCCGTGAGATTGTTATCGACACCCATCAGGGCGTCATTACGTTCGAAAGCGAGGCGGGAGCCGGTACGACGTTCCATGTGCGCATCCCGATCGTGCATCCGAGGAGGGCTTAATCTGTGGCCGCGAATTCGCAACCGGCAATCATGATCGTCGATGACGAGGACATGGTCATCACCAGCGTCCGCGCGTTCCTGCGACTCGAAACGGAGTATCACATCTACGGGTTCACGATGCCCGAAGAGGCGGCGCAGTTCCTTGAAACCAACCCCGTCGACGTCATCTTGAGCGACTACCTGATGCCCAAGATGAACGGCCTGCAACTTCTCGGCAAGGCGAAAAACGTGCAACCGGAGGCAGCGCGCGTATTGCTCACCGGCCACGCCGACAAGCAGAGCGCGATTCAGGCAATCAATGAAGTCGGCCTCTACCAGTACCTGGAAAAGCCTTGGGACAATCAGCAGTTGCTGCTCGTGATTCAGAGTGCGATCGAACGTACCACGCTGCTTCGTTCCCTCCGCGAAAAGATTGTCGCCCTTGACGCCGCCCATTCCAATCTGAAAGAAATTCAAGGAAAACTCCTCCGAGCTTTCCTATGAGACTTTGCCTCGCGATCGCGTTGCTAGCGCTTCCCGCCGCTGCACAGGACTGGCCCTACTATGCGGGCGACTCCGGCGGCCGCAAATACTCGGTCCTCAAACAGATCAACCGCTCCAATGTGAGCAAGCTGAAAGTCGCCTGGACGTTTGCAACCGGCGACGTCAGCGATGGCAAATCCAATCCGATTCGCAGCGCCTTCGAAGCCACTCCCCTGATGGTGGACGGCGTGCTCTATTTCACGACGCCGTTCAACCGCCTCATCGCAATCGATGCGGAGAACGGGAAGCAACTCTGGGCGTTCGATCCGAAGCTGCGCAAGGATCTCGGGCGCAATCTCTACATTCATCGCGGAGCGGCCTATTGGACCGATGGCAAGCAGAAGCGCCTCTACTACGGAACACTCGATGGAGAGCTGTTCGCGATCGACGCCAATTCCGGAGAGCCCGTTGCATCTTTCGGTACGCGGGGAAAAGTCGACCTGCGCGAAGGCATGATGATTCCGGGCGGCCGCGGTACGCTGGGCATGACGTCGCCTCCCGCGATCTACAAGAACCTCGTGATTTGCGGTTCCATTGTCACCGATGGCGAGCCGCAAGGACCAAGCGGCGATGTGCGAGCCTTCGATGCACTCACGGGCAAACTCGTGTGGCGATTCCACACCGTGCCGCGCCCCGGCGAGTTCGGCCACGACACGTGGGAAGGGCAATCGTGGAAGGATCGGGGCGGCACGAACGCATGGTCCATCCTCAGCGTGGATCAACAGCGAGGGATCGTGTTTCTGCCGCTGACCTCTCCATCCACCGATCTCTACGGCGGCGATCGCAAAGGCGCCAATCTGTTCGGCGATTCGCTCGTCGCTCTCGATGCGGCGACCGGCAAACGCCTGTGGCACTTCCAGACGGTGCATCACAACATCTGGGACTACGACCTGCCCGCGCAGCCGGTGCTGGTCGATGTGAAGCAGAACGGCCGCATCGTGCCGTCGGTTGCGCAAGTGACGAAGATGGGCTTCACATTTCTCTTCGAGCGCTCCACAGGCAACCCGATCTTCGACATTGTCGAGAAGCCTGTGCCGCAAAGTGAGATCCCCGGCGAGCAGGCGTGGCCCACGCAACCCTTCCCGGTGAAGCCGCCTCCGTTCGCTCGCCAGAGCATGCGCCGCGAAGAGCTCACCACGATTCCCGAATCGCGTGAGTTCTGCGAGAAGCTGGTCGATGGCGCGGTGTTCGGCAATCTTTATACGCCCGTCGGGCGCAAGCCCACCGTGCTTTTCCCCGGCACCAACGGCGGCACGAATTGGGGCGGCGCATCCTTCGATCCGGAGACTCGCACACTGTATGTGAATTCTCACGACAACGGCATGATGTTCCGCATGGTGGAACGTCCCGAAGGCTCACTCATTCCCTTCCGGGCGCAGGGTCCGCCGTTCTCACGTTTCTGGGATAAGAACCGCTATCCGTGCCAGCAGCCGCCATGGGGACATCTCACCGCGATCGATCTCGACAAAGGCGAACATCGCTGGCGCGTGACGCTTGGCGTATTTGATGAACTGGTGGCGAAAGGCATTCCGCCGACGGGAACATCGAATCTCGGCGGATCCGTGGTTACCGCCGGCGGACTGGTGTTCATTGGTGCAACGAACGACAGCCGCTTCCGCGCGTTCGACAAGGACACCGGCAAGGAGTTGTGGGTACACCGTCTGCCGGCCAGCGCGCATGCGACGCCGATGACCTTCTTCGGTAAGAAGACAAAGAAGCAATACGTCGTAATCGCGTCGGGCGGCGGCAACAAGTACAACGAGACATTTTCCGATTCGTTGATCGCGTTCGCGCTTCCGTAGTACGATCCCTGAATCTATGTCATCGGATGCCTCGCCTTACTTGTCGCGGCCCTGGCTGAAGTTCTACGACTTCTGGGTTCCACAGGAAGTGCCGGTTCCCCGCGCGCCGCTGTATCAGATTCTGCAGATCGCGGCGAGCCAATACCCCGATCGTCCAGCCACGCAGTTCCAAGGCACGCAACTCACGTTCTGGCAGATCAAAGGCTACGTGGACCGTCTCGCAGCCGCGCTGCATCGCCGTGGCATCCGGAAAGGCGATCGCGTCGGAATCATGCTGCCGAATTGTCCGCAGTATCCGGTCTCGTTCTTCGCGGTGCTCAGGCTTGGTGCGGTGGTGGTGAATGTGAATCCCATCTACACAGCCCACGAACTTGCGCGTGTGGCGGCCGATTCGGGCATGCGTGCACTGATCACTCTCGACACACTGACGGGGCTGGCTCCACGGTCGATTGAGATGGTGATCGCGACGACACTCGGCGATTTCGGCGCAGCGCCCGCGGCCACGGCGTTTCGCTCACTGATTGAGGAAAGTGGCGACGCGGAACTTCCGCCGCTGATTGGCGATTGGGCCAACGAGATCGCTGCGCTGCAGTACACTGGCGGCACCACCGGAACACCGAAGGGAGCGATTCTCACGCACGGCGGCATGTACGTCAACATGCTGCAATCCGTCGCATGGGGACAGTACTTCACACGCCGCGGAGAAGAGCGATTGCTGCTCGTGTTGCCGCTTTTCCACGTCTACGGGATGGTGGTCGGCATGTTGCTCAGCTTCTGGAACGGCACCATGCAGATCCTATTGCCGAAGTACAACGTGGAGGAGATGTTGGACGCGATCGAGCAACTGCGCCCGACTTTCTTTCCGGGCGTGCCCACGCTGTTTCAATCGATCCTCAACCATCCGCGCGCGGCGTCCTGCGGGCTTGAGTACATCAAGCATTTCAATAGCGGCGCTGCCCCGTTACCCTTGGAAACGATCAATCGCTTCGAGCGTCTCGCGGGCGGCATGCTTCGCGAAGGCTACGGAATGACGGAACTCTCGTGCAGTGCGATCACAACTCCCGCCATGGGGATTCGCAAGCCGGGCAGCATCGGGATTCCGATGCCATCGACGCTCGCGCGGATTGTCGATGTGGAAACCGGTGAGCGCGAGCTGCCTGCGGGTGAAGAAGGCGAACTGTGTATCCGTGGTCCGCAGGTGATGCAGGGCTACTGGCAGAATCCCGCGGAGACGGCGACGGCGCTACGCGATGGCTGGCTCTACACGGGCGATATCGCGCGCATGGATGAGGATGGCTACTTCTACATCGTGCAGCGCAAGAAGGACATGATCAATGTCGGCGGCTTCAAGGTGTTTCCCGCCGAGGTGGATGAAGTCCTCTACGCGCATCCCGCAATCGCCGAAGCCGCCGCGATCGGTGTGCCGCATGCGTATCGCGGAGAAGTGGTGAAGGCGTTTGTCGTGCTGCGCGAAGGCTGCTCCCTATCCGCGGAAGAGATCATTGAGTTCTGCAGGGAGCGACTTGCGAAATTCAAAGTCCCGGCGGAGATTGCATTTCTGGACTCACTTCCGAAAAGCGCCGTGGGCAAGATCCTGCGTCGCGCCTTGCGCGAATAACCAGCGTAAGCGCTCACGTGGATGGCGCATCGGTCCACATTTGTGTAGTTTTGCTGTACACTCATGTCCAGCTTGTACGGCACAGCTTTATAATGCGCGCCATGGGGGACAATCCGCGTTACCTCACAATCAAGACGGTCTTACAAAAGACCGGCGTTCACCGGCAGACCATTCACTACTACCTGCGGCGATCCGTACTGCCGCCCCCGATCCGTACCAGCCGCACTTCGTCGCTCTATCCTCCCAGCACCATCGAATTGATCCAGCTTGTGCAGACACTCCAGCGTCAGCAGCGGCTCAGCCTGGAAGAAATCGTCGAACTCTTCAAGGCCCACCACTACGACGTCCGCGGCATCCGCCATGCAGTCTCGCAACAGGCGCATGCCATGCTGGAATCGAACGCGCCGCCGCTGGTTCCGGTCGGCGATTTGATGGAGCGCCTGACCCCAACGCCGCCGCGAGATTGGCTCGACCGTGTTCTGTCGCTTGGTATTGTGCGCAGCGAGATCCGTGAAGGAAGGAAAATGCTGTCCGCCGAGGGCGTGGAGGCGATCCGCGCCGTGTGGGAGGGCGTGCACTCGGGCGCATCTCTCGATCACTTCGGTAAGCTCGCCCACTCCATGGACAAGCAGGTGCACGACGAGTTCGCGCAGTTCGTGGCGAATCTGCAAGCGCTGTCCTCGTCACCGGAGGCCGCGCCGCAGGTGGCGAAGATCTTTTCATGCCTCGAGCGTTTCGGAGCGCACCGCCGGCGTGATGCGCTGCAGTCCCTGTTCATGAACCGGCTGCGTCAGCCCGGCAGTCTGTTCCTCAGCCCAAACCGCACCTATGTGTTTCCCAGCCGTACGCTCTTGCAGCAGATGGGCCTCTTCCGCGAATTGGATCTCATCCTGCGAAGGCTGGATCGCAACCCCGGCGACCTGCCCACGCTGCACCAGCTCGCGCGCGCCAGCTACCTGAGCTCTGATTGGGCGAGACTGCATACCGCGGCACAGGAGATCCTTCGCCTCTCCCCGCAGGATCCGGATGCGCAAGCGTCGTATGGCCAGGCCCTGATGTATCTCGGACGCGTACAGGAGGCTGTCTCATTCCTGGAAGACGTGATCTCGCGAGGCACAAATCCCATGGCGAAGATCCGCCTCGGACAGGCGCTCGCCAATCATGCCTATCAGACCGGGGATGCTTCCGGCTTACTCAATGCGGTGGTCCGCCGCAGCCGTCTCGCGGCCGAAGCGATTCGTGAATCGCAGAGCAATGCCGGTCTGAATCGCAAGGTGCGTCTCAACGCCATTCTCGATTCAATCTACTTCACCGATCCCCTCGGTCTGAACCGGCCCGTGGAGAAAGACGTTCTCGCCATCTACGATGAGTTCTCGGCGACGCCCTCCCGCAAACTGTCCGTGCTTGGCAGGATCTCCCTGGTGATGGCGCGCATGTATGTCACCTACGCACTGTATCTGGTGCGCCAGCAGAACAAGGATCCGAAAGCTGCTCGGCTGTTGAAGGAGATCGCGAAGATGGACCCTGACTGCCTTCTCGTCACCCGCCGCAACGCGAGTTCCGCGAAGTCCTGAAGGCCGCTCACTTCGGCAACGCGAGAATCCACTGCGCGATCACACGGAGCGTCTCCGCCGGGGCCTGAAGATGCGGCTCGTGCGCGCAGTCTGGAAGGATTACTCGAGTTACGGGTCCTGTGCAGTTCTCCTGGATCGCGCTCACCTGCGCAAGAGTGCCGTATTCATCATCGGCGCCCTGCAATGCGAGCACCGGGCATTGCACGTCGCGCATGCGGGCGCTGATGTCCCAATCATCAAAGGATGGGGCAAGCCAGGCGCCCGCCCAGTGCCAGAACAGTGCGTCGGCCTTGGATCCGTGATAGCGGCGAAGCCGTGCGCGCAGACTGGAATGATTCGCGGCAGCGATCCGTACGCCCGCGCGAGTGACATCTTCCACAAAGAGGTGCGCGGCCATCGAAACGACACCAATGGGCCGTGGAGCGCGGTTCGACGCGGCATGCAGCAGGGCGATACTCGCCCCGTCACTATGGCCAACCAGGATCACTTCGTCGAGTTGTTGCTCCGCAAGATACTGTGCGAAACGCTCCGCTTCGCTTTCCAGATAGCGCAACGGCCGCGGCGGCGCAGGATCGGACAACCCGTGCCCTTCGCGATCGATCAATAGAGCAGGAAGCTCCACCTGGGCGCAGAGCATTGCTGGAAACGTGCGCCATTGCGCAATGCTTCCAAGTCCGTGATGCAGAAACACCAGCACGGGAGAAGACCGGCGCGAATCGATGCGTTCGACATGCATTGGGCGAATTCCAAATTATAATCAGGCTTGTGAACCCTGCATTCATGGCGCGTGCGATTGAGCTCGCTCTTGAGAATGTCCGCACAGGCCGTGGCGGACCGTTCGGCGCAGTCGTGGTGAAGGACGGCGTGATCATCGGAGAAGGTGCGAACTCCGTCATCCCCTTGATTGATCCGACGGCACACGCCGAAGTCGTAGCGTTGCGGAACGCGTGCGCCAAGCTCGGAGTGTTTCATATTCCCGGCAGCGAAGTGTACACGAGTTGCGAACCTTGCCCCATGTGTCTCGGCGCGATCTATTGGGCTCACGTGGACCGGGTCTACTTCGCGGCCACCAAGGATCAGGCGGCCGAGGCTGACTTCGATGATTCGTTCATCTACCGGCAAATTGAGATTGCACCGGAGCAGCGATCGATCCCGATGCTTCATGTCGATGCCGGCGAAGATGCCCTGCGCCCCTTCGCCGAATGGTTGAAGAAGCCTGATCGCATTCGATACTGAGCGAATCTGGATGAAGATCAACCCGGAGCCAGGAAGCTTCGCGAAGCTGGACGCAAGCTTGCAGGACCGGGAGGATCTGCCTCGCAATGCTCGCAGTCGCGCACGCTGCGGCCTGCCGTGAAATGGCGCGCCGGACGGGCATGTGAGCGCTATGCGCGAGCCCGCTACAGCGGTGGCGCGAGAGCCTTCATGAGAGCGGCGTGAAGACGTTCCTTCTTTTCATCGGACAGCTTCCGGCCCCCCGAACTGATGTAGAACACGTCCATCGCCTTGTGGGCTTCGGTGTCCACCAGCACCAATTCGATGTTGCAGCCCTCACTCGAAAGAGCGGAGGCGACATCGTACAGCAGACCGGGCCGGTCTTCCGAAGTGATCTCCAGCAGCGTGGCCGATTCGGAGGCTGAATTGTCGAACGCGGCTTTGGGGGGAATCATGCTGCGCTTGCTGGGCAGCGCTGGCTTCGGGCGATACTTCAGCAGATCCTTCACCGCGACCTTGCCCAGCAGAACCCGCTCCAGTGTCACCTGGAGCCGCTCCACTTCGCTGGGATTCAACTCCAGTGTCCGGTTCGGATCCGAGAACACGAACGTATCGAGAATGGTGCCCTGTTGATTCGCGAAGGCCTCTGCCTTGAGAATGTTCAATCCGAAGCTTGCCAGCGCGCCGGCCACCGACGCGAACAGGTAAAGCCTGTCCTTGGCCACGATGGTCAACAAGTAACCACCCTCCACCTTGCGAACATCCAGGGCAACTTCCGCCTGTTTGCGGCGCTCCTCCAACTCAAGATGGATCTGGATCTCGTCTTCCGTGTGCGTGCGGAGATAACGAACGGGGAGCCCTTTCAGGAAGCTCGCCTTCTGCTCGGAGATGCCGGTTGGCGGTGAGATGCGATCCGTCTGCAACTCGCGCGTCAGTTCATGATGCACGGTGAGATACACACGCCACAACTGTTCAAGCCGCCATGGCGATAGCGCGGTTGGATTGACGCCGGAGACATCGGCGTAGGTGAGCAAAGTGAGATAACGCAGCGCCTCAATGGTGCCGACCTTCTCGGCCAGCATTCGCGCGGTGGCAGGATCATCCAGATCGCGCGAAGTCATGGCCGCCGATAACGACAAATGCTGGAGGATGAGAAACTCCACCATACGGCGATGTTTCTCCGGCACCTGAATGCGGTGCATCGCTTCCATGGCGAGGCGCGCGGATTCGATGGAGTGCGCTTCGCCTTCGCCGCCTTTGCCTACGTCGTGAAAGATCAGTGCGAGGCGGAGTACCGACAACTCCTCCACTTCGGAAAGCAGCGTGGAGAATCTTCGATGGCCCGGCTCGGCCGTCCGCGCCAGATTCTGCAGATTCTCAATCGTGACAATGGTGTGCTCGTCGACGGTGTAACGATGATAGAAGTCGCGGATCACGCACGCTTCAATCGATTCCCACTCGGGGAAGATCATGCGCATCACGCCGGTGTCGCACATCGAACGCAAGGCCATTGCGGCATGGGGCAGGTTCAGCATCTCACGGATCAGCGGCCACAGCGGCTGGGGTGTTCTGAAATGCTCGCGCAAGTGACCCGACGCCTCGGCGATCTGGCGCTCCGCCTCCAATGAGAGACGAATGCCATGCCGCGCGACAAACTGGAAAAGACGCAACACCACAGCGGGGTCCGTCTGCATATAGTTCGCGGCCTTGAAGAACACGCGATCCTTCGCCACCGTGAAATCGGAGTTCGAGAGCCGTGAGCGCCATTCGCGGAACCCCGTCAACAGAAAGCTGCTCTTCGCCTCCACACCCTCGATTGCACGCGTTGCGGACCCATAAACGAAGCGCACGCGGCGATAGTACT
Organism: Bryobacterales bacterium; assembly: GCA_016789785.1. The sequence continues at coordinate 21,532 of JAEUQE010000007.1, forward strand.
CGCGCATCCAGTCTTCGGGAGTGGGGAATCCCGAGTAGCTCTGCTCCACCAGTTCTTCCTGCGCCTCGAACGAGAGCACGTTGTTATCGCGATTCGAACGGTAGTGCAGGTAGCAGCGAATCTGACTCACCGTTTCCCGTGCCGCACTGATGCTGTCGGCCCACGGAAGACTCGCCATTCCGGGCACCTGCAGCTTGCGGAACCAGTCGAGCAGATGAAGGTCGCGAAGGCCTCCCGGCGCCTCCTTGATACTCGGCTCAAGATGATAGATCGTGTCGTTGTACTGGGTATGGCGCGCACGGGCAAGCCGGCAGAGGTGACGGCTCAGATTGGCGCGCTGGCCCTCCAGGAACTTCCCGAGCTTGGGGTCGAGCTTGGCATGAAGGCTGACATCCCCCGCCAGGAAGCGCTGATCAATGAGGCTGACGTTGAGTTCGACGTTATGGTCGTGGAGCTCACAGCATTCGGGAATGGTGCGAACGGACTGGCTCACACGCAAGCCCGTATCCCACAGGCTTTGCAGGAAGCTCGCGATCTCGGGCTTCATCGAATCCACGAGTTTTTCGTTATCCACCAGCAGGCACAGGTCGATGTCGGAAAATGGGAACAGTTCCGCGCGGCCGAATCCGCCTACCGCGAGGACCGCGATTCCGCCGGTCGCCACGCTTGCCAGATGCGAGGCAAACGCCTCCCGTACCTGCTCCTCGACAAGAATGGAGCGGTCCCGTAGGACCGCCCCCGCGTCTCCTGTTTGGAGAAAGTTGTGTTTGATTTGATCGAGAGAGGGCTTAGAGTGCAGCCTCGCCTCTGTCGTCGTTTCGAATTCGGATGGCTTCTGCGACATCGTAGACAAAGATCTTTCCGTCACCGATCTTTCCAGTTCGGGCAGCCGCGCTCAACGCCTTGAGCACCTCTTCGCTCCGCGCTTTCGGGACTACCATTTCGAGCTTCACTTTCGGGAGAAGATCGACGGTGTATTCCTGGCCGCGATAGATCTCTTTGTGACCTTTCTGGCGGCCGTGACCTCGGACTTCGGTGACGGTCATGCCGTCAATCCCGATGGCTTTCAAAGCCTCCTTCACTTCCTCGAGTTTGAAGGGTTGGATGATTGCTTCGATCTTTTTCATGGATCACTCTCCTAATCAGGCCTCCAGATTATAGGCTTCTTCACCGTGCATGCTGAGGTCGAGACCCTGCGTCTCCTGCTCGGAATCCACCCGAATTCCGGTGACCATGTCGCAGATCTTCAGGATGATCAGCGTTCCTACGATTGCCAGAACCCATGCGATCGCGCTGCCGATGATCTGGTTGACGATCTGACCTCCGTTTCCGTCAACAAGCCCGAGCGGGAGCGGGTTGCCGGCCGAGTCCTTCAGAGCGTTGTTGATCTCGTTGGTTGCGAATACGCCAGTCAGAATCGCACCGAGAGTGCCGCCTGCGCCGTGTACACCAAAGGCATCCAAGGAGTCATCATACCCGAGTTTCTGTTTTAGAATCGCGACCATGAAGTAGCAGACGAGTCCGGCGATCAGACCGATCACCAGAGCGGGCATCGGTTTCACAAAGCCCGAGCCGGGTGTGATGGCGACCAGCCCGGCCACCGCACCAGAGACTCCACCGAGCACGGAGGGTTTGCCGTTGTGCATCCACTCCGCGAGCAACCAGCCGATGGCTGCCGCCGCCGCACCGAAGTGTGTCGCCACAAATGCACTGGTGGCGAGACCGCCGGCGCCAAGCGCGCTGCCCGCGTTGAATCCGAACCAACCCACCCAGAGCAGACAGGCCCCTATGAAGCTGAGCACAAGATTGTGCGGCTTCATGGGTTCCGAGCCGTAGCCTTTGCGCTTGCCAAGATAAATCGCACACACCAGCGCCGAAACGCCCGATGTAATGTGCACCACGGTGCCGCCCGCGAAATCAAAGCAGGGAATACTGCCCCCGAGAAACGCGTTTAACAAGCCGCCCTTGCCCCACACCATGTGAGCCATCGGGAAGTAGACAATGGTCACCCACAGGGTCATGAACAGGAGCATTCCGCTGAACTTCATCCGTTCGGCGAATGCGCCCGTGATCAGCGCGGGAGTGATGATGGCGAACATCAACTGGAACACCATGAAGGTCTGGTGCGGAATGGTGGCGGCGTAATCGGTGTTGGGCGCGGAGCCGACCCCATTCAGCATCAGGTAACGCATGTCGCCCAGAATCGAACTTCCCTCTCCGAACGCGAGGCTATATCCGAAAAGGGCCCAGAGGACAGTCACCAGAGCCATCATGATGAAGCTCTGCATCATTGTTCCGAGTACGTTCTTCTTTCGAACCAGGCCGCCATAGAAAAGGGCGAGACCCGGTCCCGTCATCATCAGCACCAACGCGGAGCTGGTGAGCATCCAGGCGTTATCTCCAGACGATTGTGCCGAGGCAACAGCCGACTCAAGAGCGGCAATCTTTTCCGGCGGAACAGTCTGGGCGGAACATGTGGCTGCCAGGGCGGCGCCAAAAGGGAGAAGTTTGGACATGGAGTTACCTCGAGTCAGGATGAACTGGTCCTACTCATCATGCCTACGTCCTAACCTACAGACAATTCAAACGTTTCTATCAGGCAGATCAAAAATTCTGATTGAGATCGGGAGTGCCCGCTTTTTCATAGGCTTGTAGGAATTCCCCTCATTGTCTATCAACTCCATCAAAATTTCCTATTGGCTGTCACTGGTTTGACACGCGTAGACTCGGGGAAGCCACAAGGGCGCCACGTCGACGCTCCAACAGCGAATCCCGTCCGGAGCTATTAAATGTCCCTATCCAAGTTGACACTTACCGCTGCGGCTGTCTCGATCATGGCTTTTGGCCAGACGCAAAGCAGCCAGACTCCCGCACCGCCGCCACCGGCCCCGCCAGCGTGGTCAGCCGGTCCTATCGACTTTAGCGGCTTAATCGACGGATACTATTCGTTCAACGCCAATCACCCGGCCTCGCGCACCAACAACCTGCGCAACTTCGACGTTCGTGCGAATCAGTTCAGCCTCAACATGGCCAAGCTCGAGCTGCAGCATGCCGCCGATCCCGTCGGCTTCCGCCTCGACCTCGGCTTTGGCCGGGCGTTCGATCTTTTTCACGCCACGGAGCCGATGAAGGACGGCGCGGCCATCATGCGACACATTCCGCAGGCTTATGTGACAGTGGCGCCCAAGAGTTGGAACGGGTTCACGTTCGACTTCGGAAAGTTCTACACGAGTGCCGGCGCGGAACTCACGGAAACTCATCTTGCCTGGAACTACTCACGCGCTCTCCTCTACGCCAACGGCCCCTACTATCACTTTGGCGCCCGTATGAGCAAGCCTCTCACGAGCTGGTTCACCGCCGGCTTCCAGGTGATCAACGGCTGGAACAACGTGGAAGACAACAACAGCGGCAAGACCCTCGGCTTTACCACTGCCATGACAAGTAAGAAGGTGTCGTGGTTCAACAACTACTATGTGGGTCCCGAGAAGACCGCGACGAATGACGGCATCCGCCACTTCTGGGACACGGTGCTGAACCTCAATCCCACCGAGAAGGCCAGCTTCTATGTGAACTTTGACTACGGTGTCGACAAGGTAAAGGGCGGCCAGGATAACGACTGGTGGGGCGTTTCGTTCGCCCATCGCTATGCCGTGAATGACTGGTTCGCTCTCGCGCCCCGCTTCGAGGTCTACGATGATCGCAAGGGCTTCATCACCGGCGTGGCACAGCAGTTGAAGGAATTCACCATGACGGCGGAATTCAAGATGAAGGAAGGCTTCCTGACCCGGGCGGAGTATCGCCGGGACTGGTCGAATCAGCCTTACTTCGACCGCGGCAATGAACTGGCATCCTCCAAAGCGCAGAGCACTTTCCTGCTGGGTGTGGTGGCTTACTTCGGGCCGAAGCGGTAGCCAACGGACTCACATGATGCGGCCACTGCCTTCGGGTCAGAGGCCGCGTCTCCCTGTTACCGCCTCCCGGTTACCGCCTCCCGGTCCCGCGCCTCCTCGGATCCCGTAGACGTTTGCGCCGGTTGACCATGCGATTGTGCCCGGACTCAGACGAATGGCCGCCACGTTCGACAGAATCGCGGAACATCTCGTAATGGCGCTTGAGCCGCGCCACGTAGTCTTGCGATTCCGTCATGGAGCGAAAGAACTCCAGGAGAGCCGGGGCGTACTGGCTCTGTTCGTTGAGTTCATCAAGACTCGGGCCTTTCATCTCGAAGGGATCGGCTTCCGGACCCGCCCACCTTCGGTAATACTCTGGCTTCTCCCACCCATAGCCGATCGTCGCCCAGACCTTGTTCCACCCGGTTTCGGGCCGAAGTACGCAGATGATGACGCGACGGCAGTCGCACCCGGCCTCATCGCAGTACAGCTCAAAGAAGCCATACTCCCCAGCCGGTATCGGGCCGTCAGACAGCACTTTGATCATACGGGTCTCCCGCGGACCCAGCTCCGGGAAACGGGACATGAACGGAACCATCGGCATGCGGCACCTCGACTGGGCGGGTCCGCCGCCCGTCTTCATGTTGGATTGTCTCACGGGCTGAATTTTCGTGCTGCGCGATCCTCAGAACGTGAACTTCAGAGCGAGCTGGAAAATCCGCGCTGCGTCCGCGGAAGTGATGATTCCCATGGCAGGGGTTCCCACTGTCGCACCCGGAAAGCCGAATCCCGGCGTGTTAGTCACATTGAACCCCTCCGCACGAAAATCGAGGCGATAGCGCTCGGTGAAGGGAAACGACTTGGCGAGCATCACGTCGAAGTTGACTCTGCCGGGAGCACGCAGCACGTTTCGAGGAGAATTGCCGAATTGATAGATGAGCGGGTTGACGAACGCGGATGTGTCGTACCACCGGTCAATGCCGCGCTGATCGCGGTCCAGCTTTCCGTCGCCAACGCGGTTTGCGCGCTGGCGGCCACCCAGGGAGTTCGTCGTGTTCGCGGTGCTGTCGACTCCAAAGGGCAAACCACTGCGAAGCAGCATCAGTCCGCCAATTTGCCAGGCTCCCAACGTCCGGACCAGACGGCTGCCGCTCCGCATCCAGGGCAGTTCGTAGTTGTAGCTGAGCACCATTCGATGCGCCTGATCGTCAGCCGCCAGCGACCGCTCGCCTCTCATGTCATAGATATTCTGCAGACGGAACGAAGAACTAATGTCGGGATTGTCGCCTGGAAAGAGTCCTGATCCATTGTCGAGCGACTTCGACCAGGTATAGGAGAGAAGGTAGCTGAGCCCGCTTCGGAACCGCTGCTCGGTCTTGAGCTGTAGCGAGTGGTAAATCGACGAGACGCCAAACGAATTGTAGGCGATGTTCTGGAACTCCGGGAAGGGCCGGCGTTGCTGCGGCGAAAGCCCGCCAAACCGGTCGGGAGGTCCAAGCAGTTCCGGCCGGATCTGGTTCAGGTTGCCGCCTGGTGTGTAGAGGTGTGTACCCTTGGTTCCCGCATATGCGACCTCAACGGCCATCCCTTGCTGAATCTCCCGTTGAATGGTGAAGTTCCAACTCTGCATGTAGGGCGCGCGGGACTCCCGGTCGAAATAGACGATCTCACCCGCGGTTCTGCCGGTACGATCGAAGTCCGAAGGCAGTAAAGGGAAGGCGCTCAAGGTGAAGAGGACTTCGTTCGGGAAGCGGGTCGGCGGAATCGCCACCGAACGGGCAAATGGAAACGGCGCTTCCAGCGGAGTACCCGGATTGCTGGCTACCGGCGCCGAGGCATAGTAAATGCCATAACCGGCACGCACCACCATCCGCGGCGAAATGCTGTAGGCAAGGCCAAAGCGTGGGCCGAAGTTCATCCAGTCGTTCTTGTAGAAATGGCGAGGCGCGCCGTTCTCGCCCGCGAAATCCAGAGTGCGCCTTTCCGGATTGAGGCTGGTGAGGCGGTTGAACTTCTCCACATAGTGGAAGGCGGGTTCGTACCGGAGACCGAAATTCAACGTCAGCCGCGACGTGATACGAACATCGTCCTGCACATAGAAATCGTACGAAGGGAACGAAAGATACGTGGAGACGCCTGGCAGAAGCTGCAGACCGCTCCCCGCGCCAAGCAGGAAGCTGGCGACTGCATCACCGGACCGGCTGTTCGTCGAGATACCGGTCTGCAGTGGTCCGAAACTGAACTCGCCCGACGGATTCGTCGGATTGAAGTTGTTCATGAAGCTCCGCCGGAAATCAAAGCCGAATTTCAAATAGTGGCTGCCACGAATCCACGTGGTGTTGTTCAGCAATTGGAATCCCGTGGTACGAAGCAGTCCAGGACGGCTGCGATCGTTGCCGATGGAGGCAAAGCCGGTAATGTTGATGCGCGGGAACACATCCTGAGGCACATTCGGCACGCCGAGCTGGCTTGGCCAGTCCTGACCCCAAGTAGGCGCGGTGTTCTCGGAATATACGCGATTCAGCCCTGCGCGAACTTCGGTGATCAGTGTTGGCCGAAGCGTATGGAGATAGCTGATCACCGCGTTCTGTTGCCGCCCCGCGGACGGATAGTTCGACGGATTGCCTGGGCCAGGAAACGTGGGAGAGGGAGTGTTGAGGTTGTCACCGATGGAGTAGCGTCCCATCAGCTTAGCGGTGTTCCCGATGGAGTGGTCAATGCGGATGTCGCCCTGATCCGCGCCGTTCTTGCCGGGACCGGCCAGCACGTAATTTCGCGCGATCCCTGGTCCGTTGGGCAATGGATAATACCCGATGATCCTGGCCGCTGCCGGGTCAAATCGGCTGCGCGCGATCTGATTATTGGGAATGGGATCGCGCAGCACTTGCGAGCCTTCGATGCGCGTGCTGGCGGGGTCGTAGATCGGGTTGAAGCCGCGGAAGTCGCCGTTGCGGAGCGGTTCTGTTGGCACCGCCGACGTGCGCACAGAGGCGGTGCGCACCCGCGTTCCCTGCCAGTCTGCAAAAAAGAAAGTGCGGTCCCGCCGGATCGGCCCCCCTACCGCGAAACCGAATTGGTTCTGTCGAAGAACCGGCTTTCGATCCGCGGGGTTCGCAAAGAAGTTCCTGGCATTGAGGGCGTCATTGCGGAGGAACTCGAACAGCACTCCATGGAAACCATTGGTGCCGCTCTTGATTGTGGCGAGGATCACGCCCCCGCCACTGCGCCCATACTCCGCCGAGAAGCTGTTCGTGACGACCTTGAATTCCTGTAGAGCATCGACCATGGGCGTGTAACTGACCCCGCCGTTCTTCACGTTGACGGCGGTGATGCCGTCGAGTTGGATTTCGTTCATGCGGTTCCGGCCGCCATTGATCCGCGCCGATGCGCCGCTCGTGGAGCCTGACGTTCCTTCCGCAACCCCCGGCACCAGCCCGATCAGGTTGAAGGCGCCTCGGCCGTTCAACGGGAGATTCACGATCTTGGTGTTGTCGATTACCTGGCCCAGCGAGCCCGTTTCGGACTGGACGACGGGGGCGGGCGCCGTCACCTCGATCACCTCCGACGTGGCTCCGAGGACAAGTTTCACGTCAACTCGCGCCCGCTGGTCGATCTGCAGCGAGATACCGTCCTGCACCGCTTTCCGGAATCCTGAAGCCTCCACCGATACCCGGTACATTCCGGGCCGGAGGTTCGGAACATAGTAGAGTCCGGTCTCCGCGGTTTTCACCCGGACTGTTTCATTTGTCGCGATATTCGTGATTGCCACATCCGCCCCGGGAACCGACGCTCCCGAAGGATCCGTGACCGTTCCGAGAAGAGTTCCGGTAAAGCTGGCCTGGCCAAGCAGACAGACCGGCAGGAAACAAAAAGCAAGGGCTGTGACGAGTAGACGCATGGATCCTCCTTGGGAACGCACCTGAGCATTTCCGATGAACTCAGTCTGGATTCGAATCCCCAGGAAGTCAATGGCGTTACGGTATGATACGCCGAGTAACACGGTTGTATACTGAGGGCGAGCCTATGTTGACTCGTGCGGCAAGAGAGGAGGAACTGCGGGCGATCCTTCAAGGAACGCTGGTCCGGGAGGGTAGCCACAGCTACGCGTTGCTGTCGTTTCTGGCTGGCCGCGCTCTGAATGGGGCCACGGAATCGCTCAAGGAGTACACAATCGGCGTCGAGGTTTTCGGGAAGCCAGTGGACTACGACCCTCGTCTGGACGCGACGGTTCGGGTTGAGATTGGGCGTCTGCGGACCCGGCTGAACAATTACTACAACAGCGAGGGCGCAGGGCGTGAGATCCGCATCAGCATTCCCAAAGGCAGCTACTCGGTCGAATTCTTGCCCAATTTAGCCAGCCGCGCGCCAGTGCCCGAGGCGGCTTCCGGCGCTGAAGCGCCCGGCGCTCTGCCGCCAGAAATGCTGGCGGTAACACCCGCCCCCGATCCAGGGACACAACCCACCGCGGCGGGGGATCGGGCGTTTCTCAGATCCAGATGGCTATGGGGTGTACTGGTGGCTTTGGTTGCCGTTGCGGGAGGCTCACTGGCCCTCGTAAACCGGAACGGCTCCAATGAGGGAATCGAGCGGTTCTGGGCGCCACAGTTGAGCAGACGTCTGCCGACGCTGCTGGTGTACGGCACACCCATCTTCCTGAAGGTGGATGGTGCCTACGTCCGGGACCCTCACGGGAACTCGCCCGACGAGCTGTCGCGAAGCCCCGTTTTGGAAGGGATTATCGGCGCCCTGAAACCCTCCGAGGTCCGGCCTGTTTATCACTTCACCGGATTCGGCGAGTTGGAGGCGGCGGTCCGTATCACCAAACTGCTCGCATCCCGTGGTGTTCCTGTCACACTCCGCAGATCGAAGGATGTCTCTTGGGAGGACCTGAAACGTGATCATGTCATCCTGCTGGGCGGTGCCAAGTTCAACCGTCAGATCCTCGATCTGCCGTACCGGTCGAAGTTCGAAAGCCGCTCGCGCCGGATCGTGAACCGGTATCCCGAAAAGAACGAGCCGGCTGCATATGCGACCACCAGTGACACACCGCATGGAGCCATTACCTCCGAGTACGCCTTGATCTCGAGCTACCCCGGGCTCGCTCCCGGAAGCCGGCTGGTGGTGCTCGATAGCTCCTCGAGCGAGGGCACGAATCTCGCGTCGGAATACGTTACCCGGCCGGACCGGATGGCGGAGTTGTGGCAGCGAATGCAACCGCCGGACGACGCCGCGTATCAGATCGTCGTGAAGGGCCGCTTCCGCGATGGAGTTCCGATCACCGTCGAGTACGTAAGTCATGCGGTTCTAAGAAACTCAGGACCAATGTAAGTGGACTCCATCACGCGCGCGTACTTGACGCTAACTGGGAGGCAATGCCCACCATGAAAACTTACCTTCCATTCATACTCATCTCGGCAATTGCAGGCGGAGTTGCTGGCGCGGCGGAGTATGCCGGCTTGACAGGACCCGTTGGCGCCGGTCCCGAGGCGAAGCGGGTGAAGATGTTGCGAATCACGGAGCCCGGCGTTTACGAGAACATTCTGGTGGACGGAGAGTGGGCGGAGCAGGATCTGGTCCGCATCCTTGCGGATAACGTCGTGCTCCGGAACTGTACCGTTCGCTATGGCCAGCGCGACGGCATTGAAGTCTACGCGCGCAATGTACGCATCGAGAATTGCCACATCCACCATCTGCTCAACCAGACCTTCCAGGACCAGAAGGACTCGCACGGCATCACCGGCCGGCCGCTGGATCTCGTCGTCCGCAACACCGAGATCTCTCATGTGAGCGGCGATGCGATTCAATTCGACCCTGGCCGCAAGAGCGAGCCATATCCTTGGGATAAGGTGCTGGTGGAAAACTGCTTCCTGTGGACAGGTCCTCTGGATGCCGGCTATGCGGGCTTCCGGAAAGGTGAGCGTCCCGGCGAGAACGCCTTTGACAGCAAGGTGGACCCGATGGCGCCGCGCGCCACCATCACGATTCGCAACACGCTCATGAAGGGTTGGGGCCACGGGCAGATTGGTAATGGCGCGGCTCTCAATCTGAAGGAACAGATCCACGCCATCGTCGAGAACAATGTCTTCGTGGAGAACGACATCGCCTTCCGTTGTCGTGGCACGCTGGGAAGTGCGTGGGTAACTGCGCGCGACAACACCATCTACCAAACATCGCGCGCCTTCCGGCTTGAGCATCAGGTCAAAAATGTGAAGATCTCCGGGCTCGCGATTGGCGAAGGCGTCGGCCAGGTGTTCGACAATGCGCCCGGCCCTGGAGAAGGCTTCGAAGACCGTGCCCGGCGCACCGCGCCGCCACTGGCAAAGTGGCCGTACCGAAAGCTCCCTGTTGGCGAAGGGCACCAGAGCCGAACTCCGCGCTAAGCTGGAGGTTCATGCCAGCCTCCCGGCGAACCTCCCTTACCCGTTCTGCGTCTGTTGGGGCGCGGTGGGGAACGCGTGCCGGGAGTGGGCAGTCCGGACGCTATGCAGCCTTATCTGCGCCGAGCCACCCATTTGGCTTGCTACAAATGCGTCCTGAGCCGGGCCTCGAAACCGCTCTCACAATTGAGGCGCATGCGCCCCGCCACTGGGACAAAGCCGCACCGAGGCAACCTCTCTCTGCACGCATGAAGAAGAGTGATCGATAAGCATGGAGCACACCTCACCAGCCGAACCGGTGTTTTCCGGACCCATCGAAACGCCCGGCGTCTGGGCCAACCTGCGCCGTCTGTTCGGCCCGACCTTCCGCTATTGGATGGAAGTGGAGGTGCACGTCTATGGCTTCTCCATCGCCGCCAACGTGCTGCTTTCGTTCTTTCCGTTCCTCATCGTCATGGTGTCGCTGTGCCGCTACGTCCTGCACTGGAACGCCGCCGAACAGGCCATCTATCTCGCACTCAGTGATCTCTTCCCGGACGCCATGGGCGAGTATGTCGTCCGGAATCTGAAGGCTGTGTTCTGGACGCGCGGACCATTTCAAATCGCCTCCGTGTTCCTGCTGTTCTTCACGGCCAACGGCGTGTTTGAGCCTCTCGAAGTCGCACTGAACCGCGCACTGGGCGTCAAGAAGCATCGCAGCTTTCTCATGAACCAGGTGGTCAGCCTGGGCCTGATCTTCGCATGCGGCGCACTGGTGATGCTGTCGTTCATCCTCACGGCGGCCAATCAAGAGTTTCTGGTCCGCCTGCTGGGCGTAAAGAGCACACTCGGCACCTTCCTCGCATCGGCTTTCTTCAAGCTGGCTGCGCTGCCCATCTCCATCCTGGTCCTGTTCGTGATCTACTGGCTCCTGCCGAACACCAAGATCCGGCCCCGGCGCGTTGTGCCTATCGCGATCTTTGCCGGGCTTCTGCTGGAAGCGCTGAAATACCTCATCTTTCTTGTCTGGCCGTGGCTCAATCACAAGCTGACCAACGAGTACGGCCCGTTCAAATACTCCGTCATGATCGTCTTGTTCTCGTTCCTGGCATCCATGATCGTGCTCGCAGGGGCCGAGTGGGTGGGCCGTAACCGAATTGCACCATTGTCCGACACTTCGGTAGACTCTAATCACGAGTGAGTTGCAAATGCCAAAGAAGCCATCTTCGTCTGACCTGACCCGCCGTGAAGCTGTCCAGATCGCTGGAGCGGCCACGGCTGCTGTAGCAATGACTCGCAAGGCGAAAGCCGCGCCTGCGATTCAAACGGTAAAGGCCGCCAACAGTGTTGTGAACTACGGTGTGATTGGCACCGGCGGCCGCGGCCAGTATCACCTGAAGCACTTCAAGAATGTGGACGGCGGCAAGTGCGTCGCGATCTGTGACGTCGACGACGCCGCGCTGCAGAAGGGATTGGCGGAAGCGCCTGACAAGCCGCAGACCTACAAGGACTACCGCGAATTACTCACGCGGAAGGACATCGACGCGGTAGTGATCGCCACTCCGCTCTACACACACTTCCCGATCGCCAAGGATGCTCTGCTCGCCGGCAAGCACGTGTTCTGCGAAAAGAGCCTTGTGTTTAAGGCCGAGGAAGTACATGAGCTTCGCCAGATGTGCAACGAGCGCCCGAAGCAGGTGATGCAAGTGGGTCTGCAGCGCCGTTACAGCGAGTTCTATCAGACGGCGAAGCAGATGATCGACAAGGGCATGATCGGCGACGTGACACACGTCTACGCCCAGTGGCATCGCAACCCCGGCTGGACCTGGCGCAAGAACAACTGGCGCTTGTTCAAGGAATTCTCCGGCGGCTTGACGGCGGAGCTCGCCTCGCACCAGATCGATGTGGCCGACATGATGTTCGGCGCGCATCCGGAGTTTGTGATGGGCGTCGGCGGGATCGACTACCACAAGGATGGGCGCACGGTATTCGATAACATCCAGCTCATTTTCAGCTACCCCAAGGGCCGCAAGCTGATGTACAGCTCCATCAGCACGAACAAGCACCTGTGCATGTTCCAGGGTCAGCGCACCGAGTTCGGCGAAGTGATCATGGGCACACAGGGAACCATCGAGATCACGGTGGGCACCGACAATGAGCCGGCACTTGCCCTGTGGTACTACGAGCCGGGTCCGAAGGTGTCGGACGCGAAGAAGGAGAAAGAGAAGGCAGTCGGCACTTCGGCCACGTTGCTCAGTACTGGGGCTGGTGGACGCCCGCTTCCGGTGCTCCTGTCACGAGATCAGATCTCCGACAAGGATAGCTTCCTCGCCCGCGAAATGAAGTTCGCCCGCCGCTGGCTCTACTCAAAGGGCGTCATGGTGCCCGAAGAGACGCGCAATCCGGTGGACGTGCAGTTGGACGAATTCCTCAACAGCGTTCGCACCGGCAAGCGGCCGAAAGCGGATCTCGAGGTCGGTCTGGCCGATTCTTCCGCCGTAATCCTCGCCAATCTCGCGATGGAGGAAGGCCGCCGGGTCTACATGAACGAAATCGACAAGTTGGGCAAGAAGGCCTAGCTGCAAGATTCGCGTTTCCGTGAAAGAATGGGGGTCCTATGCGGACCCCCGTTTTGCTTTTGTGCCTGCTTCCCCTCGCGGCCAAAGAACCGCTCGAGAAGAGGATCGCGCATACGGATCCCGCAAAATACCGCGTGGCGAAAGCCGTTCACGGCGGCGCGGGTGAGTTGCACTATCAGGGTCTGTTTGACGCCGTTACGTTCAACACCAACGTGATCTTCCTCCATCGCGGGGTGCTTCCGCCCGGAGGCGGCATCGGCCACCACTATCACAACCATATGGAGGAGATGTTCGTCATCTTCGACGGCGAAGCACAGTTCACCGTGGATGGCCGGACCTCCCTGCTCAAGGGTCCGGCGGGCGCGCCATGCCGAATGGGACGCTCGCACGCGATCTACAATCCCACCGCCAAACCGGTGCAATGGATGAACATCGCAGTCGGCAGTATCAAGGGAAAGTACGATGCCTCGGATCTCGGAGATGATCGTGTTGGGGTGACGCTCGATCCCAAGCCCGTGTTCATTACGTTGCGGCTGGACAGGTCCCTGTTGAAGCCTACTGCCGCATTTCATGGTGGAAAAGGCACCGTGCAGTATCGCCGCGCCTTGCCACCGGAAGTGTTCTTCAGTAACTGGTCCTATGTCGATCATGTCGTGGTTCCGCCAGGCGCGTCCGTCGGCAAGCACCGTTCCGAAGGCGTGGAAGAGTTCTGGTATGTCATCAGCGGGTCGGGGCTTGCATCGGTGGATCAGGAGTCCGCCACGATCCGCCTGGGAGACGCAGTGCCGGTCTTCTTCCGCGAGGTCCATTCGTTTGAGAACAACGGAACAGAACCACTGGAGATGATGGTGGTCGGCGTGGCGCGCACCAAATGGGCGTTGGATGTAACCGATGTGCCGTAACTGTCAGCTCGCCTTCACCCATGCGGAGTTCAACACCGCGTGACGGATGGTCTTTCGCGGCTCCGTGTTCGGGAGGTGATTCAGGAACATCGAATACGACACGTGGATCAGCCCATCTTTGCTTTGAATCAGCGACGGGTAGTGGAACGAACTCGCACCTTGCCCTCGATTGTCCATTTCAACGCTTCGCTTCCACTTCCACGAGCGGCCCTCATCGTCGGACAGGCGCAGCACCAGATCGTGACGGCCACGTTCGAGATCGTTGTTGATCAGCGCCCAGGTGCCGTCCTTCAACACGATCGCATCGGAACCGCTACCCGGGTTGGGGATATCCGTATCCTTGACCGGAGACCATGTGACCCCGTTGTCCGCAGAGTCGCTCACATGCAGACGCTTGGGCGGCGGACCATTGTCGCGCATGTAAGCGACAAGCGAGCCGTCCTTCCGCCGCGTAATCGCAGGCTGGATATTGCCGAATCCCGGCAACGGATCGCTGCTGGTCCACGTGCGGCCGCCATCGTCGGTGATCGCCATGATCGAGAAGTCGTAGCCGTCGGAATAAAGAGGCACGATGATCCGGCCCGAAGGCAGTTCCACCGGATGGGCCCGCGTCATCCATCCCATCCGCGAGAAGTACTTGTCCTTGGCTTTCTTCAAACCCTCGGCTGCCCACTTGGCAGCCCGTTCGTTACCCGACTTCAGAAGCGGCTCCAGCGCTTCGGTCACCTTCGGCGCGAAATTGCGCGGCACGAAGAGCAGGGGCTCACTGGTCTGCCAGCGCGGCTCAGCCGGCCGGTCCCAATCGGAGGTGATCCGGTATTGCGTCAATGCCGTGTGCCATTCGTTGGCGAGTATCGTTTGCCAGATCAGCCAGAGCCGTTGGCGGCTGTCGACGAACAGGCATGGATTCGTATCAGGGAAGCCGGGCTGATCGGCCAGCAAAAACGGCGCGGTCCACTGCTTGCTGCCTTTGCGTTTTCGCGCGCCCAGCACCTGCACATCGTCCGCCGTGCGCTCGCCGGATCCGCGATACCAGCACGTGAGCAGATCACCATTCGGCAGCTCCACGATACAGGATGCGTGGTTGTGTTTCACATCCAACGGAAAGATGTTCTCCGCTTCGAAGACCGGAGCCGTACCATCCGCACCCGCCAGAGCCCGCGCGGACACAAGGCCGGCGCCCGCGAGAAAGTCCCTTCGCAACATAATGGGTTGATGCTATCAAAACGGTTGGTAGTGCATTGGGGGGTATGGCTTGTCATGACGCCGATGTTTGGGAATGCGGCCGGGAATGCGACGGGGTCCGCTGATCTGATCTTACGCAACGGACGGATCTGGACCGTGAACCCAAAGCAGCCCGAGGCCCAGGCTGTGGCGTGCTGGCGCGGCCGTATCCTTGCAGTCGGATCGAACCAGGAGATCGAGCCATTTGCCGGCCCCACAACGAAGATCGTCGACCTGAACGGCCGGTTCACGATGCCCAGCTTCATTGACTCCCATGTGCACTTCTACACCGGCGGTACCCGTCTGGCAAGTGTGCAGCTTCGCGACGCCAAGTCAGAAGAGGAATTCCGCGACCGCATCGCTGCGTTCGCGCGAAAGCAGCCCAAAGGGCGTTGGATCACCGGCGGCGATTGGGATCATGAGAACTTCGCATCCGCCCGGCTGCCCATAAGACAACTCATCGATTCCGTGACGCCGGATCACCCCGTCTTCGTCAACAGGCTCGACGGGCATATGGCGCTTGCCAACAGCGTCGCGCTACGGCTGGCGGGGATCAGCCGGGAATCGAAGGATCCGCCAGGAGGCGCAATCGTGCGCGACGCCTCGGGTGAGCCTACGGGCGTGCTCAAGGATGCCGCAATGAACGCGGTTTACCGGGTGATGCCGGATCCAAGCCCTGCGGAGATCGAGGACGGCGTGCGGGCTGCAATGCGCTACGCAAATCGCCATGGAGTCACCAGCGTGCATGACGTTTCGGCCGGGCCGGAGATCCTCGGTGTCTACCAGAGCTTGCTGCGGCGCGGAGATCTCACGGTGCGCATCTACGGTCTGCAGCCCCTGGCGCAATGGGAGAGGCTGGCGGCTGTGGGAGTGAATGCCGGTTTCGGCGGCGACAAGTTGCGGGTCGGCGGCCTGAAGGGGTTCTCCGACGGATCACTCGGCTCGACCACGGCATGGTTCTTCGACGCCTACTCCGACGCCCCAGGTAACTTCGGCCTTCCAAGCGACGAGATGATCCCTCCTGGAAAGATGCAGAAGAACATCATGGGGGCCGATCAGGCCGGGCTTCAACTGGCGATCCACGCCATCGGCGACCGGGCAAATCATACCGTCCTCGAAATGTTTGAAGAGACCATTCGCAAGAACGGCGCACGCGACCGCCGCTTTCGGATCGAGCATGCCCAGCATCTGCGTGCCGAGGACATCCCGAGGTTCGCGCGATCGGGCGTGATTGCCTCCATGCAACCCTATCACGCAATCGACGATGGACGTTGGGCCGAGAAGCGAATCGGCGCCAAAAGGGTGAAAGGGACATACGCCTTCCGGTCCCTGCTGGATGCGGGAGTGGCGCTTGCGTTCGGATCGGACTGGTTCGTTGCGCCAATCGATCCAATCCTCGGCATCTACGCCGCGGTGACCCGGCGAACCCTGGACGGAAAGCAGCCGGGTGGATGGGTTCCGGAACAGAGGATCCGTGTGGATGAGGCGATCCGCGCCTATACCATGGGTTCTGCCCACGCGAGCTTTGAGGAGGCTCAAAAAGGGTCCCTGGAAGTTGGCAAACTGGCCGATCTTGCGGTACTTTCGGAAGACTTGCTGACCATCCAACCAGAACACATCGAGAAAGTCAGAGTGATGATGACGGTGATGGACGGCAAGATCGTCTACCAGGAGTAGATCTTCAGGGCTCGATTCCGTTACTTTGATTGAGGCGGGAAGGCCTGGGTGTCTTAAGATTGTTCGCCGATCAGCCGATAGGGGATTAGGGTATGGTGAGTTCGCACGAAGACAGTGAACTGATGCTGAATCAGTTCAACAAGCTGATTCAGGAGTTGCTGAGGGGCACTGTGAATCGGAACACATTCCGTCCCTGGGAAATCGAAATCCTGCTCGATATCGAGCTGTGCAATCTGAAAGACGGTAACAAGAAGGAGACACTTCGGCGCTACCAGAAGTCGGTACAGCGGCAGATGGAGAAGGGCGCACCAGCGCCCATAAAGCTCTCGGAGTATCTCGACGGTCTAAAAGCGAAACGCGAAAGCCGTCTGATGGTCAACGGAAGCGAATAGGTTCACCTCCGTCTGCCATAATGGAAGCGACAAGAAATGCCGATCTACTACCGGGGTGCCGGAGTGGGAACCTATTGGCACATCAATGACGCTCGGCTGACTGGGTTCAGCGCCCATGAACCTCAACGAGAGCCCAGCGTGCTACGCCTGATGAACCATGTCGCCCGCGGAACAACCCAAAGCCCGTTCATTTCGCTGACTCTCTCGTTCGGCGTAGCCTGCCAGTACGCACGTGCTGGCCGCAGCCGGAGCGGGTCCAAGAGACCCTATGTCTATCAGATCGAATTGCCGGACAACGCCGTTAGTCGATCCGGTGATTGAGGTCGCTAGACATCTCGAAGCCGCCACGTTCCCCTATCAGCACGATGGAATGCAGCAGTTCATCCTTGGCGTGGCCGAGCCACGACGCTTTCGCCGGGACCTCGAGCGGAAGGTGAACACTCCTCCCGGATCCCATGCGACACCACGACCTTCGAAACTGTCGATCGAATACGAGACACTTGTCCGCGCTCTGAGGGACGCCGAACTGTTGGCGCTCGGATACATTAACAAATATGCCGTAGTTTGCCGATATCAGGTATGAGTGGATGAGGTAGCAACGATGAGCATCACATTGGATTGGAAAACCGAGATCATCGATCTCCGCGGCAAAGTCACTGGAGGGGCGGGGTTGGAGTTCGCCGATATCGAGATCCTGACGGATCCACCCGGACCGCTGGCAACCGTGGCCTATCGTGAGAACGGCGTTCTTCAGGAAGAGGTACTTCGGATCGACCTGGGAAAGCAAGTGTTTCTGGACCATTTCGAAGATGCGGAGAAGGAAGCCGTGGCGGTTGCGGCAGCTCCTCTGATCGTCGCCTACCTGTCTGAGGAAGAAGACGCGAAGGCCGCAGGTCTGCGAACCCAGGCGCGCGCGGCGCAAGGCTCTCCGGATTGATGCGAATCTGCCGCGCAGTCTGAAGGCGGCCCCGCAGCCTGGCCAGCGGTTGCTATGCGGCGAGCCGAAGCACCGTACAGACGGAAGCACAAATCGGGCCACCGATATTGAAGGTCGCTGCGGCACGCGCATTGGGCACCTGCAATTCCTTCGGCGCCTTGCCGAGCAGTTGCCACGCGGCCCATCCCACCATCGAGATCCCCGTCGCGCCAATCGGATGACCCTTCGCGATCAGTCCGCCGGAAGTATTGATCGCGCACTCGCCATCCGGCGCTGCCTTGCCATCCCTCCAGAACCTTGCACCGCGGCCATACTCGGCTCGCCCGATCACTTCCGCTCCGATCGCTCCCATCACTGAGAAGCAATCGTGAACCTCCGCGACATTCACGTCAGCCGGCTTCAGCCCAGCCATGTTGTACGCGCGTGACATCGCACAGAACGCGCCTTTCGCCCGCAGGACTTCGCGCCCTTCCTTCCGCAACGGATCGGTCGCCTGACCGTAACCCGCGATCTCGACGCAGTCCGCCTTATCGACACCCAGCTTGCGCAGACCCTCCTCAGTAGCGAGAATCATGGCCGCATACCCGTCCGTGATCTGCGAGCAGTCGTAGGTCTTCAGCGGCAGGCCATCCACCACGTAGCGATTGATGCCCTCGATCTTCATCGCCTGCTCCAACGTGATCTGTACCTTCTGCATCTGCGCATAGGGGTTGTACTTCGCGTTGGCATACTCCTGCACGGCGATGGCGGCGAGATCTTCTTCCGTGGCGCCATGAGTGGACATGTAGTCACGCATCACTTCGGCAAACAGATGCGGGAAGACGAACACCTTGCCCTCGCGCTCATCGGGATGCGAGAAGTAGCCCAGCGCCTTGCCAATCAGCTTGCCGTCCATCTTGCCTTCGGCGTCACGCATCTTCTCGAAGCCAACGGCGATGCCGGTCTCTCCCCAACCTTGTTGGAGTTTGGCGATGACGGAGAGAATCGCCTGGCCTCCGCTGGCGCACGCGTTTTCGACGGCTTCGATTGGCTTCCCGGCAAGCCCCGGCGTCATCGCCATCAGCCCGGCCAGCAACCCCTGCTCATTCAACGTCATGTTGCAGACCGCGCCGATGGAACCCGTATCGAGCGCATCGGCGGGAACGGAGATCTCCTGGCACACTCCGGCGATCGCGTTGTCGACAATCTGCGGCACGGTCATCCCCATCAGTTTCCCGAACTTCGATTGATGATAAGCAGCGATATAGATCCGTTTCATTGATTCACTCCTGAATTCCCTATGCGAAATCCCACCCGGGCGCTCACCCGCCGATCTCAAACACAGGCGCCCCCAACACATCCATTCGCGGTGCAATTCCCAGTCCCGGCGCCATGGATGCCGCCAGCCTGCCATGCTTGCGTTGCGGCGACCCGTCCGCAAAGCTCACCGTAACATAGCTGTTGAAGTCCGTGGACGAGAACAGGAGTTCCGGCGGCGTACTGTGCGCCAGATGGGCGATGGCCGCGGTAATGATGTCGCCGCCCCAGGTATCCTCAATGGTCATGGCAATTCCCAACGAGACGCAGAGATCGCGAATCTGACGCGCTTTGGTGATTCCACCCACCTTGGAGATCTTCAGATTGATGACGTCCATCGCGCGATCCTGGTAGCCGCGCAACACCATCAGGACATCGTCGATGGATTCATCCAGCACCATCGGCCGGTCCGTGTGCTCGCGGACGGCCAGACACTCCTCGTAATGCATGCAAGGCTGCTCGATGTAGACGTCGACATCGCGGACTGCGCCGGCCACTCGCACTGCCTGGTGCTGCGTCCAGCCAGTGTTGGCGTCGGCGACCAGCACCTCGCCGGTACCCAGGATCGCCGCCGCGGCGCGGATGCGTGCGATGTCCGTATCCGGATCGCCGCCGACCTTGAGTTGGAACTTCGTGTAGCCCTGGCCGCGGTAAGCCGCCACCTTCTCCGCCATTGCTTCGGGCGTGTCCTGCGAGATGGCGCGGTACAAAGCGAAGTCGTCGCCGAAACGTCCTCCCAGCAGCACCACGACGGGCTGTCCACTCGCCTTGCCCAGGATGTCCCAGCATGCCATGTCCAGTGCCGATTTCACGTAAGGGTGGCCGCGCATCGCCCGGTCCATTGCCCGATTGATCACACCCAACTGGGTAGGATCCAGCCCCAGCAACTGAGGCGCGATCTCGGCAATGCCCGTGCGCGCTCCCGTGGCGTAAGCCGGAAGATAGGCCGGCCCGAGAGGACAGATCTCGCCGTAGCCAGTGATTCCCGCATCGGTCTGAATTTCCACCACGGTGGAATCGAAGACGTCCACGGCGTTGCCACCGGACCATTTGTAGCTTCCTTCGTGCAGCGGCAACTCCACGCGAAAGGCGCTAATCTTGGTGATACGCATCATTCTCCTCAAGCCAACCTCCAAGGTATCTCAGATTGACTCGAACCACCCGCCGTTGAGTGCCACTCACATCACGAACGGGCGTTGCGCCAGGAAATGCCGCTATCATGATGCAATGCTTTGGCGTGCCCCTATCGCGACATTGGTCGCGTTCCTCAGTGTTCTCCCGGCTTGTCTGGCGGATTCCGATGAGCTCGGCCAGCGCCTGAAGCGGATCTATGATTCGCCGTCCTTCCGGACGAAACGTTTCGGTCCCGCACGGTGGATCCGCGGTGGCGCGGCATACACGACGCTTGAAAACGCTCCGGGCTCCGGCGGTGCAAAGGAAATTGTTCAATACGAGACCGCGACCGGCCAGCGTTCGATTCTGGTTTCGCACAAGCAACTCACGCCGCCGAAGGCCACCAAGGCTCTCACTGTGGATGACTACCACTGGAGCAAGGATGCCGGCCTCCTGCTGATCTATACGGAATCGCGTAAGGTGTGGCGAACCAACTCGCGTGGTGACTATTGGGTGCTCAACCGGACTTCCGGCAATCTCAAGAAACTGGGTGGCGATGCACCGCCATCCTCGCTGAGCTTCGCAAAGTTCTCGCCGGACGGTTCACGGGCCGCCTACGTTCGCGCGAACAACCTCTATGTCGAAGACCTTGCGACCGGCTCCATCCGCGCCCTCACGACTGATGGGTCCGCCACGCTGGTCAACGCTGCTTCTGACTGGGTCTACGAAGAAGAACTCAATGTGCGCGACGGCTTCCGATGGTCCCCGGATGGCCAGAGCCTCGCCTTCTGGCAGTTCGATTCGACGGGCGTTGAGCAGTTCGCTTTGATCGACAACACCACCTCGCTCTATCCGAAGATCAACTACATCCCGTATCCCAAGGCCGGCACGAAGAATTCCGCGGTGCGCGTAGGCGTGATCAGCGCAGAGGGTGGTGCGCCGCGCTGGATCGCTGTGCCGGGAGATCCGCGCGAGCACTACATCTTCAAGGTCGAATGGCTCGATCATGCGCCAGGGCTGGTGATCGGCCAGCTCAACCGGCTGCAAAACAAAGCGACGATTTTTTCCGCCGATCCCGGCTCCGGAGCGGTGAAGGCGATCTTCGAAGACCGCGACGCCGCATGGGTGGATGTCCAGCATCGGGGCGGCGAGTTGAGCGGGTTTGATTGGCTGAATCAGGGCAGGAACCTGCTCTGGATCAGCGAGCGCGATGGATGGAGCCATGCCTATTCCGCGCCAGTGGACGGCGGCGCGCCGGTGCTCCTCACACCTCAGGCCTCCGACGTTCTGTCACTACAGGCCGTGGACCCGCAGAGCCGCTGGATCTACTACACCGCGTCACCGGCGAACGCCACGCAGCGCTATCTCTACCGTTCCTCCGCCGATCAACCCGGTCCGCCGGTTCGCCTGAGCCCCGATCAGCAGCCGGGCACACACGTGTACGACATCGCGCCCAACTGCCAGTGGGCGTTTCATACCTATTCCCGGTTCGACCGTCCCCCGGTGATCGATCTGGTCAGCCTGCCCGGCCACAAGCCGATCCGTGTACTCGAAGACAATGCCGTGTTGCGAGCCAATGCCGCCTCGCTGGTGGACCCGCCAGTAGAGTTTCTGCAGCTCACGCTCGACAATGGCGCGGTGCTCGACGGGTGGCTCCTCAAGCCGCGAGTCTTCGACCCTTCCAAGAAGTACCCACTGCTCGTGTATGTGTATGGAGAACCTGCCAGCGTGACGGTTGTCGATGCCTGGGCCGGAAACCGGGGCCTGTTTCATCGTGCCATCGCCGAGGAAGGTTACCTGGTGGCAAGTTTCGACAATCGCGGCACGCCCGCACCCAAGGGCCGGGCCTGGCGCAAGTCGATCTACGGCTCGGTGGGCGTGCTTTCGTCACAGGATCAGGCCGAGGCGGTGATCGCGCTGGCTCGCCTGCGGTCCTATGTCGATGTCTCTCGTGTCGGTGTCTGGGGCTGGAGCGGCGGCGGATCGAATACGCTCAATCTCCTCTTCCGCTCCCCCGATTTGTTTCGCGCCGGCGTGTCGGTGGCGCCTGTGCCGGATCAGCGGCTCTACGACACGATCTATCAGGAACGCTATATGGGTCTGCCGGAGGAGAATGCGGATGGTTATCGCAGCGGCTCACCCATCCACTTTGCCGAGGGGCTTCGCGGGAAACTTCTCCTGATCCATGGTTCCGGCGATGACAACGTGCACTTCCAGGGTACGGAGAAACTGGTGAACCGCCTCATCGAGTTGGGCAAGCCGTTCGATTTCATGGAGTATCCGAACCGCTCGCACGCCATCGCGGAGGGCCCTGGGACGACGCTCCACATCCATCGTCTGATCGCGCGCTACATCAAAGAGCACGTACCTGCCGGGCCCCGCGCCGGTGCTTGGAGCGCAGGCCGATAGGCGGTAATGCGAACGCGCCGAAGGTCATCCACGTTGCATTTGTTCTAAACGGCGGGGCACATTCACAGGTGGAACGCTCGTGTCATTACCGGCTCCGTACGGGGCATATCTCCATTGTCGGGACGACACTGGCCTCGGATGTGACGTGCGCCGAAGGCCGTGGCGCACGCGCCCACGCGTGCCGTGTCGGCTCTCAAGCCGACACCCCGAACTGCGACAAGTTGCGGATGGGGGCTCGGGACTACCACAAGAGAACACGCGACTGAACCTCGCCGTACTATGCAGCCCCATCAAGACGCGGTGGCGGCAGCGACACCGGCAGCGGAGTATTCCTCCGCAGGCACCGAAGTTATCCGTTACCTCGATCCCAAAGCTCAACCCGCCAATCGGTACTATCGAAAATAATTCGA
Organism: Bryobacterales bacterium; assembly: GCA_016789785.1. The sequence goes on from JAEUQE010000007.1 coordinate 44,717, forward strand.
AGGTACTCCTCAACCGCATTCGGATTTTCCGCGTTACTGAGTGTATGACGTACCAGGGAGCTTGCTGGCCAAGGAGGAGCGCGAACGGCACAGCGGCCCATTTAATACAACTCGCGCAAGTGGATCATGCCGGGGGCCGTCTGGCGAAGGCTGAGGAACACGCACAGGAGGCGCTGCGCCGCAAACTGAAGAGCGGTGAGCGGGATGAGCAACTGGCTCAGATTCTGACGGCTCTCGGCGCGATCCGGCTGGAACGGGGCGCTGCATCCAAGGCTCGCAAGGACGCGCTCGAGGCAATCGATGTTCTGGGCGATTTTGAACCGCCGGGCGAATCCCGCGATGTGGACCGGGGACGCGTCCGTGGGCTCTGCCTTCTGGGCCGCTGCCACATCGAAGAGGGTAACTTCGCCGAGGCCCGGCCATTGCTCGAGCGCGCATTGACGCTGGTGCAACACTGCCTGGAACCGGTGTGCGAGGAACTGGTCGAGGTGCTGATGGCGATGGGTCTGCTCTGCCAGGAAGCCGGTTACGCGCTTGAGGCGGAGGAATACTATCGAGCGGCGCTTACCGCCACGGAAACCCTGCACGGTCCGATGTGTGGCGAAGCTGCAACGATCTGCCAGCGGCTGGCGCTGCTTGCGGAGTCGGCGCAGGATCCCGAGTCGCTGCAGCCGTTCGCGCAACGCGCGTATGAGATTCGGTGTTCGGATTTCGGATCGGGGCATCCTTACACGGCGAGCGCGCAGTCCGCACTCGCTTGTGTGCTGGATGCGATTGGCGAAGAGCGCGAGGCCGGCGAGAAGTATCTGCACGCGATTGCGATCTTCGACCAGCATCTGGCGTCCTCCCACGCCGATGAATGCCCGCTGCACCCCGACATGGTGCGAGCCTACGACCAATGCCGGCGCGGTGCGGCGAAGCATCTGGTGGCCCATGGGCGAGCCGCCGACGCCCGGGAGTTTTCCACGCGTGCGCAGCAGGTGATTGAGCGCGTCTTCGGCAGATCGCACCGCTTCGTCGAGAATTGCCGCAGGTATCATCAGGCTCTGCAACGCGCCAAAGGCGGCGGACGCAAGGTCAGCTTCAGTGCGTGGGACTGGTGGCGGAGTTTGTCGTTCGGTCGCTGACGAGCCGCGCTGAAACAGCCACCTGCGGAACTGCGCGCTACGCGGTTTGCGGTTCCGCTTCGCTCTCCGGCTGCCTCTCGCGGATTCGATCGCGCGACTGAAAGAAGACTGCGAGAAGCAGCAGAATCACGAATGCCGAGGCAGAGGAGGAGAGCCAGAAGGCTCGCCAGTCGCGGCCGCCTGCACTCGTGAAGAAGTCTACAGTCCATCCCGAAAGCAGAGAGCCGAGGAACATCCCGACGCCGTAAGTCAGGAACATGACGAAGCCTTGCGCGGTGCCGCGAAGATGCGGAGGCGCCTGCTGATCGGTGTAGATCTGGCCCGTCATGAAGAAGAAGTCATAGCAGATCCCATGCAACAGGATCGCGCCATAGAAGAGCCACATGCCGTCGCCCGCATTTCCGAAGGCGAGCATCGCGTAGCGGAGCGACCATGCCGCCAGTCCAAGCAGCAGGATTGTCTTCAGAGAGACGCTACGGAAGATCAGAGGCATCAGCAGCATCATGATGATCTCCGTCACCTGGCCGAGGGTCATCTTGCCGGCGGCGTTGGTGACTCCCGCTTCGTTGAGGTACGGATTCGTGAAGGAGAAGTAGAAGGCCAGCGGGATACACGCAAGCACGGAGGCGATCACGAATACGGCGAAGGAGCGATCCTTCATCATGACGAGCGCATCCAGGCCGATTGCGCTGCGCCAGGAAACCGCGCCACCTTTCGCTTTGGGCGGTGTGTGCGGAAGAGTGAGGCAATAGAGGCCCATCAGGATGGAAGTCCCCGCGGAGATGACGAAGGGCATCGCGGAGCGTTCGAATTGCAGGGATCCGATGACGACGTTAATGAAGATGTGCCCGATGGTGGCGAACAGGCGGATCCGCGGGAAGTCGGCCGCGGGATTGCTGACGTTGCGCAGAGTGAGGGAGTTGGTGAGGGCCAGCGTGGGGAAGAAGCAAAGGCAGTAGGCGAGCATCAGCAGGTAGACCCCGGTGAAGCTCTTCGCGGTGGAAACGAAATACAAGAGTGCCGCGCCGATCAGGTGAAGAGCGCACATCACGCGTTCGGCGGCGAAGAAACGGTCAGCGATGAGGCCCACAAAGAACGGCGAGATCATGCACGAAAGCGCCGCGGTTCCAAAGACAGCGCCGGCCTGGGTTCCCGAGAAATTGAGCGTCTGGGTGAGATAGGTACTGATCGTGACGTACCACGATCCCCAAACGACGTAATTCAGGAACATCATCAGGCTGAGGCGGGGCGCTACGGCTTTGAGCATCAGAGTTGAGTGTACCCGAGTAGTGGGTCCGCGGGAGCGGTGGTCTGAAGGATCTGGTGTGACTGTGACTTGAAAGGATTGGTGCGGAGAGGGGGACTTGAACCCCCACGGTGTTACCCGCTAGCACCTCAATCCACCTGATACTATATCACCCGATTGCCCGGCGTTTCCTTTGTAGGGCTTACATCGGCGTCCAGTTGCCGTGCATCTCCCCGAAACGCCCCGAGACTATTGCAGACTCTTGCAGTTTTTGCGCCTGTCGCCGCGCTGACCGCGTCCGCAGCACCCAACCGGCGCTCAGGCCCGCCAGCACTCCGGCGGCAACCTGCCATTCCATCGCCGCCATGGCGCAAAGGGCCAAGAGGCCCTGCACCCACAGCAGCCACGCGAACGCCGCGCCGATCCGGTAACCGACTGTAGGCCGGTAGTGCGCCTTGAGCCGTTCGACTTCCAGTTCCCGCTCCTCGCGTTCCCGGATGACCGACTCCATCATACCCACTACGGGGCCGAACTTCCCGAAATTTCCCTGATCCATTGTTTGCTCCGTTCTCTGGCTCTGGCCAGCCATTGTTCATCCGCGCAGAAGCCGGTCAGCACAGCCCCCGCAATCAAACCCATCAAAAAGACGAAGAACCATTTGTTCAGCGCAAGGCCGCACAACAGCCCGGCTCCGAACGCCGCGCCGCCGCCCAGCCACGCGCCGAGGCTCCCTCCCCTCACCGCTTCCAACTCATCCAAACGAAGCGCGACATGATCCAAACGCTCCAGAACAAGAGCCGGATCGACCGCGCGACTCTCTTTAACCTCGCCATTGCCGTTACTCCGTATCCACGCATGAATCGAAGAAGACGCGACGTGCTGCCCGGAAAGGTCGCTCAGACGCTCGGCGATCTTGCGCACGGAGAACCCCTGCGCCTGCATTGCGGCGATCTCCTGGGCAAACGCGTCGAGCTTGGCGCTCACCGCCGCCAATCCCCCTGGGACGGCTTGGCCTTTTGCGGCGGGTTGATCCGCTCGCTGTAGGCCGCGCCCTTGGTTTGCGCCGCCCGGATCAGCTTCGGAATCGAATCGAGCTTGTACACGATCACCAATAGCTCGGTTGCGATTAGAAGCAACGTCAGGGCCAGCAGAATATTGAAAAACAGTTCAATCGCTCTCATAACCGGTGCGCCTCAATCCATTTGTCGAGGGCCACCCGGTCGAACCGAACCGAGCGGCCCCGCTGAATAACCACGCCATGTTCGCGGAACGCGCCACGCGCCCGCAGATGCCACAAAGCTTGTTTGGTGATGCCCAGGTACCGCGCGGCTTCCTCCGCCGTGAGGCAGCGCTGGTTCTGGAATACGGCGGAGGCTTTGACCGCGCCCCCGCCGTTGCCGTTTACGCCGTCGCCCGGCGCAAGGTGTTGCCGCAGGTGCGAGGCTATGGCGGCCGCCATTTTTCCAATGTTCTTTTCATCGATCCACATGCCTCTACTCCCCGAAGAAAATCCGCCGCAGGAGCAACGCGAACGCCGCGATGGCCGCCCGGATTGCCGTCATGATCAGTGCCGCGCCGAACGCCGTGCAGGCGATCCACGCCACCAGTGTGAGCAGTGCGACGAAGGGGTCATTCATACGCTAGCGGGAACCTCCTTCCTCCTCGAAGCGCTTGCGCATCACGTCGATCAACGGGCTGTTGGTGCGAATCTCACGCGTGCTGTCGGCTCGCGGCACATACGTGTACGAGTCGCCGCCGTATTGACCGTGACCGGTGTTCACGTCCGAACCACCGGGTTGCTTATTGGTTTCGTTTGTCATTGCTGCAATGTCTCCTTTGAAGTGAATTGGGAATTCGAAAAAACCGTCCTAAACCAGGCGCACAATGTTCTCGGGTGGAAAAAGGCCGCGCCACACCTTTTGGCCCGTTGAGATCGACTGATCGAAGAACACCTCGTAGCACCGGACGCCGTGCGGCCCCAGTGTCCGCACATAAGCGCCAACCAGCATCCCCGCCGCGCTGGTGCCGCGCCGAAGCCGCTGGAAACTTTCCTGCGCAACCAGCGGCTCGCGCTGCTGGCTGTAGCTCACGCTGTAGTTTTCAACCGTGCCCGGCACCGACCAAAACGAATCAGCGGGCTTGCCGCTGGCTCCCGCGCGCATCACCCACTGCTCGCCGAAATCAGACGACGAGAACCGCAGACTTTCGTCGTCGGACTGACAGCCGTACAGGCGGGTGTTGATGGTGGATAAGAGGGCCAGCATCTTGGCGCGACCCGTTTCGCCCGAACCGCACTCGGCGAAGAGTGAGTTGAGCGATTGAGTGGAAAGATACAACGACCCCCGCGCCTGACGACAAATCGACGTGAAGAGGTAGTCGTGGCTGGAGACGAACTGATGAGCTTCCGGCACCAGAATGCACACCGGCCTCAGGTCATCGCCCGTCACGCCAGGCTTGAGCCGATCCAGGACAGCCATTTGCGTGGCCATCTTCCAAAGCACAAACGCGGCACGCGATCCGCTGCCGTAGGACAGCGGCACGTCGATGCACACAATCGCCCCGTCCAGAATGGCCTGCGGCGTAATGACCGACGGCCCCAGGAAGAGACGGCTCAGCGGCGGGTGCGTCAGCGCGTTCCACGCTACCGTGCTGGTCACCACGATGCTGCTGCGAGTCCGGTCTTGCACCGAAACCATTTCGATCATCAAAAACTCAACGTCGCGCCGGAGTTCGTCGAGTTGGCCGTCGGGACAGTTTTCAAGCGCCTTCTCGCACATCTCCCGGCAGAACGTTTTCGTGGTTTGCGCTTCGTAAGGCGTTTGCGGAATGGTGTTGATGATTCGCAGGCACACATCCGCGTCGATTCGGCCCACGGCATGAAAGCTCACGTGCATTACCGCCGCGTTGAGCTGATCCGCCTTATCCTCGAAGAACTGGTTTTCGTTGCCGCTTGAGGTCAGCCGCCCCCGGCCACTGACCTCGCGCATTTCGCGCAGCATATCCACGGCTTGGTTGATTTGCGCTTCTCCGCCGCTACGGCGCACCACCCAATCCAGGAAATTGAACACATGCCTGCCGTCCGCGCGAATGCGGATGACATCGCCCGACCGGCCCGCTATCGCGGCCCACCGTTCGATGTCGTCGGCGGCATCCCCCTTGGCCGATGCGGCCAAAATGCCGTAGCCTTTGGCCATCATGGCGATGCAGAGGGTGGCGTCGATGGCGCTCGTCTTGCCGCCTCCTGTCCCCGACAGGGTCAGGATGGACTCGCAACTTTGAGCAACTGTGTAGAGACCCTCCTTTCCTCGCTCAAAGCGCAGGAGCGGCGTTGAGCCGGTTGCGAATTGCTTGGGGTTTTCGGAAGGCCCATCACGGGCCGCCCGATGGGATGAATGGAGTATGAGTGGGTTGATCATGCCGCACAAGAGAGCGGCGGCCAAACCGACCGCCCAAAATGTGAGTGTTGCGGTGCCTCCGCTTGTGGGAAGCACCCGTTGACTGGACTGGGCACATCGAATCAACGGTTGAAACCAGATCAAGCAAGCCACCGAGCGGCCCTCCTGGACAAACAGCGATTAAATTATAAATATCATACCTCAATGAAAATTGCAAGACCATTGCTGTTTGATGCCGATGATTGCTACCGTGTAGTGGGAGGCGCGCAAAGCAAGGTCAACGATGGTCAAGCACCCTCATCCGTCGGCCAGCACTGCCAGCCTTGAAACCATCTACCTCTTCGTTCGCTTCGCCGAGGAGATGGCCGGCCCATCTATAAGAGCCGACGCCATGGCGTACGCCCAGTCAGCTTTTGGCAATTCGCTTGGCAACACGGCAATGGCGAGCAAGGCACTCGAGGAAGACGCAGCACTCGGGCAAACAGGTGTTGCGACCGAGGGCTCAAAAAGTCCTGCCAGCTCCGTCAGGGCATCATTGCCTTCCGACACTGCGGCCATCCGAAATCTCGCCACGGCCTGGATTGTCTTGAGGGAGTCGACTCCTGATAATCACGCCCTTCCACCCGATACCCCCCTAAACTTGGTCGTTCCAAGTGCCCATGTGAGAGAGTTTTCGGAGTTCGACGAATTCCTCCGCCGCAATCTACTCTCGCTTCTGGAAGCCCTTTCGCTGTATAGTTCTGCGCTTGCAGTGAGCACACTCAAAGCCAAGCGAATCATCACAGTCGAAGGTCACAGGTTCTATCCCGTGACGCTTGCAGCAGAGTGCGCTCAAGTGACCGAAGCGCGGATGAAACTCTGGGTACAGAGAGCCGTGGCCTTTGATGGGGCGAAGATCAAGTCCTACGAGTCGCCCATCACACGCGACCTCTACATTGAAGAAGATTCAGTGAACCGCCTTGCGAAGCGATTCGTGAAAGTTCCCAACGGTGAGCACGCCGCCGACGTTGTCATTGGGGCGACAGATGATCAAAGCGGCTACATTCACGTTTCGGAGGCCGCCCGCCTGGTTGGCATCAAACAGCCCGCCTTCTGGAAATGGGCGAGTAGAGGCGAAGTCCCCTCACTGCAAAAGTCGCTTTCGATCGTGAAGTGTCCCATCTCCGACCACATGTATGTGCTGGAGCGCGAAGTGCACGAACTGGCATCCATTCGCAAAACAGTAGGGCTGAAGCATAGCGCCGTCCGTCCCTCGCCTTCGTCAGCCGCTCGACGAAAAGCCCCACCAACGCGCCGGGAGCGTTAGTACTGTTTTCGTTGCATGAACGCCTTTCTTCATTGACGCCCCCGTTGACGAATTTCAGTCCTCCCCATGCGGTTTCTTGCACCCGCGCGCGTTCGCGTCCAGAGGAGACGATGTGTAACTTCCTATCTTTGAGCGATTTACACGTTCGCCCGTGTGGGAGCCGTCATCACGATGAAGGTGGAAGATTACTTCATCCAAGGGCGCCGGGGATGGGTGCGTCTCCATGAGAAAGGCGGCAAGCGTCACGAGGTGCCAGCCAATCACAACCTCGACGAGTATCTGGAACGCTACATCGAGGCCGCAGGCCTTGGCCCGGAGCTGAAGTCTCCCCTCTTTCGGACGGCTGCCGGCAGAACCGGCAGCCTCACGGCGAAGCCGATGGCGCAGGCCGACGTGTACCGGATGATTCGGCGCAGAGCGAGAGAGGCCGGGATCAAGACGAAGATCGGCTGCCACACGTTCCGCGCTACCGGAATCACAGCCTATTTGAAAAACGGCGGCAAGCTGGAGACCGCCCAGCGGATCGCCGCCCACGAATCTTCACGCACGACCGGGCTTTACGACCGGAGGGACGACGACATCAGTTTGGACGAGGTCGAGAGGATTGTGATTTAACCGCGCTTGCGAAAGCGCACAATAGCGCAAAGTCCAAGAGCCAGCAGCGGCCAGTAGACAGGCTCGGGAACGACTATTGACTGGCCCACATTGATGGAACCATCTGTGATCGTTGCCGCAATCGCCGCGCCATCGGCGTCTCCCAGCGAGTTGAGGTTAATCGTGACGGGACTGACTCCAGATGCGAGCGTGTCAAAAGTAAGGGTTGCCAAAACAAACGCCGGGGCCTGAAGATCATTCAAGTCCGAAACGGTGTCCAGCGACAGCTCAAAAAGATTGACCGACCCGAAGCCGAGCGTAGCCGATTGGATGCTCCCCAACCCCAAGATATCGAGTTGGCTTCCGAATACCGCGCCGCTGAAGCTGAGGATTGCCGGATCGAACAGGATGTCGAAATCGAAGACCCCCACGGACGGCGCGACGCCGTTACCCAAGCCCGTTAGGTTTACTGTAAACACTGCTTGATTGCCAAGCGTTACCAGTTGTGAGCCGGGATTGATAGAGATAGTTGCGGCTTGAGTCCACACCGCTAGAGTTAGAAAAACGAGGGCAGCACGTAGGTTCCTCATTGGGAACACCTTGCCTTGGTGCATAGCGTCGTCATGATCCGCACATCGAGAGCATCGATCTTACCGTCGCGGTTCAGGTCGCGAGCATCATTCGGACATGCAGCTTGATGATTAAGAAACAACTGAATCACGCCTATATCATCGCTATTTATTTGACCATCCCCGGTCAGATCGCCGCGAACTAACTCTGGAACTGTCGCTGATACATTCATTTGCAATATGCTGTTGTCAGGATTCTGATACCGCAGTCGTATCGTGGTGCTCCCGGAGCTAAACGCTGTAGCGCTATCGAAACTATTTGTGCGAACAATATTTGGGTCATCGGATATCACCGACAGGCGGGTTGACTTCCCAATGTCTGCTATTCGACCATCAGAAAACAACCCACGCACACGCAGTCCCAGCGTGTCCCCAACATACAAAAAGTCAATGTGACTGTTGATCGATATCAACCGCGAACATACAAGTGGAGATTCAATATCTACTTGGAGTGGTCTAGACTGTACTGTGCGGTCATCGCTTCGAACGCCAATTGCAGTGATTTGATATAGTCCAAGTCTCCGTGAATCGAGGGTCAGATCAAACTCATATGGAGGCGACGTACGTGGTGAAGAAATAGATCCATCTTCTCCCCTGACCAGTATCGACTTAAATGCACCTGCCGTGGATGAAACAGTGATACGAACCGTTTGTGCTGGATAGAATTGGTCGCCATCGCGTGGAGCTGATATAGCTAGATACTCTGGGTTCTGTGCAAGTAAATTAATGCAGCAGAGTAGTGCAGCGGCAACGATGCAAGTAGTGAGGTGCTTTGTCGTCATGGAAGGATGTCCGCAAATAATCCACTCAACTTCAAGGATGAATGGAGCAACGTGAGTACACGTTCAGGAACACCAGTTGGTGGCGCCGCTACGATCTGGCCCCCAACAATGATCCGCCCCAGCACGTCCGGGCCAAGTGTATACAGCTTGGGATCAACCGCATGAATCAGGCCGCGCAGCCTGCTTGCTGTACGTACTCCATCGAGTACGAGGGGATCAAACGATCCAAAAGCGGCGGCATTGGTGAATCCTAGAAGTAAAGCCTGTTGGCTGACATCTGCCACAATCAAATCACTATCACCAGCGAACAGTTCTCGAAAACCTCTTTCCGGGAGAACACTGGGGCAGAAAGTTCCCAGACTTAAGAACGCGCGCACATTAGCCTCCGCCGTTGTAGTCTGTTGAGGTGATGCAATCCCGACGATTACATGAGTCTTTATCGGAACTAATCGCTGTCGAAGAACAGAGCCGATCATCAGACTGCCGACGCTCAAATCGCGCACGCCGTCCCCAACTGTAGAGCCGTCCCAACCTAGGAGTACTTGACAGATATCGTTGGATGCAGAGAGTCGATTAGCTAATTGGCTACCTAGGTGAGGGCTGGCTATTGTAATGAGCTTGTGAATTGTTCCAGATTTATAGTTAGAGGACTTTAGAAAGTCGCTTTGAATAGACAATGTGCGTGCGATTAACCCTCCCATCGAATGAGCTATGATGTCGAGTTGAGCGACCGCAATGGCTGGTCTACCGGGTACCACCGTTAAGGCACCTGTGCGATACGAATGAAGGCACCGGGCTACCTGCCCAGATACGATCACGGCGTTCATCCTGAAGCCAGCGGAATTAGTACCCCGATAATCCGCCGCACATACTGTAAATGGAGTATTAGAATCTAGCCCCAGGACAGTTTCTCTCAGGGGGGGAAAAAAGTCCCAAGCGTTGGAATTGCCCCACAGTCCATGAACTAAGATCACAGGGGGTCTAACGATAGTAATGGCGTGATAGAGCGTCTGTGGAGGTGGTGGGGAAGCCCCGAACCACTTACGAGTGATTTTGATATAGAGTGTTCGACTGGGTGAGGAATCCGCAAGACCGAAATCGTATGGTGCCCGAAACACAGCGATAGCCATCGGGCCGCCTTGTTGGTCTGTGAAGACTCCCTGTAAAGGCAGGGTGAAGATGCCTGGCCCTGCGAATAGCCCGTCAAGCGGGGTGTCGTGAGCTCCCAAAGCACCGTGCCCCTGCCCTCCATTGGGAACGGGCTGAAATGATGAATCAACCAGTTGGACATCGGCCTGCCCTCCTCCGGCGGCGCAAACGGGAATAGCGACGATGATTCTTGCGACTCCGTCTGCCGCAACTCCTTGGACGCGCCTGCCTGAAAGAACGTTCTTCAGTTGGTTTAAATCCGTGGTCAGCCCCGTTGGGCCTGTTCCAGTGGCCAGAGACGTAAAGGCGGGGTCGAGAAGAGACACCTGCCGGTTATCTGTTCCATAGAACAACCCACAGCCACCGACATTCACCGTGATACTGCCACTTCCACCAGTGGCAAAGCATCCCTGAGGGGTGCAAGTAGGTGCTTCTGAGACGCCGAACGACAACGCATTGCTCCGGCCAGCCTGCACTTGGATGTCAAATTCGCCGGTGTCAAAAGTGAGTGTCTGGGTTTGGCCGTCGACTGTCCAAGCGAGGCCAACCTGTACACCGCCGGAGCGCGTCACCGAGACATGTAAAGTTTCCGACCGCAGCAAAGTGGTTCCGTCGATGCGCTGTAGCACTCCGGCGAGCGCAAACCCAGATCCCGTACTGACACTTCCGGTCACTGTCGAACTAAATGAGACACTGAGGCGCTCGGCTGACTCGGTGGAAGAGTAGGAGCAGGAATAGTTGGCTATGCCGGAGCATGTGCCAGTGGCGTTGCTGGGGCCGCTCGTGTTGTAAAAAACATACGCACTCGGCTGAGCCCGTAGCGATTGTATGCCGAGCAACACGATGGTCACGGCCAGCAGCAAGTGACGTCGCGTCATTTAGGGGAGCCCTCCAATCGAGAACGTTTCTGCGCGGCGACCTCGGTGGTCGCAGCGTTCGACATGCCGTGTTCAAACGCCAGCACACAGCCTTGGTAAGAACTGGCCTTGGCCGGATTGTGCATGAACTCCCAGATGGTGGGAACCAGCGTGTTGCCCTGCCCCGCCCAATCCTTCACCTTGACCACGCAGGGCGGTGGAGTGGTCAATTCGGTTTCCGTCGTATCCGCGAGGCCATCGGCGCGAAACGCAGCGGGCCTGACCGTCGCCGGGCATGGCGCCTGGCGAAGCGTGGCTTTGGCATGAAACGGATTCTCGCGCCACAACTCTACGCCTTCCTTCTTGAGGTGGCGATGAACCCCCACGGCGTGATCCTTGAACACCACCTCGTAGCGGCCCGTGTTCAGATCGAACGTTCCCTGCGCCTGATGCTCGGCGGATTCGGCGTCGCCGTCGCGTACCGTGTGGGTTCTGGTGTAGGTCAGAACGCCTTGCGCAGACAACATCCAACGCTCCACATCGGTGATACCTCGGCGTCGTGTCGCCGTTGCCGGAGGAACCTGGTACGGAGCCATGTAGCACCGCCTGCCGCCGTTGGGAGTGGATTGGCAATAGTGTTGCGGTAGTCGGCTTTTGCGCATCGGCTCCCAGCCCGAGGATGTCTTGCGAACAATGCCCAGCGACAACGGCGCGAAATGGATGACGTCACCCCAGCCGTCGTTGTCGAACCGCACATCGCTGTCTTTCCACCGTTCGATGAAGCGACTGTATTCACGGACAAGTTGTGTGGAGGACAAGTCGTAGCATTGGCCGGAAGCAAACCGCGAACACACGAGGAGGGCGAGAACGAGAGGCCGACGAAAGAGCGTCAATGCAGCCACCTCCAAAATGCGGTTCAACCATACTTACAAATGTGGCATCGGAAATCAACCCCCACCCGTACTAGTCCGCTTGGCGCAAGAGCGATGGAGACTGGAAAGTCTCTGGCCGAGGTAAAAAAATAGAGACTGACGCACCTGCCACCGATACCACCGATTGGCCTCGAAGCGTCCGTCCTTGGTCAGGATGTCGGCATAGGCCTCGCGAAGATCATCGGCTTCCTGCGGATAGTTGAACGATGGCAGGAAGAACAGGAGCAGGCGCTCCGCACCTGCGGGAGGCAGGGTGTTGGAGCCGCCCATCTCTCTTTGCAAACAACCCGCCACCATCCAGCGTCGCCGCGCAAGCCGCAACGAATAGAGCAGCATCGTCAGGAGACAGGCCAGCGTCATCCACATCCGATGTTCGGATTCCAGATGGGTATTCCAGGCCAGCGGGACGGTGGTGGCCCACAGCACTTCCCTGCCTTGGGTGTTCGTCATGCTGATCCGGGCGAACGTCCGGCCAGCTTTGTCATCGGCAAGAAAAGCCACCTGCGGATCAAGCCAGCAGTGAGCCGCAGTGGCCCGATGCAGGCTGATTTCATCGACGCAACGCCGGAACGATTCCACGCGGTCCGTGAGCACGGCAATCTTTCCCATGGGAGGTTGCGGTTTATGGCAAAGTGGCCGCCACAGAGACCGTGCGCCCTGAAGCGGTTTCTGATGGCTGTCAAGAAAACCGAAGAACGAATCATCGGCAGGACAGGCCGACGTGAAGGCGGTAGCGTGCGAAGCTTCAGCGAGCGCTCTTTTACGCTGGGCTTCCACCCAGCGAGCCGTCCATACCGGCGCGAAACCGATCATGAGGAATGTCAGCAGCGCGAGGGAAAGAACGCGTCTCATCGCAAGACCTGTGCGAGGTTCAGTCCGTGCCGCATCCTACGCTGGGTTTCGTCCCAAGCCGACAGAGCGGCCAAGCCCGGAGCTTCCACGTGATAGTAAACCTTTGGACGACCGCCGCGCGTTGGCTCCGGTTCCCCTTCCCTGCCCGAGATGTAGCCTTTGTCGAGCATCCGTTCCAGAGTGGCGTATATGGCCCCGCTGGCCACCGCCCGACGTGCACGGACTTCGATCTCGCGGCGGATCGAAACCCCGTAGGCGTTATCGCCAAGCCGCAGGATTGCCAGAAGCATGAGCTGTTCGAACTCGCCAAGTAGGACACCTTTGGCCATGTACTTCCTTAGTCTACAAAAATGGGTTGCCGGAGGCAGGGCCGTAACGAAATAACGACATCGTTCAACGAGGAGGCCAGGCAATGACATCGGACCAGATTGAACTCTACACCGTAGCGCATGGCGACTGCGTAACGCTACTGGCCGCGCAACCCGCCGAGAGCGTTAGTGGCTTCTTTGATTGCTTGAACGCCTTCCCCGATTGACGCCCCGTTGACGGACTTCAGTCCTCCCCATGCGGTTTCTTGCACCCGTGCGCGCTCACGTTCAGAGGAGACGCCATGTAACTATTTGACTTTGAGTGATTTAGAAGACCGCTGCTTTATCCGTTAAGCTATGGGAGCAAATTGTTATCTAGTAAACACATGCGCGAATATTGTCAATCCGTCCGTCAACGCTGTTGACGCTGTATTGACGATTTTGTTGACAGAATGCGCGTCTATTGACAGCTTGGAAGCGTGCCCAGCAGTCTCAAAAACCGTATCCGTGTTGTGCCCTATCGCCATCATCCAAAACTCCGTTGGACGATAGCAGGCTATAGCGTAGGCGGCAAGCGGGTACGCCGTTTCTTCCCGACCAAGAGTGAAGCGGAAACGTTCGTCCACCAACTCAACATCAGGGCCGAAAACCTCGGTACCCAGGCAGCCCAGGTCAATCAGGCGCTCTATGTGGAAACCGTGCAGTGCAACGAACGGCTCAAGCCTTATGGCAAGAGCCTGACCGAAGCGACCGATTTCTTCATCCAATATCTGGAAGCCGTCAACCGCAGTTGCACCGTCGAGCAACTCATTGAGCTTTTCATCGCCGACCGCCAACGGGACGGCGTGTCCTTGCGCACGGCACAGGAATTCCGTTCCCGACTCGGGCAGTTCAAACGCGCCTTTGCCGGTCGCAATGTGGCGACCATCGAATCCATCGAAGTGGACGATTGGCTGCGCGGCCTTGGCAAAGCTCCCCTGACCCGCAACAACACGCGCCGAGTCCTGCATGTCATGTTCGCGTACGCTCTGGCCCGCAAGTTTTGTCGGGAGAACCCGATCTCACAAATCGCCAAGGCAAAGGTCATCGCAGAACCCGTGGAAGTACTGACACCGGAAGAGACCCGGCGACTTCTTGAGAGGGCAGCGCCCCAGATCGTTCCTGCATTGGCCATCGGTGCCTTCGCCGGATTGCGGCCTGCCGAAATCTCGCGATTGGATTGGAAGGAAGTTCGCCTCGACCGCGAATTCATTGAGGTGACCGCCAAGAACGCCAAGACCGCTGCCCGGCGACTCGTAACCATCCAACCCAATCTCCGCGCTTGGCTGGAGCCGCATGTTCGCAAATCAGGGCCGGTAGTACCCACCGGCGACCGCATTCTCATGGAAGCCGCACGCCGAGCCGCAGGATTCGAAAAATGGCCGTCGAACGCGCTACGGCACTCTTATGCCTCCTACCATTTGGCGAAGTTTCAAGACGCCGCCGCCCTCGCCCTCCAGATGGGCCACAGCACCACCGCCATGATCTTCGCCCATTACCGCGAGGTGGTTACTCCTGACGCAGCCGATGCGTATTGGAAGATCACGCGGACAACCACTTAGCCGCTCACTCCTTCGCAACCACCGTATCGTAGAGTCCGTAATGGGCGAGGCCGGGGTGGCTTTCGATTCCGGTGTAGCGGAGCGACGCGTCTTCATACCGCCGGAACGCGAACACTGCTTGATTCATTTGCTCCGTGTTGAACACCTTCAACCGGACGAGCAAATGGAAATCTTTCACCGTCAGGCCAGTTACGGCAAGGAATAGTTCTGGCTCCAACCTCGTAATGACATCTTGCAAGGTGTTCTCTCGAAAGTCGGTCAGGTACATAAACGCGGGGATTCGAGTAGCAAACTTAATCAGCTTCTCCTGAACGAGCTTCCGTTTGGACTTGTACTCCTTTTCCTCCTCGGTAAGCTGCTTCTTCTCCTTCGCCGTAAGATCGCGCTCCTTCGCCTTATTCTTGAGCTCCTTGACCTTCTCGCTCTTGTTGATAATGGTCTCTATGATGTTGTCGCCCAGCGCGCGCCAGCCTTCGATGCGCTCAACAGCGGCCATCGCCTCCGGGTTGTCCAGAACGCGACGCAGGGTGTCGTTATCCACGTTCACGAGCAACGCGCTCTCCCACTTACGGGCCAGCAGCGTGGCTGACGTGCCCGCCATCGCTATGTCCAGAATGCCGCCCGCGTCGATCTGCGTCATGTTCGCGCCGTCGTAGGCCAACACCGGCAGGAACGATACGAGGTCTTTGACGGCGTTCTCCGGGTTCGGTTCGTTGGGCGCCAGACCGATCCCGTACTCGGAGAGCTGTCTTAGAGCGCGTGTGGGCGCGAAGTCGAATACAAAGCAGACCGGCTTGAGAATCTCTTCCTCATTGGGGTTGTCCCCGTTGGGGTTCTTGATAGACCAAGGCGACTGCACGCGGAACGCCGCCTGAAAGTAGGTCTCCGGCGACTTTAGGTTCCGAAGCATCAGAATCGATGACCACTGAGGAACCGTGATGCCCGTTGTGAGTTTGCCGCAGGAGAGCGTGATGGTCTTGGTCTCGAATCCGCTCCCGATGGCACTGCGCACCGGCGGCAACGCTTCCAGCCCTATACCAGCCGAAGCGCCAGCGGCGACAACCACATCGTAGTCGTGCCAGAAGGTATTGTGCTTTTCGGCGAGCAGGTTCGCCATCGCGTGGCAGGCCGCCACGTTTGGAAGGAACCAGAATGAGTGCTGCAAATAGGGAAGTAGTCGCACATCCGAATACGGAAAAGGGGGCCGAGTCCCTGTCTTCAGTTGCTCAACCGCCTTGGTCACGTACCCACCGCGGATAATATCCAGCCATTTCTGCACGTCGCTCTTGTGTTTGAACTCCGCCTTGCGTCCAGATCCCGATGCTTCGAAAAACGCGTTTAGATCAAATTCGTAAAACTCCCCCGCACTTGCAATAGCCAAAAGCTCATCCGGCATCTTGTAAGTCAACAGGCGCATTTGCGGCAGCGCTCCATACGGGTTCCATGCCTCGGGATGTTTTGCGGCAAACTCTTCTTTGGCACGCTGTTCATCCGTGTATGTCCAGTTGAAGATCTGCTCCTCGATAAACTCACCTGTGGCGAGCGCCCTAAACGGCGTACCCGAGAGGTATAGGTACGCGCGTGTCGTGATCGGCAGGAACTCGGTCTCCTTCTCAGATAGCACGCTGAGGTCTTCGTTCAGCTCTTCAAGGCCACTGCCGTACTCAAGCTTCGACTCTTTCTTGACGACGGCTTCGTCCTCGCCCTCGAATAGCTCTTTGGCCGTCTCCCGCCACGCGCCGAAGTGGTATTCGTCGAACACGACCAGATCCCACTTCACCTTGTGGAGCCACTCGTTTTTTGATTTGATGTTTCCGGCATCGTCGCGTCCCAGTAAATCTTGGAACGATCCAAAATAGACGAGCGGCTTGCTGGCCGAGACTTTCGTGGGATCGCTACGCGAACTGCGCGACTGATACTGCCAGCCGGAGAAGTCCACGTGCGATTCGAGATCCGTCTGCCATGCGTCCTCTACGGCGGGCTTGAATGTGACCACAAGCACGCGCTTCGCCCCAAGCTTCTTGGCGAGCTGATACGCGGTGAACGTCTTGCCGAAGCGCATCTTCGCGTTCCAGAGGAACCGAGGCACGGCCTTCTTGTCCTCTTTCCAGATGGACTGGAAATACGCGTAAGTCTTTTCCACGGCGGCCCACTGCTCGGCGCGCATCGGAAAATTCTGGTCGCGCGTGCCTTCGATTTGCTGTCCCGTGCGGAGTGCGATTAGAACGGCCTTCAATTCCTTGACTGTGCAACGCATCCATTCCAGTTCAGGATTAGCGCAGCCTCTCCTCACGAGGGCGGCGCGCACCTCATGATCTGTGAACGTCGTGCCATCGTCGCGCTCGGCCGCCTCCTCCAGCACGATGGAGTAATTCTTGATGTTGGCCGTCTTGAGCTGCTCGGCGACACGCTGCTTCACATTGCGCGTAGTCTGCCCTACCTTGAGGAGCCCCGCGTGCGCCTTGTCGTCAATCGAGTAGGCGTAGATGAGCGGACGGGCCTCCGGCTTCGGCGCAAGGATCTCCTCGATTGTTTTACTCATTGCCAACTTCGTTTACGTTCATCTCTCTGACCTGAGACTCGACGTAAGCCAGCTCGTCTCGCGTAATAGCATATTTCGCGTAAAGGTCTTCATCCGTCCAAGTGCGATCCCATGTCTGCTGTGGAATCCAAGAATAAGTTGAGCGAAGGGCGTGCTGGGTGATTTTACGAAGCGAAACAAGGAAGCGAAACAACCGAGTTCTGGAATAGCTCTGGAAACTGATCGCCGCCTTCTTGCTCGCGAATGGCCCCGCGACCAAATACGTTTGTGTGCATACTGATTCGGGTGGAGCAACAATGGAAGGGCCGAGAACTAGCGCTGGGATTGCGCCGCGCTCTCCGTAAGCCTCTGGAAGAAGCACTTTCCATGAATCAATCAGGTGAGCATTCTTTCGGATGCCGGATCGAGCGGTATGCACCACCACGCGTTTTCCACGATCCGTTATGTAAAGGGCAACCGAGCCGCGAAACGGTTTGTCCTTGTATTCAGCAAAGTTCGTGGCGAGGCCAAATGGCGTATCTCCGCTCACGAGTTCTGCCACCGAAGGTTCGTTTAATCGTTGAACTCTCTTCAAGATGCTAATCGCGCGCGCGTCTCGCACGAAGATGTCAAACTCATCCAACTTGCGCATGACTGGAGGCTGCTGTTCCTCCCCAAGCATGAGGCTATATTGGCAGTCGCCTTGATAACTCGCGTCCCACAAGAAATAACCAACGCCACCTTCGAAATCGACGCCTGGAAATGCAGTGGACATCTTTGTGTAATCAACCAGGTGGCTAATATGTTTTCCCGTAAGCATCGTCTTTCTAAAATCGTCCATTCCGCGCCCGCCTGCGAGCCATCTGGAAGGGATGACCATGCTCAGAAAACGCGGTTCGAGTTTAAGCGCCTGCTCGACAAAGAAGATGGTAAATCGAGGAGTCGCTCGAACCGCCTGCACCACCCTTCATTTGATAGGGTGGATTTCCAATGATGACGTCGAATTGCATGTTGCCTCCAAAAATCTCGGCGAGCCGAGCCTTGATGTTGTCGGTGTGAATAAAAGCGTAGGCGTGGGTTTCTAGTCCAGCCGCCCGATCAAAAACGGATTTTCCCGCGCCGCAATACTTGCACTTGTCACCTTCCCATGTGTGTTTGATGCGCTTGAACCAAATGTTACCGTCATCACTGGCAAAAGATTTGGCGATTGAGTGCTTGCCGGTGGCATGCTTTGAGCAATACACGCTGCGGCGTGCAAGTAAGCTTGTGAGATAAGTAATACCAATGCCAAAGACCTGCTTAGTCAGGATATGGTCAACACGCTCTTCAAGATGGGGAAACTCCTTCTCCAATCCTTTCGTAAGGCGACTTGTGATTTCACGTAGAAATACTCCCGATTTTGTGAACGGATCGAGAAACCGTACTGTCTTGTCCTCCCAGATATTTGCACCGTTATTGCCCGCAGCCCACGCCTCGGCCAGTGTATCCAGCATCCGGTTCGCGAACTCTGGCGGCGTGAAGACCTCATCGTTTGAGAGATTGGCGATGCAAGTCAAGACATCAGGGTTACGACTTCGCAGCGCAAAACTTGCTTGAGCGTTCATACGACCTCCTTCGGTTGATGGTCGAGGGCTTCCTTAGCCAACTCACCCACCGTCATTGGCGGGTAGGTCTTGGTCGGCTCGAAGACCTCGTGCTTGCCGAGATCCGCGAAAAGTGAACCTTCCATGCTCAAAGTTGACGTGAGGGTCAGAGAGTCCAATTGAAAGTCCCGCCTTTGGAATCTGCCCTTGCCGAGATAGCCCCATTCAGAGAAACTGATTGGTTTCCCGTCATGGCAGCGCATTGTCAGCGCATCGCCGTGTACCAGATTTTGCGACAGCACATAGGCCGCCGCGTAATATAGATCGTCGGACTCTTCCAG
The DNA here is from genome assembly GCA_016789785.1 of Bryobacterales bacterium. The sequence continues at coordinate 63,940 of JAEUQE010000007.1, forward strand.
GCTCAGGTACTCGGCAAAGATTTCCAGCACATTCGCACGACACTCGACAATATTGTCCGGCAGGAGTTCAATGCCATAGAGGCACATCAGTGCAAGCAACGCATAATGCCGCCGCTCGAAGTCCGACTTGCCGTACTTGAGTTCCACGGCGGCGAGCTTGCGCCGCAGAATCTGCACAAGGAAATTCCCACTTCCACACGCAGGCTCCAAGAAGCGGGAGTCGATCCGCTCGGTCTCGGCCTTTACCAAATCCAGCATCGCCTCAACCATCCACTCAGGGGTGAATACCTCACCATGGTCGGCGACGCGTTGTTTTGACTTCACTTGGCTCATAGTCCGTACTTCAGCGCCCAATCTGTGAGCAGCACCGCAATGCCACCACCCGTTGATAGCGGCAGCGAGGTTAACAAATCGGCTCTCCTAAACCAGCCTATTCCGCGTGTCATTGGAGCCTTCTCCAAGGCCCACCGGCAGGCCATTCCATATCCCCGGAACCGGCCTCAACCGGTCTCGCGACGGGCATCACAAACGCCGCAAGGGCACGGCCAACTTGTTCCAGGGTAATGCGATCCTCCGGCAACTGGATTCTCGTGAGGAACGCCTTCCACAACTTTATCTTCTCGGGGTCTTTCAGAAACGCTTCGGTCAACGCCAGCGGGACGCCTTGGGGCAAGGCGGTTTTCCGACGTTCGAACGTTGCGATCATAGCGCGTCGAAGCCGGGCCATGCTGAACGATTGCTCGCAAGAGAGCATCCAGATGTCGAAGAAGTCTTTCATCCGGCTGTTGGCGGTGCCGAGCCTGACCATCGCCTCCAACTTTTCCGCGATCACCACCTCCGGCGGGTACGTGCGAAGCAGGGGCGCAGGCAGATCAAGCATCACCGGAACTGTCGTTTCCACCGGCGCGGGATCGACCACGTCACCAAAGCCGATGTCGATTTGCATGGTGACCCTTGCCCGGTCGAGCGTCGCGACAACCAGAACGCGGATGCCGTCGTACTCGGCATCTTCCCGGATGGTCTCTCCCCGGATGCTGTCGAGGTCAAATTCAATTCCATCGTCGGCGTGCAGGGAGCAGATTTCCTTTACTGTCTTCACCACGCCGTCGATGTCCGGTTTGCCGTAGCCGAGCAAATCCACGTCGCGAGTCGGGCGCGCGAGCTCGCCTTTCCAAATCAGGAACAGCGTTGCTCCCTTGAGCACAAACTGGTCGCGCTGTTTCGACACACCCAACCGGTAGAGGAACCGCTCCGCAACCCAGCGGCCCAGCACGAATTGAAAATCTTCCTTTCGCTCCCGTGAGCGATTGAGCAGTTTGGCGCGGTAGGAAGCCGCCACGTTCCTGACTTCCTTCCCTTTCATAGGCTCGCCTCAATGTAGGGCCGCATAACCTTGGACACACGACAAATGCTGGCGTAATGCTGGATTTCGTCCACCGTCGCTTTGCGTTGACGCAGGGTGTCTTTGAGCGCTTCCAGCGCCACATCCAGCCCGATCTTGTTGCGGTATTTGAAGCAGTCCGCCACCGTCTTAGCCGGTTCAAATATGCGCACGGGTACGCCTTCGATCCGGTGTGTTCGCACCCCGGCCTTGAACGTTGCCTCGGAGTAGCGAACGACCCGATGCGCTGTAGTCGAAACGTTCGGGTATCGCGCCCGCACCGGAATCCCCAGCCAAACTTCGGAGGGCTGTTGCGTGGTCATGTCATGGAACCTCAGCGCCGATAGCAGACAGATCACTCCAGTCGGCACCTCTTTTGCCACGACCGCCAGACTGTGATGCTCCGTTGGAGAGGCATCGGCAAGTTCGTACATGCCGCGACCGGAACGGTAGAGCACTCCCTGACTAGTGAGCCGGATGAGGTACTCGCGGGCAATACCGTGCCGCTCCAGATCCCGAGGACGAATGATCCCCTGCTTCCGGGCTATGGCCAGTACTCTCTCTGTGAGGGACTTGCTCATGTCGTTGTTACGTTCTGTTGATAGATTATGCACAACTATCAACACTTTGCAACATCCACATCCTTAACCCACTTTCCAACAGCTCCTTAAATCGCTAGGACTAAAGGGCTTCGCCCCTGGCGCGGTCAAGGCCAAGTCCCGCAATTGCGGGACTCCGCAGCCGGTTTCCCCAGTCTTCCGCGCTGGCGCTTGTGCAGACCTCCGCTAACGCTTCGTCCTTTCCGCTTCGCTGCAAGGATGGGCGATCCCCCTCCGGCTGCTCCGGCCTATGACCTTGCCTCCCCACTCTCGCCGCCGAGGGGCTCGGGGGTGTTTTTTCAAACACCCCAATTCCATTTAGGAGGCACAAACATGAAGACCAAATGCAAGAGTGAACGCGCCGACGTGTACGAACGCGTGACCAACCAAATCATCGAAGCCATCGAACGCGGGGCCGCCGAATGGCGGATGCCGTGGCATAAGCTGGCCGGAGCTAATTCGATGCCCGTCAATGCCGTAACGCGCAAGCCCTACCGTGGCGTCAACGTCCTGAGCCTGTGGGCGACCGCGATTGAACGGGGCTACCGTTCCAGCGTTTGGGCCACCTACGCGCAATGGCGGCAGTTGGGCGCGCAGGTTCGCAAAGGCGAGGAATCAAGTTTCATCGTGTTTTGGAAGTTCGACCGGTTCACCGAAGTTGAAGACGCCAGCGCCGAGAGCGACGGCGAAGGAACCGAACGGCGCGGCTCCATTCTGGCGCGGGGCTATCACGTCTTTAACGCCGAGCAGGTGGACGGGTTCGCCTTGCCGCCTCTTGAACTGCCCCAGCCCGGCGAACGGATCGAAGCCGCCGAGCAATTCTTCTCCCATCTTGGAGCGGAAATCCGGCACGGCGGGAATCGGGCCTTTTACAATCCAACGCTCGACTTCATCCAGTTGCCGCCCTTCGCGCTCTTTCGAGACGAAGCCGCCTACTACGCCACCCTCGCCCATGAATGTATTCACTGGAGCGGAGCCTCTCACCGGTTAAACCGCGACTTGAAGGGCCGGTTTGGAGAGGAGGCCTACGCCGCCGAGGAATTGGTTGCCGAACTCGGGGCCGCGTTCCTGTGCGCGGATTTGGGGATTGCGAACGAGCCGAGACCCGATCACGCCGCCTACGTTCAAAGCTGGCTTTCCGTCCTGCGCAACGACAAGCGCGCGATCTTCACCGCCGCTTCCAAAGCCCAGGCCGCAGCCGATTGGATGCACGACCGTCAGCCGGATGTCTCCCCGGTTCCCGTGGCCGCGATGACCGCCTGAATTGAACACTCGGGGTTGCTTCCTTGCCGAGGCAGCCCCGTTTCGCGCGGTTCTTTCTCGGGCTTGCGCGGTTGTGCTGTCTCGACCTTCCTTTGGTTTTTTGGTGTGTTCACTCTCCGCGCCTATCGCTCCTGTTACGGCTGGCGCGGCTGCCGGTCACGTCCCGCTGTTGCTTGGCGTGCCCGGCGTCCTTCGCAAGCGTCACGCCAGGACTTGCGCCTGTCATGCCTCTTGCCCGTGAAGCGCGTCCCGCCGTCTGGAGCGGGCGCGTTCGCCCTTTCCTTCCGTTTCGGCCCCGCCTGTTCCTCCCCCGCTTGTGAAGGAACCAGGACGGTTCCCAAACAAAGAAAGGAAACACACCATGAAAAACACCAAGAAGAAGATCGAACAACCCACACCCAGCGCCGCGCCGCTCTACCAGAACCGCGTCACGCTCGTCGGCTACCTCGGGCACGCTCCCGAGCGGGTCAACGGCCATGCGGTCCTGTCGCTGGCCACGAAAACCTCGTGGAAGGACAAAACCTCCGGCGAGTGGCAGTCGCGCACCGAATGGCACCGCGTCATCGCCTGGGGCGCTTTGGTCGAAGCGGTAAAGTCGTTCGCCACCGGCGAGTATGTCCTTGTCGAAGGCGAGCTCAAGTCCAGCGAGTATGAACGCGAGGTCGTAGTGATCGGTACGCCCAACAAGGCTATCGTTCTGACCCGCTCCTGGGAAATCCGCGCGCGGGCCATCCGCAGGCTCGTTCCCAAGCCCGCCCTCAAGAAGGCGGCTTAGGCGCGGGCCTCTCCACTACCCCGGCCCTCGAAAGAGGGTCGGGGTTTTGGCGTTCTCAAGGGCTGATTAGTCTTTCCTGGAATTGGTAATGTACAAAGCCATACCCGCGCCTATCGGACGAAATACAACGACAACGGTGCAACAAAACAAAATGAATGCCATCCCACGTACAAGCACTTTCCAAGCCGTTCGCCCGTTGTAGCGTTCCGCACTTCGCAGCACCCCTATTAGCGCGAAAAGAACATAAGAAACACCGAGAGTTCCTATCACTAACCACAATGCCCATGTGGAGCTCTTAATGGTATTGACACCCCCGTCCCTCAGAAGTTGCTCAAAGAATAGAAACGCGAGCGCCAGTGCAAGGTTCCAAATGAAAAACCAAAGCCAAAATGCGCGCGCTAGATCGTAGTCCCCTCGCCACAATCTGCTTAGTGCGCTCAACACGTTTAGATCGTAGTGCGACCGCTTGGGACGGCTCAATCAAAATCTTCCGAGAGTCTGGGGTTTTGCGTTTCTTTTTGGCGCTCCATTTCCGCGAGCGCTTCGCGCACACAGACGCACATCGGTTTTTTGATTCTGCCGCGTTAAGCGTCGCAACTCTTTCGCGTGGCGATGCGTGCAAACAATCGTCTCCGTTCTTTCATTTTCTGTTTGCCGGTCGCGTTTACACGGAAGTATAAACGCTGATCTTCGCTCGTGTGAGCGAACCGGAGAAAACAGTTTCACACTCCGTGACAACGTGAACCGCCAAGTCCGGCCACTACGCGCCGGAAGAACCAAGGAGGAACCATGCGCTTTTACAAAGAAGTCAACACACCCGAACCCAAAACCCCGGTCACGCCGCCCCGGACGGAGCCGATGCGCTCGAAAGAACGTCCGCCCCTCGATGAAACCGAGCGGCTGGCCGACCTCAACATGGTGGCGCGGCGGCTCGGCGTCAGCACCCGGTACGTCCAGCAGCTCACCCGCCGCAAGGTCATCCCGGTGATTCGACTCGGACGCCGCTGCACGCGCTACGACCTCGAAGCGGTGCTCGCCGCCATCCGCCGGTACGAAGTTCAGGAGATGGGCCGCGCAGCGTGACGCTGCACCCAGTGGCGCCTCGTGTCCGTAACGACACGTTGGCATTCCCGTACGGCAATCCGTTAGGGCTTCCCTCCCCGCGTATCCGGGCGTTGCCGGGAGCCCTAACTTTTGCCGGTAACCACAAACTCGCCGCACAATTTTCTTTTTGATCTTATGTTGACCATCCGCGCCATGTCTGGAGGAACCGGGTACGCCGCCCGGCACCTGGAAAAGAACGACTACTACGCCGAGAACGAGCGGGTCGTTGGGCACTGGTTTGGCAAGGGAGCCGAACGGCTCGGGCTTGAAGGTGAAGTCACCCAGGAACAGTTCGAGGCGTTGCGGCAGGGGCTTGATCCGAACACCGGCGAATCGCTCCGCCCGCGCCAATCCGCCGACCGCACCGGCCCGGACGGGGAAGTGCAATCCCAAGGCCGCGCGTTCTACGACAACACCCTGTCCGCGCCCAAGAGCGTTTCGGTGATGGCTATTCCCGGAGGGGATGAACGGTTGATCGAAGCGCACCGCAAGGCAGTTGCCGAAACACTCGCCGAACTTGAAGCCATCGCCGCGACGCGCGTACGGGTGAATGGCGAGAACTGCGACCGCACCACCGGGAACGTGGTGATGGCCTGTTACGAACATGACGCCTCACGGGCGCTTGACCCGCAACTGCACACTCATTGCGTCGCGTTTAATTTGACGCACGACGACGTGGAAGAACGCTGGAAAGCGCTTCAGGCCAGGCCGTTCTACGAGCAGAGCGGACTATTGACCAATATTTACCGCAACGCGCTCGCCCGCGAAGTGATGGCGCTGGGTTATGAAATCGAACAACGCACCGACGCGAAAGGCCGCGACCTCGGATTTGAAATCAAGGGGCTTTCCCCCGAACTGTTGGAAATCTACAGCCAGCGCAGCGCCCAGCGCGATGCCGCCATCGCCGACTTTGTGGAGCGCAACCACCGGGAGCCGACCGAAAACGAAATCGCCGTTCTTGTCCGCGAAACCCGGCCCGACAAGCTTGCGGAAATTTCCACGGCGGAAGTCCGCGCATTGCAACTGGACCGGCTCACGCCGGAATTGCGGCGCGAGATGGAAGCAGTGCGCGACGCCGCGCGGGAACGTACCGGATACGCGCTAGAGCCGTCCGGCAGCGTCCATGCGCTCGACTACGCGCTCGACCACATCTTTGAACGCGTTTCGGTCGCGTGCGAACACGAGATTCTCGAAACGGCTCTTGAACAGGGACGCGGCACGGTGTCCATGGCCGAACTGCGCGCCAGCTTAAACGCCATGGAAAAGAGCGGCGAAGTGCTACGCTCCGGCCCGGAACTGGCCACGCGCGCGAGTCTGGAACGCGAATGCGAGATGATCGACATCGTCAATGCCGGTGTCGGCGAATACGAACGTTTGGGAGCCAACCGAACACATGCGCCGTCCAAAACGCTTTCGGACGAACAAAACGAAGCCGTTGCTTTTGTTTTGGACAGCCGCGACTTCGCCGTGAACGTCCAAGGGGCCGCCGGGACGGGCAAAACCGCCATGCTGCGCGAAGTGACGCGCGAGCTCGCGTTCGCCGGACACGCCACCACCGCCGTGGCTCCCACCCAAAGCGCCGTTGAGGAATTGCACAAGGCCGGTCTTGAAGGCGCGATGACGATTGAACGGCTCTTGCAGGACAAGGAAGCGCAGGGATTGCTCAATGGACGCGTTCTTTTGGTGGACGAAGCCGGGATGGTTTCCGGTCGTCAGATGCATGCCCTACTGCAATTGGCGGAACATCGCAACGCCCGCGTTCTTTTTTCCGGCGACACCCAGCAGATTCAGCCGGTCGAAGCGTGCGACGCGTTGCGCGTCCTCGAAATGGAATCGTCTCTCAAATCGGTCAGCCTTAATCAGGTGCGCCGCCAGAAAGACGCCGCTTACCGCGACGCCATTGAATCGCTTCGCGACGACCCCTCGCTCGGCCTCGAAAAACTCATGGCGATGGACGCCGTCCACTTGCGCCAACCGCTCGACCGGCCCAAGGCGGTCGCCGAGGCGTATCTCGCGGCCAAGGGCGAAGCGCTGGTCGTCTGCCCGACCCATGCGGAAATTGATGCTGTTACATTCCACGTTCGCGAACAGCGCCGCGCCGCCGGTGAACTGGGCGACGGCCAAACCGTCGAACGGCTCGAACCGCTGCAATGGACGAACGCGCAGAAGAGCAAGCCCGAGAACTTCAAGCCCGGACACGTTCTGGTTTTTCATCGGGACACGCGGGACGCCCGTAAACATCACGCCTACACCGTTGTGGACGTTCAGGACGGCGCGATCACGACCGAAGGCGACGATGGCACCACCGCCGTTTTTTGTTCCAAGCACGCCAAGGCGTTCTCGGTCTTTGAACGGCACGAGGTCGAAGTCGCTCCCGGCGACAAACTCCTTCTTCAAGAAAACCGGCGCGGCGATCTGCACGCGACCAACGGCGAACGGGTGACCGTACAGGCGATTGACGCGGACGGGTTGATCCATCTGGACGATGGACGGGTGTTGCCGCGCGATTACCGCCAGTTCGATTACGGTTACGCCGTCACCGCCCATCGTTCCCAGGGCAAGACCGTTGACCATGTGATTGTCTCGGGCGAAGTCATGTCCAAGGAACTGTTTTACGTCGCGGCTTCGCGCGGACAAAAGAGCATCGCGGTGTACACGAGCGACGCCGAACTCTTTGAGCAATCCATCGCCCGCTCCGCCGCCCGGCAATCGGCCACCGAACTCGCCGCGCGCCAGGCCGCCCAACAGGTCGCCTTGCAACAACAGCAAGCCCATCAGGAATTCGCCGCGCCCGCGCCGAGCCACGAGTATGGCGCGCCGTCCGCGCAGGCCCAACAATCTCAAAACCAATCACCGGGAGTTTCGTATGATCGATAAGCTCGACCGCCGCATGGAACTGAACCGCGACCTCGGCCCCCAGCGCTGCCTCATCGTCCGCACCGCCAAAACCACGCACGGCCTGTTCTATACCGGCCTCCTGCGCTGGGAGGGCGACAACTCGAAGCTTGTTTTGTATTTCGCCACCGTGGTGGTCACCATCACCGGTCAGGGTTTGCTTGATCGCTACGGTTCCCTCCTTGCCGACAACAAACTGCGGCATCTTTCCGCCCCGGCCCGCACCGACCGGTTCCACGTCACGCACGAAGGCTCCGAAGGCGTCGAGCGCATTGACGTTGTCCGGGTCGATCAATCGTAACCCTCTAACCGAAAGGACCCCTATGAACATCCGTCCCCGTCTGTGTCCCCCCTCGTTCGTCCGCGCGCTGGCCGCCCTCGGGCGGGACACTTGTCCCGATCTACGATCGGTCGATATGTGGTCTCTACTCCTGCGAAAGAGCGCGCCCGCGCCCGAACCCCGGATGTTCCCGGCGTTCTGCGTCAACGATCCGTCCATCCAGCCCTACCTCATGCGCAGGCTCGATTGCCTGCCGCGTCCCCCTCTTGAATCCGTCCCGGCGTTCGCGCGTGTGGCGTTCTATGGCGACAAGTGCGGGTTCTGGCGGTTCGATGTCATCGCCGGCAAACCGTGCGGTGACGGCGATTACCTGCTCTACGGTCAGGAAGACGACGCCCGCGGAATCCATTGGCGCACGCTCACGCTTTCCACAATCCGCAGCTACCCGGCTGTGTTTCTGCAAACGCATCCTTCGCGCATTCAACTTGGCACGGCTCCCGCCAGTCCGAAGCGGCCTGTCAGTCGCCGCGCTGCGAAGCTGGGGAAGAAATCAGGGCGCGGCCTGAATGCCGCCACCGCTGTTACGGGGCGGCTTCAGGCCTTTGCGCCAGTTCAAGAACGCACCGATGCACGGCTCTAATCCATGCCGCAGCGTTGGAGGTGGAGAAGTGGATGGGGTGGGGCTTCATTCCCGAGACAGAAAAAAGTTCTTGTAGAGACACCATCCCTAAGCCTTCGGCTTAGGTTCTGGACACCGCTGGACGCGGTTGTGCGCCTCCGTGTGTAGCGTTCTCCGGGCAGCTATCCGCGCGGGTAATTGCATCGACGCGCGCTTTCGTTCGTCACGTCGCGTCTATTTCTCCGCGCGCTTGAACAGATAAATCCGCGCCGATTGTCCGCCCACCTCTCGCGCCACATCCCGGTACATAACCTCGTTTTCGTCCTCGCGTTCGGGACGCAACGTCTTTACCAGTTGCGGACGCCCGGAGTCGTCGCACTCGTAAACCCGCACCCATTCTGGTTTGCGGCCTACAAATGTCAGCTGCACCGTGCTCGTATCCACCGTCTCCTGATCGAACGATAACGTCGAGGTGTAGTAGTGCAGACCCAGCTTGCAACTGGACGTCAAGCGGCAGTGCAGTTCAATATCAAACGGCTGATCGGCCTTGAGCGGTTCCAGAAACGGCACCGTGATCTTCTTGGAAATGCTTTCCGGGCCTACCAGCACCGGCTCGATTCGGCTCTTCCTTTCCGGGTCCTGTTTCAAATCGTACGCATAGCAATTCAACTGGCTGAACGGTACTCCCTCCTCCGAGTCGATACTGAACGGAAGCGCAGTTTCCCGCTCCGCCTTGCAATACCCCGCGTACCGCCAGGTCATTTCGAGGTCTTTGCCCTCGATCCGGGCAAACTGTTCGGCGGTTTGAATCGTCAGGCTCCGGTTCATCCCGCGCCTTAAGTTCGCCGCGTTGAGCGAATCGATGCTCAGGCCTTCAATCTCGACCGTTGCCGACTGAATCCGCCGCCGCTGGGAGCGGGCGTACGCCATGGCCGCAATCGCCACGCACACCAGTCCGACGCCAATCCCCACCAGCCAGCCGCGCTCGATTGCACCAGCCCCAGAATGGTGGTCACCGGGCCGAGCAGCGCGCTTAACGTTGCCAGCGTTTGGGACAGCGAGCGCATACAGAAAACGGGCCACGGGTTTGGTTCCCGTGGCCCGCTGGTTGTGAAGGTTCAGGTGACATTCCAAAGGGGACTATGCCCAAAGGGTGCCGCCGCCTTCAAGGAATTACCATCTATTGGCGTGACGAAGGCTTAGCCACCCGCGCCGCCACCGCTGAAGAGCAACCGATTGGTTTGAGCGGTCAAGAGGGGCCTCCTTTCCGACGCTCGCCGTTAAGCGAGGTCAACGGTCATGCAAACATCTCGGCGATGCGGGCGAACGGTCGCGAGCTAGTGACGAAGCCGACTCGTTGCGGCTCCCGCTAGAGCGACAAGCGCCAACCCGGCCAGCCCGAAAGTGGACGGCTCGGGGACGCTGGATACCGTAATCGACAGATTGTCGAAATAGATGTCGATACGCTCGACGACCGGGTCAGGCACGTTGTACGAGTCGCGCGACCCAAACCCGAAGATCATCGGCTGGGTGAAGTTGGGATGCGCGGCGGCGTTCACGCTCCCCGTGGAAAAATCGAAAAGCGTGAAGTCTGCCGCCTGAAGTCCGTTCACCGGGAATGACTGAAAGACTCCCTCAGCGGCGGCAGCGCCAATATCGTGGAAGTAGAGGTTTCCGCCCTGCTGAATCCACAAGTCCCAGCCCGAGAAAAAGAGCGACCCGAGGAGCACATCGACGCGCACATCCACGGATGCGGAGATGCCTGTGATGGCTCCCAGCGCGGCAGGGTCATACGCGAACGCGCCACGCATCAGCGCATAGGTCGAAGTGTGAGCGCCGATCGGCACTCGCACCGCGAGCCGCAGACCGTTCGCGGGGTTGCCTATGGCGGTGTTGGAAAAGGCCTGGCTCAGGTTGGGAGACGTGTTTTCAAAGACCGTGTAGTCGCCAAGCGACAGCACCGAATCCTGAAATATCGCGCCCCCGAACGACAGGGGAGCGCCAAGGAACAGCAGCGTCAAGAACCGCATAAAACCTCCGTAACAGGTAATTTGCAAAAACGCTTCGTCATGCCCACATCCGCGCCGCGATCTTGCGTTCTTCCGGGCCGACCGCATCGGCGTAGATCGTTGTCGTCTCCAGCCGGGCATGGCCCATCCACTTTTGCGTCATGTTCAGCGGCACGTCCGATGTTGTCGCCTTCACCCCGAACCCGTGCCGGACACCTTTGGGCGTTGCGTACAGTCCCCGGATGGACGCCGCTTCCATCACTTCCTTCACCCGCCGCCATGCCGTTGTCCGCGACCAGTTCCACAGGAGGGCGTCGCCCGTTTGGGCGAGGCCGTGGACGGTGTCCAACGTTTGGAGAAATTCTTTCGGGACGGGTACCGCACGGAAAACACCCTTGCGCCGTTTCTTGAGGCTTTCGAGAATAACGACGCCCGCCGCGAGATCCACTCGGCTGCCTGTGAGGGCGAGCGCCTCCGATATCCGGCAGCCCGTATGCGCCAGCGTCGCGCAGAACGTATAGACCGCTTCGGGCGCTTCTTTCGCTGCCCGCAAGAAATCCTGACGCTGTACTGGCGTCAGGTACTTGCGTTGCCCGGCGGAATCGAAGAGTTGCATCATGAGCCACACTCCCCCGCCCGGTTTTGAAACCGAATGCGCCATAGTGTTTCAGGGGTGCGGTAGGCGCTGGGGCCGTGGTGTTTGGGTTGGTTTCGATTGCCGAAAACTTCGCGGCTCCGCGTTCGCGGAGTTGGGCTATACTGGGGTTTCAGGCTCATGCCGACTCTGGATGAAACACTATGGCGCATAGTGTTTCAAGCAAAATCGTAGAGACGACACGACCCGTCGGCAATTACACTGTCTGTTTCTGCCCAGAAGTAGATACTGTAGTTCCCAAGCGGTGCTGGAAACAGTTTGATGTCCTTCCGGTCGCCGCTTCTGATGCTGGCAAGGCGCGCAGGCCTGACCGCCCGGGCGAAGCTCAGCAAGTAAGACTTATTTTTGCAGACCGAGTATCATTAATGCCGAGATCTATGCTCACTTCTTGCGGAGTATTTATTATCTACCTTCTCGGATTCGATAGTCACAGGCTAGAGGTGCACAGTTCGCGGCTACTTGCGCGGGTGGAACTGGATTCTAATCTAATCCTCTGTCTGCAAGCGCCGTCGATCTAGACTTAGTGAATCAGTAAGAGTTCTACGAGACCTCCAATCAAGAACGAGCAACCGACTACGCCAAACAATTTCCACGAGCTATGAGGGCGTCCCAACTTCGCGGCCAAAAATTGCACCCTGCCCATTAACAGCAAGCCAATACCCACCAAGCACAAGGTCATGGCAGCTTAACGGGCCTTGGCTGATTGTTCTGCTGGCTCATCTGCACCTGTCGCGCTAACTCTGGTAGCTCCACGATTGCAAGACTATTGATGGCGCCGATAAGGTCCAAGAGGTCTGTGGTACTGGCATTCGGCGACATGCGTAATAGTCCATTTCCCGAGAGACTAATACCAGCAAATATGACGTCTCCGAAGGCTGCGCCAACATCACCAGCTACAATCTGGCAAGTGGCCGATACGTAATTTGACGGGAGTTGGGGTGAAGGCTGGTCACGGAGCCCTGCATTGATGTCTGCGAGACCTTGTCCAACCTGCAATACAGCGGCGGGAAAGACCACCAAGGCGGCACCAGCGGAGGGAGCGGCTGCAAACGCTACACTAACGATAGCAGCCGTTCCTCCTAGGACTCGAAACCCTCCAATTGCGGTTTGCCGGTAGTCTACGAGCCCTAGAATGTCCACCCTGCCAACAGGATCACCATTAACGTAGGCGAACATGTTGAAGCCGCCATGCTCGTGAATCGGGTCTCTACTTCCCCACCGTCCCAACTCTGCATCGTACGCCCTAAAGAGTGTAAGATGCAGTTTCGATTGAGTATGGTACAAATGCCCCGTGAACCCAAAATCAGCGACATCCGCGCCAGCGGTGATTGTCCGCCTTCCGTAGGGATCATAGTCGTACCGGCCTTGCAATGTGCCCGCGCCGTTGGCGACTTCGCGGACACTGCCCAAGTGATCTCGGGTATAGAACAGCGGCGTTGCGCCGTTGACTTGCCCTTGAGAGTAGAACCTCTTCGTGAGGTTTCCCGTGCTGTCGCGCTCTTCGGCGATGGACAGCCCATCCCAAACGAACTGCCGAACGCTGTTGATTGTTCCGCCCGTTCTTTCGGTAATCCTGATACGGCGGCCAAGGCCGTCGTAAGCGAATTCGGTTCTCTGGTTGGTCGTTGGATAGAGGATGGCTACCAACCGATTCTCGGCGTCCCACTGGTAGGTGTAGTTCGTGGCCGTGCGCCCGACGCCGTTGTTGGAAACCATATTCCCGTTGGCGTCGTAGGCAAAAGCGCGCGGATTCGCGCCGGTACGCGAGACAAGCTGGTTTAGCGCGTTGACGGTAACTGGCGCGGCGGCAGCGTTGATCGTTTCGTTCGTGCGGTTGCCCGCCGGGTCATAGCCGTAGCCGAATGTCCTAGGCGTCGCACCGCTCAACGCCGCGCTGGTTAATTGGCCCGCGAAGTCGTACCCGAGCGCGTAGCTCGCGGCGGGAGCCGCGCCGAGGGCCTGGCCCCATGTTTGAATTTGCCCCTCGGCGTCGTAGGTGTAGTTGAAAGTGGACAGGTTGACCGAACCCGGCCCGACGTTGCGAAGCTGCTGTAATCGTTGATCGCCCACGTTGTTGAAGTACGAATACAAACTAGTCTGGCCGTTGGGATACGTCAAGCTCGAAGGCCGACCGGACATGCGCGTCTATTGCCGAGGAAACGCGTGGCCGCTTCGCACCCGCACGTTTCGGGACAACTGATTCCGTTGTTGGCTTTACCTAACCTAACCACGCTTGCGGAATCGCACGGCAGTGACCAAACCCAACGCCAACAACGGCCAGTAGGCAGGCTCGGGAACCACCGTTGACTGGCCCACCTCAACGGAACCATCTGTGATCGTTGCCGCAATCGCCGCGCCATCGGCATCTCCCAGCGAGTTGAGGTTGATGGTGATGGGACTGACTCCATTTGCGAGCGTGTCGAAGGTAAGCGTTGCCAGGATAAAAGCTGGGGACTGAAGATCGTTCAAGTCCGCGACCGTGTCCAGCGACAACTCAAACAGATTGACCGACCCGAAGCCGGGCGTCGCCGATTGGATGCTTCCCAACCCCAGGATGTCCAGTTGATTCCCGAATACCACGCCGCTGAAGCTGAGGATTGCCGGATCGAACAGGATGTCGAAATCGAAGACCCCCACGGATGGCGCGACGCCGTTGCCCAAGCCCGCAATGTCCACGGTGAACACGGCTTGGCTGCCCAAGGCGACATTTTGCGACACGGGCGAGACGACCAGCGTCGCGGCGCTGGCCATGGAGTCGAGCGCCAGCACGAGAGAAAGTATATGCGCGAAACGCATGAAGGGCAGTCCTCCGAAGTTTGAGAATGACTATGGCGCGCACCGCGGATTGGTGCACAAGGTCGTTAGAATTCTTGCGTCTAGCGCGTCGATCTTGCCGTCGCGGTTCAAGTCGCGGGCGTCGTTGGGGCAAGTTGCCGTCGTGTTGACATATTCTTGTAACTCCAATACATCTTCCTGATCAATCACCTGATCGCCGTTGAGATCTCCGCGCATTGTCTGGACGACCTGAACATCGACAGCAGTAGATAAACCCTTAAACCTTGCGACAATCCTAGACGAACCGACGCCCCAAGCGATAACTGAGCCATCTTGAGCAACTCGCACAACTGAAGTATCTGTTGACTCGTAAGTGCAGGCATCAACGAGGTCAATTCCTACCACGTCTCCGTCGATGGTTCCGCCTATGTCGAGCTTAATCGCCTTCCCGACGTACTCAAACGAAATAGGAGCGGAACGTATCGTCAAAGATCGCACAGCAACCTGAGGATCCACGTAAATTCCAACCGGCGAAGATTCAATCGTGGCCCCACTCTCGGTAATCACAGCCGCTACCAGAGAGCGTCTTCCTGCAACCTTTGCGGGAATCTCAATTCTGAAGTGGTAGGGAGAAGCGTCTGGAACGGGTGGCTTCAAGTGAAGATCGCGCGCTCCGACCATCACCCGACGCGGTCTGATGCTGGCATCGAGTTCAACGGCAACTACGAATACGTCGCTGGAACGAAACTGTGCACCCTCAGCCGGAGAAACAATCCGGATCGCCGCCGCCGGAAGATTTTGCCCCAGAACCAGCAGAAAACAAACCTGACTCAAAATTGATGATGTAAATAGCCGATTCATCGAGATGCCTCTATTTATGGAAACATTAGACCAAAATGTCCACCCAAGATTCTTTCCTGGAGTAACGTCACAACCTTATCCTGGATAGTGGTCGGAGAAGCAAAATAGTCGTTGCCTTGAAGTGAGCGCCCCAGAGCGTCTGGGCCAACTCGAAAGAGATCTGGTATCATTGTGTGGACTATAGGGTCATGTTCCGAGGTAGTTGGAGAGCCTCTCACGAAGCTCGACGATGGGTTCGGCGTAAGTCCTGTACCGCGTTGGCTTGAAGCAGACACGATTAGATCACTGTCTTCTTGAAACACTGCCCGAAAACTACCCGTTGGCAGTAGAGTTGAACAGACCGTAGCCAACCATCCTCCGTTAGCACGGTTGAAGTCAAGGGATGCAGAAACTTCTTGGTTGAATGAAGCGATGCCAACGGCGGTGTGCGTCCTGAGTGGGACGGTGCTTGTGCGCAGACGTTGCAAGAGATCGCTGTTTGGAGCTAGATCGCGAACAGCATCGCCCACTCTCTTCTGTCCCACATAAGTGAAGGCCGACCTACAATCCACGGAAGTGCCTAGTAGCCGCGCAGCGAAAGCACTTCCGGAATGCGGAGTATCTATCGTGATCAGTTTATGGACAAAGCCCTCTCGAAAAGTATCCCGCGAGCGATAGATGTCCTTGGAGGCCATTGCCCGAACGATAAGCCCCCCCATGCTATGGGCAACAATATCCACTTGGCTAACGGCTACAGATGTGCTGCGTCGCACCGATGCGAGAAACTCAAGAATTTGCTGGCGAACGACTACACTGTTATTCAAGACGCTTGCAGCTGCCGTTCCCTGGTAGTTGGCCAATAGGATGTTCCACCGTTCATCCCCTACAAGTGGGCGGAAGGAACGTACAAGTGGTGCAAAAAAGGCCCAGGTTTCGGAGTTGCTCCAAATGCCATGAAGCAATACGACAGGAGGCCTAGTAATTTTCACTTCTGCGCCAATTGGACCGGCCTGTGAGGGTAGTTTGGCGCTTACGTTAACGGATCGAACTGCGGCGCTGTTGTCACCAGAATCGCGCACGAAGTCCAAAGGTGAAAGGTACACCGCGAAGGCCATTGGATTCGTTGAGTCGCCGTTGAATACAGCTGCCGTTACCTCGATTGAAGTCCCTGAAAGGGAGCTTGTCCCAGCCGCTCCGAGGCCGCCGTAGGTGGATGAACGACCTGAACCAACGGGAGCGCCATTTTCATCTTCGAGAGTCACCGTAATCCGTTCGCCAGCAGTGCATGCGGGAATTCTCAGGAGAATCCGCGCCACACCATCAGCTGCCACTCCCTCGACGTGCCTCCCAAGCGACAGGTTCGCAAGCCTGCTCGCGTCTCCGGTGACAGAATTGCCACTGACGAGCGTCGGAACCGGATCAATCAGTGAGATGCCTTGAGACTGGGGCAAACCCGATCCGCAGCCGCTTACCGAAAACTTCAGGGTGTTGGGCGACATGCAAGTGTCTGCGCACGCGTCCAGCAGTATGGGCAGTTCCCTCGGGTGTTCCGAAACTTCGCGCGGCAGGGGAACGGTGATCGTCAGGGAATTTCCCCAAACGCCCATCACCCGATACGGCCCGAAATGCACGATGAAATCCCCTCCCGGAGAAGGAGAGATCGGCCAACCGGCGGGGGAGCGACGCTCCACGGTAATGGTTACCGTTTGAACTGAAGTTTCCGTCCGCACGGAGTTGGGCGTGATGGACTGGAGAACCGGCGTGTTGGGATAGCTTTCCCGAAAGTTGTAGAACGCGATCGAGACGAACAAGTCCCGGTTCATTGTGACCTGACAGGAAGTTCCCGCGCAAGCGCCAGCCCAGCCGTAATCCAGAGTTCCATTACCCGGAATGCGGGTGAGCGTCACACGTGTGCCCTGAGGGAATGAAGCCTCGCAGATGTTTTGCCCGTTATTGGCGGAGCAACCGATACCCGCCGGAGAGCTAACGACCCTGCCCGAAGCTTCCGCTAGCGTGCCTACCGTTTTCAGGACTTCGACCGTCAACGTGAACTGGGGCGTTTGGGCTGAGGCGACGCTGGTCAGCACTAAGGAACAAAACACCAATAGCTGAATGCTCAAACTACGCGAACTCATCTCGCCGATACCTCCGATTTGGAACTGTCTTTCCCGGCTATTGCGGCGGCTTGTGCGTCAGCCACAGCCGCCTCAAACACCAGCACGCAACCGTCGGGGCTGGTTTGGCCGAACGGGTTTTGCAGAAATTCCCATTTGCCGGACATCGGCTCCCATCCTTCGCGAAGCGTTTCCTTCACGCGCACCGCGCACACCCCGCGCGTTTGTTTGTCGATGTCGTTGGTTGAGCGTTTTCCCGCCGTTAGCCCAATCGCTCCCGGCGGCAGAGACGCCGGGCACGCCACTTCCTTGAGCCGCGCCTGCGCCGCGAACGTGATCGTCCGCCGTAGTTTGAGTCCGTTCTTGAACCGACGCCCGTAGCAGCCGTCGCAAGTGCCGCGTTGCTCATAACGGTAAACGCCGGTGTTTAAGTCCAGCGTGGCGGTGTCTTCCTGAGTGCCTGCCTCGCCCCGGAAGTCGCGCGGATCGACCCTTCGCGGCGACCGGTTCTCAATGAGCCGCAGCCGTCCTCTCACCGAATGCCGATAACTCAGTACACCCTGCGCCGACAGCGACCACGATTCGCTCGACTTGTCGTGGCCGATATGAATGAGCGCATCCTCGGGCACCGGTTCGTACGCCGGGTTGTAGCACAGGATGCCGCTTCCGTTGGCGTTATGAGCGCACCGTATCCGCAGCGGCGTACGACTCGCCCGGTAAGGAACCCAGCCCTGCGGTGTCTTGCGCACCAAGCCCACGGTGAAGATGGCAAATTGATGCGCCCTGCCGTAGCCTTCGTTTTCGATATGGAAATTGCCCTCGCCTGGCTTGGCGTTCCAGATCGGCCTGTCCCAGTCTTCCACAAACCGGCTGCGGGCTTCGTAAAGGCGTGTCGCGCTCAGATCGTAGCACTGGCCATGGGCTGGAACGTATCCGGCCAGTGAGACGAAGACGAAAAGCCGCCGCGCGAGCGCGAAGGACATGGCAACGCTACCTCTCGAAAGCGTTGCTATAGCCTACAAAAGTGGCCTTATGGGTGTCAACCCCCGGAGGTCATGGAGCGCTTGGCGCTTTTGGAAAACATTCTCGCGCACCACTGGCCCAGATAATGAATGAGCGATTGGCGCACCTGCCATCGGTACCAGCGGTTGGCGGCGGCGCTTCCTTCGTTCGCGGCCAGTTCATCGTAGCTCTCACGCAAATCGTCCGCTTCCTGCGGATAGTTGAACGGCGGCAAGACGCACAGAAGCAGGCGCTCCAACTCCGCCGGAGGCAGTGTTGGTGCAAACCCCAGTTCCCGCTGGAGGCAACCGGCCCGCAGCCAGCGCACACGCGACAGATAGGCCGAGTAGGTAGTTATCACAAGGAGCAACCCAAGCGCTATCCACGCCCGGTGCTCGCGTTCGAGTTGTTCGTCCCATGCCAGCGGCACCGTCGTGGCCCAGATGATTTCGCCCTCTGAATGTGCAACCGCCCGTCGCGCAATTGACTTCTTTGCTTCCGGCTCGGCGAGGAATCGCACCGGCGCGTCGAGCCAGCATACGGCTCGCCCTACTGGGTACCGGCTCAGTTCGTCGCGGCACTGGCGATAACGCGATTCCTCCGCAAACACCAGCGCCGCCCTGCCCAGCGGAGGCTCGGGCTTGCGGCAAAGGGGTTGCCAGAGCGTCTCTCTCCTTACAGCAGGCTGCCATCTGTGAAGATATGAAGCAAACGAATCGTCCGCCGGACAGTCGGGCACCGGCTGCTTTTGCGTCGAAGCTTTTTCCAACGCTTCATTGCGCTTTTCTTCCACCCAGCGCGCCGTCCACACGGGAACCAAAACGATAACCGCGACAACGGACGCGGCTCCCGCGAGGAGGCGTTTCATCGCAAGACCTGCGCGAGGTTCAAGCCATGCTTCATGCGTCGCTGCGTCGCTTCCCACGCCGACAGCGCCGCCAATCCCGGCGCTTCCACCCGGTAGTACACCTTCGGACGCCCGCCCCGCGTCGGCACCGGTTCGCCTTCCTTGCCCGAAATGTAACCCTTTTCGAGCATCCGCTCCAATGTCGCGTAGATCGCGCCACTGGCTATCGCCCGCTGCGCTCCCGCCTCCATTTCCTTGCGGATCGTTACCCCGTACGCGTTGTCCCCCAACCTCATGATGGCCAGCAGCATCAATTGTTCAAACGCATGGAGTAGTTCGCCCTTGGCCATCCCTAGCTTCTATCGTCTTGCCACTAGACAGGGCGTGTCAATGGGCTGGCCTCGTAGGTGGATGCTGACACGGCCTACTTCAGTCCAAGCTCACTAAGCGGGAAACGGTAACCCTTGCAGCCGTTCCAGAATGACCTTCATCAATGGCGGTTCCTTGAAGAACAGATCACGCTCACGGGCGTAGTTGCGCGTCAGCTCCGCCAGAGCGTCGCCCGTCGGCGTGAGAGCGGCGCATTCGCCGGCATTCCTTTCGGGCGGATAGACGCTACCAGTCCAGTGTTCCTCACTGAAC
This sequence comes from Bryobacterales bacterium, assembly GCA_016789785.1. The sequence continues at coordinate 83,740 of JAEUQE010000007.1, forward strand.
ACGCGCACGTCGCTGTACACCTCGGCGTACAGGGTGCTTTGAAGAAAGTCCTTCACTTGAGGCAGCTCGGCCAACTGGTAGAGATCGTAGTAGTGACGGGTTCGGCCCGTGCATCGATCCCTGGCAAACGCCGCGCACACGGCGAACAGCTTCTCCACAAAAGTTCGCGTTACGTCCAGACACTCCACCTCGAAGGCCGTCAGGTCTCCCGCAATGCCGGTTTCGCCCCGCTTCTCCAAAAAGCCGGTAACGAAAGCCCGGATGGCGCGATGCTGCGATGGCTGCGTCCCACCCCGGCACCCCATTTCCAGCAGTACCGTATCGCCAATCGGCGCAACGGCCTTATGCTGGCGCGGGTACACGAACGAAGAAGCCCGGCGCAGCCCTTTGGATGCCTTCGAATCCTTAAGCGTGAACCCCGGCGCGTTGCCGACCGCATCCTGCGCCTGTTTGAGCAGGCGATCCATCGCTTTGGTTCCCACAGGCTCGCCTTGATGCTCGCGGCGGAACAACAGATCGATGTCTTCGGAAAAGCGGTCTATCAGCCCCCAGCCTTTCGAGAGACTGGTTCCACCCTTGAACAGGAATCGTCCTGCCAACTCGCCTTGCAGCACCTGAAGCGCCCGCACAACGTAGTAGTCCTTTTCGACCGCGTCCGGCGGCAGACCGATGTCCGCAGCCGTGGCGCGCACCAGATCGTCAAAATCTTTAAGGTCGGAAGCGTAGGTCATCAGCGAATGTTCCAGCTCGCAGCATCCGGGAAAGCCGCACTCAATCCCAGCTTAAAAACCGTGAGCGGGTTGAGCGAACGCCGCAGCGCAGCCAGCGTCTCAGACGGCTGCCCCAGAAGCGATCCTACCAAGCCCAGCAACGCACGAACGCGCGGCGGCTCGGCTTTGGATGCCCGCAGCATTCGGGCGAACGAGATGCGCTCCTCCCGGCACAGCACAACCAAGCGGCGCACAATTGCCTCGGGAGTGGTGTCCGGAACGCTGTTCAAATTGCGCAGAGCGTCCAGAGCCGCCCGCTCATCGGTGGAAAGACCGCTCACACGGGGAGCCGTCACGATGCGTACGCGGCTGCCGGGAGTTTTGATGCGGACGCGATGATCGGCGACGAAAGTCGGCGTTGCGGCGACCTGAGTGGTCAAGCCCATCGCGTTCCAGACGGAAATACCGCCGGGCGTCCAGTTCACGTCTTTATGGTCGAGCACCGCGGCCACCACGGTGGCGGCGTCCGGTTTGAGCGCACCAAACCGGGTGACTTTGGGCTTGTAGTACACGCCCTTGCGCAGACGCTGCACAACCCCCGCCTCGGCCAGACGGCTGAAGGACTTGGCGACGGCGGCTGTGGGCAGCGACGAAAAGTCACGCATCGTCCAGAGCCGCTCCGGCGGAGCACCCTCGACTTTCCGGCGAACGATATCGGCCACGGCTGGCATAGTCCTCTCCACGATCCCAAGGTCGCACGCCTAGGCAATGTTGTCAAGTAGATGCCATTAAACACTGGACATATGAGACATTCATCACAATGATTATAAACAGCTTGCATCAATGAACCGTCCGGTAGTTGTCCTCAGGAAAAGTTGCGTTGTGTCGATCGTTCTTCATGGACTATCAACACTTTGCAACAGGAAGGGACGCGTGCTCTATTGTGCGCCATCGGAGTCGTGGTACCGGGCGCGTCAAAACCGACAATCGCATGGAAACCAGAGTTCAGTTCAAGAAGTCGCCCGAAACCGTAGTCTTGCTGCGCAATACGAACCTTTCTTAAACCCTCCTGAGCCGCAAGCTCTGTTGCGCTTTGCTGAAGCGATGATTATCCGCGCAACTTGGCCAGGGTTTGCCGGTCCTGCTCAAGATCGGCAAGACCATAGTTGAGCGAAGGCGCTTCGTGAGCAGCCGCAAAGTCCATGAACGCCGCCAGCGGAATGCCACACAACTCGGCGGCCCGCCCCACCGATACCTTTTGCTCCCGAAAGAGTTCCAGCGCGATCAGTTTGGCGGCCTCCTGCGAAACGTTACCCTCGTCCAGATGCGCGGCCTTGACCAGTTCCTCCGAAAGGATGACGGTTACTCCACTCATGATTCAACACTAGCCCAGCTTCGGGCATCGGTCACGGGCGATTTATTATGGAGCACCCGGAGCTTCAATGAATTCCGAGCTTTCTCCCGGCACCTGGCTCAGCCTAGTTTCAATGGAATGTGCCCTGACAACCGTGAACCCATCACCATCGTCCTGCCCACGCTCAAGCAGTCCGTTACCCTTCCGCCAGAAACAGCCGCGATAGTCTGGGATGCGGTGGATCGCGGTATCGCAAGTTCCCCGGAAGAATACATCCATCAGGCTCTCCACTACTTTCTGACAACACGCGCTTCCGAGCGGGCGCGAATAAAACAGAGCGAAAATTAGCCGCGTACGCGAATCTTGTCAGCGTCCACAACCACCAACTTACCCGAAACGTCTTCCTTCGCGAGCTTTTGGAGGCAGCGGGCAATGGCTTCGGATATGGCGACTTCGGTCGGAGGATGCAGCCGCAACCAAATCACCCCCGGCGTCTCAATGGGCGGGTAGCGGAGAATGTTCCCAAAATCGGCGTCCAAGGTCACCAGCACCCGGTTCTCGGCAATCGCCGCAGCGCGCATCGTAGGATCGTCCGCGCCCGCGAGATTCGTTTCAGTTGCCGCGACCGCGTCGTAGCCCATCTCGCGCAACCGCGCTGCCTGTCGCGCGGAAATGTTCTCGTCCAAAAGGAGTTTCACGCTTCGGTTAAGACGATTTCTTCACCCGCCAATGCGGCAGCGTATTCCAGACAGGCTCGCAGGTCTTCGGCCTTGAGTTGCGGGTAGGCCGCGAGAAGTTCTTCGAAGCTTTCGCCCGCCGCCAGCTTTTGAAGCAGAATGTACACCGGTATCCGCGTGCCCTTGACGCAGGGCTTGCCCATCATCACGTCCGACTTCGCCGCTATCCGCTCCGGTAGCCTCATACAGTCAACCTAGCACATGCCGCCCAATAAACAAGACCTTGCTCAGTGTCGTGTGCTCCATTTGTGCTCTATTCGAGCGGTGGAGAACGAAGGAGGCCAAAACCGGCGTCCTGACAAGCTTGCGCTACCCGCTCTTCCTTCCAAGCTTCTCCATCAGGCTTTTGGCCAGCAGCACGTCTTCATCGTCCACGATGTTGTAACGCCGCTCCATGCTGTCGGTGCGATGACCGGATATGCGCATCCTCACCACCTGCGGAACACCGGCCCGGCGCATATTGCGGACAGCAGTGCGCCGCAGGTCGTGAAACTTCAAGTCCGGGACACCCGCCGCCGCGCAGGCTTGCGTCCATGCCCACCGGAAATCCCGTATCGGTTCCCCGTCCCGGTGAAAGACCCGTTCGCAGCCATCCGCGTTTTGTTTGGACCATTCCAGCCACCGGCGCATGTCGCCGTCCAGAATTGGCACCACGCGAGCATGGCCGGATTTTGTCCGGGCCGCTTCCAGCGTGATGACGCCGCGCTCGAAATCGACCTGGCTCCATTCCCACGCCAAGAGTTCACCTTTACGAACGCCCGTCCAGCACGCGGCGACAAAGAGCGGGCGCAGGTATTCGGGCAGCGCGTCCCGGAGCGCGGCGTACTGTTCATCGCTCAGGAACCCCTGCCGCGCGTTGTCCGCCTCGCTCACCAGCGGGAAGTACGGAACCTGCACAACCTTGGGCGGCGTACACTTGCGTCCAAGGTTCATGGCTGTACGCAGGATGGACAATTCCCGGTTGCACGTGGCGTCCGACCGGCCCGCTGCCTTGCGTTCGTCCCGGTAGGCGCGCAGCTTGTCTGTGGTGATCTGCCCGGCCCTGAGGTTTCCAAAGAACGGGCGCAGGTTGGCTTCGATGACCAGCTTCCAAATTCGCGCAGTGGACGGCTTGCCGTTCTCGCCGACATGCCGCAACACATCGTCGAGCAGTTCGCCGCAGGTAACCCTGCCCGACTCCACAACGGGCGCGCCCCCGGCCATGCGCTGTTTGAGGACTTGCTCGCGCAACTTGAGCGCTTCGGCCTTGTGTTCGGAGCGGCTCGACACCATCCGGGTCTTCGCGCCATCGAAATAGGCGTAGTACCAGATGCGCCCGCGCTTGAAAACCGTCCCGGTGCCATAGACGCCCATGGCACTAGCCTAACACTCTTGCAAAAGTATTGCAGACAAGCGAAACGGGCGACCCGGCGCAGTGCCGAATCGCCCGTAAAGTATTGGTGCGGAGAGGGGGACTTGAACCCCCACGAGATTGCTCCCGCTAGCACCTCAAGCTAGTGCGTCTGCCAATTCCGCCATCTCCGCTTTGGGTAAGATGTTACTTCTTTGCTGGCGCGGCCGGGGCCTGTGCCGGAGCTTCCGGCTGAAGTGGCACGTTGACAGTCGTACCGCCACCCGGCGTCTGGATGTTGATCGGAGCGGTCTTCCCGTCCGACTTCGCATCGGCCTTCTTCTGCGGCGCGCCTTGCGTGGTCTTCTCCAGCACTGTGCTGCCGCCACCGGCGGTGCTGCTGCCCCTCGTCGCCAGAACCGAAAGCGACAACGAAGTGAGCATGAACACACCGGCCGCAATCGTCGTCGCCTTCGAGAGCAACGTCGCCGCGCCGCGGGGACCAAACGCAGTCTGCGAGCCCATACCACCAAAGGCTCCAGCCAGATCCGCGGCCTTGCCGCTTTGCAGCAACACCACACCAATCAAGAGAAGGCAACAGAGAACGTGAACGATTGTGAGAAAAATGACCATACGCGCGGCGAGGCTACATGCCGCCTCTTTGAAAAGTGTACCACACCCGCCAATTGCCGCGACCTGCGGGATCCGGTTGCGATTCCGCGGAGAATCCGCTCTGATGAAAAGCGTGTTGCCTATCCTCGCGCTCGCTTTCGGCCTCGTCTCCGTCGGCTCCGGCCAGAACCTGCAAGATACACTCGTCTCGCCTGAGGTGCACTCCGATGGGCGCATCACGTTCCGGCTCTGGGCGCCGAAGGTGGCCGAAGCATCGCTGCAAGGGGACTGGATGGCGGCGAACACACGGGAGAAGATGACGAAGGATGATCGCGGTGTCTGGAGTATCACGGTGGGACCGCTTCCTCCGCAGGTGTATCTGTATACCTTTCAGATCGACGGCCTCAGCATTGCCGATCCCATCAACCCGCGCATGAAACTTCGAGCGCGCACGTCGGCAAGTCTGGTGGAGGTGCCGGGCGAAGAACTCTGGCAGTTCCGCGATGTGCCCCATGGCCGGGTGGAGATCCACTATCACAGGTCCGCCGTGCTTGGCGGCGCGCAACGGCAGGTGTTCGTCTATACGCCGCCAGGATACGGCAAAGACGTCCGAACTCGCTATCCCGTGCTGTACCTGTTCCACGGCAGCAATGACGTGGCGGCGGGTTGGACCTTCACCGGCAACGCGAATCTGATCCTCGACAATCTCATCGCGGAGAAACGCGCGGTGCCGATGCTGATCGTGATGCCGTGGGGGCACGCCCTCCCGTTCGGCTCCGCACCCGAAGTCCAGAGCCGCAACACGGAGTTGTTCGAGAAGTACCTGATCACCGAGGTGATGCCGATGGTCGAGTCCTCGTATCGCACCGTCGCATCCGCGCAGGGCCGCGCGATCGCGGGGCTTTCCATGGGCGGGGGACAGGCGCTGACCGTTGGCCTTCACCATCTCGAAAAATTCAGCGGAATCGCGGTCTTCAGTTCCGGCAAGCCGCGGAACTTCGAAGAGCAGTTTGGGAAGGTGCTGGCCGAGCCGGCACGCATCAACCGCCAGTTGAAGGTGTTTTGGATCGGCGTGGGCAGGCAGGACGCGGTACTGGAAAGCAATCGCGCCTTGCGGAAAACGCTCGAGTCAAACTCCATCCGCATCACTGCCGTTGAAAGCGAAGGTGGCCACGTCTATCCGGTGTGGCGGCGTTACCTGAGCGAACTCGCACCTCTGCTGTTTCGATAGACGGCTTACGGCTTCAGCAGCAACTTGCCCGTCGACACGCGGCCTTCCAGATCGCGATGGGCTTGCGGAGCCTCGGCCAGATCGTATGTCTTGAAGATCTGCAGCTTCAGCGCTCCTGATGCGACCCAGCCAAGCACGTCGCCGGCACGCCACAGCAATTCATCCCGCGTCGTACAGTAGTTCGCCAGCGTGGGACGAGTGAGGAACAGTGAGCCTTTCGAACTGAGCAGCAGCGGTTCGATGGCTGGCACCGGACCCGAGGCATTGCCGAACGTCACCATCATGCCGCGCGGGCGCAGACAATTCACACTCTTGAGGAACGTGGATGCGCCGACGGAGTCATACACCACATCCACGCCCTGACCTTCCGTGAACCGGCGCGTCTCGGCTTCGAAATCCTGCTCGGAATAGAGAATCACTTCGTCGGCGCCGGCTTCTCTCGCCCGCTGAGCCTTCGAACTGGATCCAACGGTGGCGATCACGCGCGCGCCTCGCATCTTGGCCATCTGCGTCAGGATCGCGCCGGTGCCGCCGGCCGCCGCATGGATGAGTGCGGTATGCCCTTTCTCCAAAGGAAATGTGGAATGCGAGAGGTAGTGCGCCGTCATGCCTTGCAACATGGAGGCAGCCGCGGTGACGAGATCGAGCCCGTCGGGAACCTTCACCAGCGTGTGTGCCGGGACCACTGCGTACTCCGCGTAGGATCCGCGAGTCATGGCGTAGGCCACGCGATCGCCAACCTTGACGTCAGTGACGCCATCGCCCACGGCCTCCACTGTTCCGGCCGCTTCCATACCGGGAGTGAACGGCGTCTCCGCCTTGTAGAGACCGATGCGGAAGTAAACGTCAATGAAGTTGACACCGGAGGCCGCCACCTTCACCAGGGCCTGTCCGGCGCCGGGTTTTGGGGCCTCCACCTGATCGGCCTTCATTTGATCCGGCCCGCCACACTCGTGGATTCGAATCGCTTTCATACTCTTGCCTTTCGACGGAGATGCACCAGGCCCGCGTACAGCAACAGGAACATGACAGTGAAGGGGAACAGCACCAGACGAGTGATGGTGGTCACCGCGTCGCCGCCCGTGAGTCCCGCGCGAAAGAGCACGAAATGCAGCATCGTGCGCCAGTTGCTGTAGTCGAACCAGTAATAATCGCCGTTCTCATTCAGAACGAAAAATTTCGAGGGAATGCGCCAGAGCAACCACCACTTCCATTTGGACATGATGGGCTCGCCAGCGCAGATGATGCCGCCGACGGTGTGCTGCCGGGCACGCAGTTGCTTCACGAGTCTGCCGCGCGAGGCGCGGTCCGGGTAGTCCCAGACGCGAAAGACCTGCGAGCCTTCGGGCAGTCCCTCCGGTTGGCCATTGAAGCAGGTAATCAGATCCACCTGCATGCGGTCGCCATAGATCTCGCGCAGGCCGGGAAGCAGGTTGTCGAGGATATACCGCGAACCGCTCTCAACCAGCAGCAAACGCTCAAACCCAGGAGTCGCCTTGGAAAAGAATAGCCGCATTCAGCCTGACGGATGGTAGTCGCCGATTCCATTGTATCGGGAACGTCAAGTGACAGTGTGGCTTACTGATGTGACCGCGTGGCTTTTTTGACAGGATCGAGGCGAGTCGGCTATCCTTCGGTGAGTTTACTTCCAAGGAGCAAGCGAACATGTCGAATGCGACCCTGAGTGGGGCCGAATTTAAGGATCTATTGCGCGCCGGGCAGCCGAAGATGGGCCTTTTCCTGAACTCGCACAGCCCGACGGTGGCTGAGCAACTCGCGCATACGGGCTATGACTGGCTGCTGGTGGATACGCAGCACGGGCCGATGGGCTATGAGAAGCTCTCGGCGATGCTGTGCGCCATCACGAGCGGCGGCGCGAAGTCGATGGTCCGCGTCGGCGGTTACGATGACCGGCCCGGCATTCAGCAGGCGCTCGACCTGGGTGCGGACGGCGTGCTGGTGCCGTATATCAACAATGCGGAGGAAGCGCGCCAGGCGGTGAGTTGCGCACGCTACCCGACTGCCGGGACGCGCTCCGTGTACTTTCCGCAGCGCAGCACCAACAAGGCCGGTCTGCTGGGTTATGTGCCGAACGCCAACAAGAACATCATTGTCGCGCTGCAGGTGGAAACCGCGGATTGCATTAAGAACATGGCCGAGATCGCGGCGGTGCCCGGCGTCGACATTCTGTTCCTGGGGCAGAATGATCTGTGCATGTCGATGGGCCTCTTCGAGAAGTACGAGTTTCCTCACATGTATACGTCGCCGGAATTGGGCGAAGCGACGGCTACGCTCGTGCGCGAGGCGCAGAAGAACAATGTGATCCTCGGGCTGTTTCTGTTCGGCACGGCGCGCGTTGGCGAGTTCCTTGACAAAGGCTTCACGTTCATCAGCATCGGCAACGATCTGCATCACATCCTGACGCAGGCCGGCGCCTACGTGAAGGACATGGAAGGAATCGCGAAGGACAAGGGCAAGAGCTGGACCAGACGTCCGACGGCTTTGCTGTAGTGCCATAGAGAATGGGGGCGTGCAACGCGCCCCCGCTGAATCGAGTTGTTGCCGGATTCCGCTCCTATAAGCAGCCCTCGCCGCGCGGAGGGGCAACGACTCTTAGGTTTGTGAGTCACATCGATGTTACCGGCGGAGCGGCCTCCGCTCGAAACGGAACAAGTACTTCAAGACCCAAGCAACCCAAGCAGTTCTGCTTGGTCTGCCCGGTGTAGTTAGCACGAGCCCCACACGTCAGGAATGTACTCGATGCTGACATACCGATTGCCGTTACAGTATTGGTAGCTAGTATTACTCTGTTAAGTACGTTGACACTACGTGGCGTCGTGGTGTATTGGTTGGGTATGGAATGGAACGCCCGGCTTCTGAGGAACAGCGTTGCGGATCTGACCAAATTCCTGACGCCGTTGGTTGCGACGCTAGGCCGTAGCGAGCGGCGGCGCGCTGCGATGAGCTATGTGGAGGGCCTGCTGATGCCTGGGCAGCGCAAATCGATCGAGCCTATGGCAGCGCGGGTTGGCGTCGATTCGCAGAGCCTGCAGCAACTGCTGACGAGCAGTCCTTGGAGCGAGGAAGGCCTTTGGAAGGCGATTCGGCAGGAAGTGATCCCGCACCTGGAACCGCTGGAAGCTTGGGTGGTCGATGAGACCGGGTGGCTCAAACAGGGTAGGCATTCGGTTGGGGTCAGCCATCAATACTGCGGTGCGGTGGGAAAGTCCGCCAACTGTCAAGTCAGTGTGGAACT
>JAEUQE010000800.1:0-289 GCA_016789785.1 Bryobacterales bacterium
TGAAGGTGGCGGTCGCCTATCAAGTCGGCAGCGAGCGCCGCGAGACCTACCCCGCGGACCTCGCCGACATCGCGCAGGCCGAGCCGATCTACCGCGACTTCGAAGGCTGGACGGAAGACCTCACCGGTCTCCGCCGCATCGAGCAGCTCCCGCCGGCGGCGCGCCGCTACATCGACTTCCTCGAGGAGCGGATCGGCGCGCCGATCGCCGAGGTCTCCGTCGGGCCCGATCGCTCCCAGATGATCCCGCGTGCGCGTTGAGCGCAAGACAGGTGACCGCGTGACCGAAG
>JAEUQE010000800.1:299-803 GCA_016789785.1 Bryobacterales bacterium
AGCGCGGCATGGTCCGCACGAAGGGCCACGAGGCCGGCGTCGATTCGGTGCGCGCGATCACACGCGAGTGCGCTCGGCTCGGCGTGCAGAGCCTGACCCTCTACGCCTTCTCGGTCGAGAACTGGAAGCGCCCCCGCACCGAGGTCGCGCAGCTCATGCGCTACCTCCAGCGCTTCCTCATCGAGGAGCGCGCGGAGATCGAGCAGAACCGCATCCGCCTGAGCGCGATCGGCCGCATCGCCGATCTCCCGCGCTCGGTGCGCCGCGAGCTCGCGCGCACGCAGGAGCTCAGCGCGAAGAACGAGGGCATGCTGCTCCGCCTCGCGCTCTCCTACGGCGGCCGCACGGAGATCGTCGATGCGGTGCGGCGCATCGCCGAGGACGTGCGCAGCGGGCGCATCACGCCGGAGAAGATCAACGAGGCCACCATCCGCGAGATGCTCTACGACCCGCTGACGCCGGATCCGGATCTGCTGATCCGCACGGCGGGGGAGATGCGCCTCA
>JAEUQE010000801.1 GCA_016789785.1 Bryobacterales bacterium
TCCAGTCCATCCGCAGAATGTCCTCATCCCGCGGTTGATCCACCTGGCTCTGGAATACCGAATTGAACGACCGTGCCGGATCCACTGTGTTCGGCAACGGAAACACACCCAGCAGCTTCTGTCCCGCCGGATCAAGCCGCGACCCTGGAATCACATTTCCAGGAAACGGCCGCCGCCCGTTGAGCGGATCGTTGACCGCAATCAGCCTCCCGTTCTGGTCCAGCGTCTCGGAAAAATCGCCATTCCGTTCCAGCGCCGTCGGAAACGTTCTTCTCCCCAGCGCCGTCGGATACTTCCGTGGCAGAAACTCCTGCGACCAGAAGAAGAACAGCTTGTCCTTGCTCGTGTTGAACACTCCCGGAATATACAGCGGCCCCCCAATGTTGTAGCCCGGATAATCGAAGCGATAGCTCGGCCGCGCCAAACCATCCCGGTTACGGAAGAATTCGTTCGCGTTGAACGCTTCATTCCGCTTGAAGTAATAGCCCACCCCGTGAAACTCCTTCGTCCCGCTCTTGATCACCGCGTTGATCGTGCCGCCCGAGGACCGTCCGTACTCCGCCTGATAGTTCGTCAACAGCACCTTCAACGTCAACGTCAGCGACAACCCGCCCCAGGCCAACCTGGCCAACATCTCGACCCGCGGCTTCGTCGGCACCGGAGACAATGCGCTCATCGGCGGATTCGTGGTGCGCGGCTCCGCCAAGCGGGTCCTGATCCGCTCGCTCGGGCCCTCCCTGGGCGCCTTCGGCATCGCCGCTCCGCTCTCCAATCCAAACATCACGCTCCAAAGCGGCGCCAC
>JAEUQE010000802.1 GCA_016789785.1 Bryobacterales bacterium
CGTCAGTCCGCGCTGTATTTGACCACGGGCACGAAGCTCATCTCCACGCGTGGCAACGAGTTGCTCACCATCATCGCGGACACCTGTGGCAATCACGATACGCTCGGCGGCGCCTGCTCGCGCGAGAGTAATGTGATGCGCTACGCCTTTGAAAAGGAGCCGATGCATGCCTGTCGCGACAGCTTCATTCGCGGCGTGCAATGCTGGAGCCACGGGCTCGGCAAGCGCGACATCACGTGCAACATGAACGTGCCCGTCACACCCGATGGCCAACTGCGCTTCGCGGATGGCGTGTCGGGTCCCGGCTTCTACGTGGAGCTGCGCGCGGAGATGGATGTCATCGCGCTCATGTCCAACTGCCCGCAGTTGAACAATCCCTGCAATGCCTACAACCCGACGCCGGTGCGCGTGCTCATCTGGGACTGATATGCATTGGTTCCTGCTCATCCTCTCGGCGGTCGCGGAAGCGCTATTCGGCATCGCTACCTTTTACTCACGCGGCTACACGCAGCTCTGGCCCTCAATCGGAGCGGTCGCAGCGGGCGCATCGACTGCGGTGTTGCTTGCCTTTGCCATGAAGGGCCTGCCGCTCGGTGTGGCGTTCGCGGTTTGGAGCGGACTCGCGGCGGTGGGCACGGTCGTGTTCGGCATCATCTACCTCGGCGAGTCGCGCAGCCCGCTTCAGCTCGGCCTCATCGCGACCATCCTTGGCGGAGTCGTCGGCCTCAAACTCATCTCCTCCAACTGATGTCCTCGTTCTCGAAAATCCTCGTGGCCAACCGTGGCGAAATCGCCTGCC
>JAEUQE010000803.1 GCA_016789785.1 Bryobacterales bacterium
ATATAGCGGCTCAAGTCTTGATCCTTCACAATATTCTGCAAACGCTCCCGCACATACCCGGCGTCCACGACGAGGGTCTTTTCGTTCATCTCGGCCCCTTCGAAGGACACCTGTTCCAGCAACCGCTCCATGATCGTAAACAGCCGCCTGGCGCCGATGTTTTCCGTCCGCTCGTTGACTTGCACCGCGGTCGCCGCAATCTCCGCCAATCCGTCATCCGCAAATTCGACCGTGAGCCCTTCCGTCGCCATCAACGCCTGATACTGACGCACCAACGCACCTCGGGGTTCGGTCAGGATCCGCACGAAATCATCTTTGGTGAGCGGCGCCAACTCGACACGGATCGGGAACCGGCCCTGCAGTTCGGGAATCAAATCCGACGGCTTGGCGACATGAAAAGCGCCGGCGGCGATGAACAGAATATGGTCGGTCTGCACCGCGCCATGTTTGGTGCTGACCGTGGAACCTTCCACAATCGGCAGCAGGTCGCGCTGCACCCCTTCGCGGGACACATCCGGTCCCATCGCGCGCTCACGACCGGCGATCTTGTCGATCTCATCCAAAAAGACAATGCCGGTCTGCTCAACCTTCGTGATGGCCTCCCGAACGACTTCGTCCATGTCGATCAGCTTTTGCGCTTCTTCCTGGGTCAGATGCTTCAGCGCATCCGGCACTTTCATCATCCGTTTCTTTTTCTTCCCTTGAAACATGCCGCCCAGCATGTCGCGCAAGTTCCCTTCAAGATCCTCCATGCCGCCTGCATTGGAAATCATCCCCAGCGGCAATGCCCGCTCCTT
>JAEUQE010000804.1 GCA_016789785.1 Bryobacterales bacterium
ATTGCGAGAAGCCGATCGGGGTGACGGCGGCGCAGGTACGGGATTTGGTGAAGGTGGCCAAGGGGTCGAAGAAGGTGTTTACGGCGGGGCAGCAGATGCGGTCGTACAAGCACCTGCAGGAGGCGATAGGGAAGATACGCGGTGGGGCGATCGGGGATGTGTTGTGGGTGAAGGCGCAGCGGCACGGGACGGCGGACCTGGATCACGACGGGCCATCGAAGGACTGGTATTTCGACGTGACGAAATCGGGTGGGTATTTAATTGAAATGTCGGTGCAGGCGTGCGGGTTCGGGGGGATCCAGTTGTACAAGAACGATCCGGCGGGGCGGACGATTTTCGATTGCGGGACGATCAGCTACGACTATGCGAACGGGGTGAAGATGTCGTTCACGCAGAATGTGTTTCATCCGCGGACGCTGCCGGGGGGCGGGCAGTATGTGTATGTTTATGGGTCGAAGGGGGCGGCGGATTTAATTGGGGCTCCGACGCTGCATACGCTGGGGCGGGATGGGAAATCGAGCCCTCTGGCGGCGAAGGGGGAAGAGGAACGGCATGCGCACATCGCGGCGTTTTACGATGCCGTGACGAAGGGGGCGGCATCGCCGGCGGATGTCACGGTGGGGGCGACGGCGGCGTTGACGGCGATACTAGGACATGAAGCGATGACGCGGCAGGCGGTGGTGAATTGGAAGGATGTGGGGGTGGAGGTGGGGTGAGGAGCGGTTCTTAGGGAGTCGTTTCCCGGTGGCCCTGGCCGCCGCGCAAATGGCGGTAGTAGCCCAGATCCTCGTGGGTG
>JAEUQE010000805.1 GCA_016789785.1 Bryobacterales bacterium
CAGGACAACAAGACCATCATCGAGAACGAGTTCGAACTTGCGCCGCGCATCTGGTGGCCGAGCGATTCGGCCCGCCCGCACCGGCTTACGGGTACGGCGATCATGGAACTCCCGTTTGGCCGTGGCCGGAAGTATCTGCAGAGCGGAGTGCTGAACCATCTGTTCGGTGGCTGGCAAGCCGCGGCGACTTACGAATTTCAGAACGGCCCGCTGCTGGCGTGGGGCAATCTGTTCTATCGCGGCGACGTCAACAACTTTGAAGCCGATGCGACGTCGGGGACGAAGACTCTGGATCAGTGGTTCAATACGGGCGTTCCGTTTGAGCGCGTGCCTGCGAATCAGCCCGCTGCGTTTCACACTCGCATCTTTCCGCGGTTCTTCAACAATCTGCGCGCGGATGGATTGAGCCAGTGGAACGCGAATCTGCTGCGCGAGATCCGGATCACGGAGGGCTTGCGCTTCCAGTTTCGCGCCGATGTGATCAACGTGCAGAATCGCTCGCAGATGAGTGCGCCCGACAATAGCCCGATTTCGACGAACTTCGGACGGGTGTTGAGCCAGACGTCGTCGTTGAACCGCTTCTATCAGTTCCAGATGCGGCTGCAGTTCTGAGGCGCTAACCGCGCGGCAACCGCCTCTGGCGAAGAAGCTGTACGCCGCTGACTCCAGGAACGTTCACACTGTTCCCGGGAGAGGCGCTGATCGCGGTAACCGCCTGCGGTGAAGAAGCCGCCGCTGATTCGAGAGAACGTGATCTACTTGTTCTCTGGAGAGGGCAGTTGCTCCGACGCTT
>JAEUQE010000806.1 GCA_016789785.1 Bryobacterales bacterium
CAACGGATTCTCGCCATCGATCACGGCTCCAAGCGGATCGGGTTTGCCCTGAGTGATGAGCTCGGGTGGACGGCCCAGCCGCTGGAAACGTTTTACCGGCGAAATCCCGATGCCGATATCCGGCATATCCAGGACCTGGTTCGTGAACACGAAGTCGGGCAGGTGCTGGTCGGCATGCCGTTGCGGTTGGATGGCGAGATCGGTCCCGCGGCCAAAGTCGTCGCGGAGTTCATCCAGTTACTGGAGGCGGCACTGTCTGTCCCGGTGATCACCTGGGATGAACGGATGACCACCTGCGCGGCGGAAGACCTGCTGATTGCGGCTGACGTCGGCCGCCGGAAGCGGAAGGGAATCGTCGACCGTATTGCCGCGGCGATTCTCCTGCAGAGTTATCTGGCGAGTTTGGAACAGCCGGCCACCAGCCAGGCGAACGATCTGAACGCACCCGTGGAGAACGATCCCTGGGTTTTTGACGAACCCCGAGTCGATGATGCAGAAGAAAGCGATCATGGGTCTGGCCCTGGCGGCAGTGATGTTCGCGGCTCTCGCGGGATATCTGGTGCTGCGTTGGGCTCAAAGCCCCGTCGCGAGCGGACCTCCTAAACCTCCCTCCCACATTGTCCTCATCCCTGAAGGCAGCACCTTTCAGCAGGTGGCCGCACTTCTCAAAAACGAGCAGTTGATCCGCAGCCGGTCGGCCTTTTTATTGCTTGGCAAGACGCGGGCCATCGATCGCAAGATCCGCCCCGGTGAGTATGAGTTGGATGCCAGTATGTCGCCGCAGGACATTCTG
>JAEUQE010000807.1 GCA_016789785.1 Bryobacterales bacterium
TAATTGCCAATCGCTATCGATTGACGAAATTAGTTGGTGAAGGTGGGATGGGGAGTGTTTGGCAGGCTGAGCAATCCCAACCTGTGAAGCGACAAGTTGCCCTCAAGCTTATTCGGAACACAACCAAAACATCAGCTCAGGTGATTCGGCGTTTTGAAGCTGAGCGTCAAGCATTGGCCCTCATGGACCATCCGTGCATTGCTCGGATTTACGATGGCGGAGTGACCGAATGGAAGGATCCCTACTTCGTTATGGAGTTGGTGCCTGGAGTTCCGCTCACCGAGTACTGCGATGACAAACGACTGAGCGTGAAACAGCGGCTGGAACTCTTTGTCAGTATTTGCCAGGCAGTGCAACACGCTCATCAAAAGGGGATCATTCATCGCGATCTGAAACCTGGAAATATCCTGGTAGCTGAGGTGGATGGTAAACCCGTACCGAAGGTGATCGACTTCGGAGTTGCTAAAGCAACAGAGCAGAAGTTAACCGAAGAAACGATCAACGACTTTGGTGCTGTGGTAGGTACATTGGCGTACATGAGCCCGGAACAGGCTGATGCCAGCACTGTAGACATCGACACTCGCACCGATGTGTATGCACTTGGCGTTATCCTCTTTGAATTACTGGCAGGTAGTACTCCACTTGATACCAGGCAATACAAGAAGTTGGCATTACGTGAGCTACTTCGTCTGATCAGCGATGTAGAACCGCCACGGCTGGCAGCCAAGCTGAGCTCTGCTGAGAATTTACCCAATCTGGCAGCGAGCCGAAGTACAGAGCCAGCGCAACTG
>JAEUQE010000808.1 GCA_016789785.1 Bryobacterales bacterium
CTTCTGCGTAAGAAGGGCTACCACGTGGATGTGGCCAACCATGGCCGCGAGGCGCTTGAGTTTCTGGAATTGATCTCGTACGGTCTGGTGCTGATGGATGTGCAGATGCCGGTGTTGGACGGACTGGAGACGACCAGACTGATCCGCCGCGACACCAGGTTCCAGTCGTTGCCGATTGTGGCGATGACCGCGCACGCCATGAGTGGCGACCGGGAGCGGTGTCTGGCAGCGGGCATGAACGGCTACATCGCCAAGCCTCTGCACCCCGCATCGTTGTTACGCGTGGTGGAGGAGAATCTCCTGCGGCCCGACCGGGAGAAGACGGCGACATGGATGGAAAGCAACCCGCGTCCGGAAAACATGGACGAGGCTCGCAAGGCGTTTCTGTCGGGGTCGATCGAGCGGGTGGAGAAACTACAGCGCTTCGTGCAACGTGTGGATTTCCGGAGCGTTTCGGAAGAGGCAGGCAGGATCTGCGCCTCGGCCGAGAAGATCGCGGCGGCGGATGTCGCTTCGGCGGCGCGGAACCTGGAGAACAGCGCGAACCAGGGCGACATGGATGGCATGCGCAAGCATCTGATCACGGTGGAGCAGCAACTGGAGCAGATCAGCACGCAACTCCAGCGGCTGTGCCAGGTCACGCGGGGCTAGCTGGCAGCCCACAGTTTGCACGGATCGTTGGTCCGGGTATCCTAAGTCACAGTGTTTCCGGAAGCTGACCTGCGATTCGGGAGACATCTGAACGTCATCGCCGGCGAAAACGGGACCGGGAAGACACACATCGTCAAGG
>JAEUQE010000809.1 GCA_016789785.1 Bryobacterales bacterium
GATCGCCGGCGTGAAGCTCTTCACAGTCTTGGGCGTGCCGAGAATGGGCCACCCGAGCGCATCTTCCTTCCAGAACTTCTTGCAGAACAACTCGTGGGTTTGGGATTCGGCGCTGTCGAGATCCATTTTAATCTCTTCCAGCACCACGCCCTTTTCCTTTTCCACGTCGGCCGCGTCGAAGAGAGGGTGCAGCAGCATGTCGCTCAGAATGTCGAATGCATGGGGGGCGTGTTCGTCCAAAACCTTGGCGTTGAAACTGACAATTTCCTTTCCGGTGAACGCGTCGGAGTAGCCGCCGATCGTGTCCAACTCACGGGCGATCTCCTGCGCTCCGCGGCGCGCGGTGCCCTTGAACAGCATGTGTTCAATGAAATGGGAGATGCCATTTTCGGCGGCCGATTCACGGCGGGAGCCGGAGCGCAGCCATAGACCCATGGAAAGGGATCGAGCGCCGGGCATGGACTCCGTGATGATCTTCAGGCCGTTTGCCAGCACCGTGGTCTCAACGGCAAGGGAACGATTCAAGGTTTTTGACATGGAATGCTATAAAGCAGGATTCCCTTCTATTCTAGAAGGGATGGGACTTCGCGCACAGACTACTTTACTTGGACTCGATGTCGCCGACCTGCGCGAACTGCTCGGACCCGCCACGCCGGCCTATCGGGCCCGTCAGATATATGATGCGCTCTACAAGCGCAACGTTGCGGATCTGGAGGAATCGACAGAGCTGCCAGTGGAATTGCGCACACGCTTATTGAGCGCTACTCCGCACGGTCATCTTACCGTCGAT
>JAEUQE010000080.1 GCA_016789785.1 Bryobacterales bacterium
CAACACCAGACTATCAGAATACGTCACTCAAGCGGCCCACCAAATACGTCACCGTATTTTCGAATAGGAGTACTAAGCTACTTCACGCCGGACGCTGCCCGCAGCCTGCCGATGGCGGGTCCACAAAAACACCTGAATGTGCACGGGGACAACCTTGGAAACGTGGTCCAGTTCATGGAGCGCGAACACCAGGACAGGTTTCAGGCCATCCTCAATCGGATTGCAGCGAAGATACCAGGTATTCAGAAGATCGAAACGAAGAGAACGGATGATGGCCGGCTCCTGCTTCGCTTCAATGATCGTGGATTTCAGGATCCGTTTTTCGCCCAGCAAATGTCCGACGGCACCCTGAAGATGTTTGCCTATCTGTTGCTTCTTGAGGATCCCGATCCCGCTCCGTTCATATGCATTGAAGAACCCGAAAACGGTTTGTACCATAGACTACTCGACAGTCTGGCGCAGGAGTTCCGCGCACATGCTACTGGCAGGAAGAACGCACCACAGATCTTTGTCACTACTCATCAGCCTTACTTTGTTGATGCGCTATCGCCGGATGAGACGTGGGTACTGGAGAAAGGGCTGGACGGCTTCTCCACGATTCGCCGTGCAAGTGAAGATCCGGTTGTGCAGAGCATGGTCGATCAGGGCCTTCCGTTAGGAGGTCTGTGGTACAGCGATTACCTCAACACGAGGCCGGCGTAGAATGCACTTCGAGATCCTGGTAGAAGACGTGAGTGGGCAAGAGCTGCTGGACTTACTCCTTCCGGAGATCCTTGGCATTTCGGGGCGAGCCGCACACTTGGAGAACGCATTCCTACAAGGGGCTTGGCCGCGTGCCGCGGGACCTGCGCGGCACGACAGACGCCGGAAAGCGCGTCTTGCTGGACCGGTTGCCTCGAATTCTCGCTGGCTACGCGCAGAGTATGTCCACCTCCGAGGCAGCGGTGGTGATCGTGGTCGACCTTGACGACCGGAATTGCCTGGCATTCAAAGAGCAGCTCCTATCCATTGCAGCGAAGTGCTGCCCGGGGCCGCGTATGCTGTTTCGAATCGCGATTGAGGAGATGGAAGCGTGGTTGCTTGGAGACAGAACCGCTGTGCGCCGGGCCTATCCGAAAGCGCGGCAGGCCGTGCTGGACTCCTACCGGCAGGACTCGATCTGCGGCACCTGGGAGACACTGGCCGATGCGGTTTATCCGGGCGGCGCTCGTGCTCTGAAGGAGAAAGGCTACCCAAGAATCGGGCAGGAGAAGTTCCGCTGGGCGGAGAAGATCGCTCCGCACATGGAGATCAGGCGGAACCTCTCGCCGAGCTTTCAGGTCTTCGTTCAGGGAATACGACGGTTGTGCGGCGAGAACCGCTAGCTGTGGCCGCCGACCGATGCTTCACGCCGCCTTGAGACGCGGTCGGCACGCGCGGAACGGCGACGCAAACGTTCCAACTGGATCAACTCCTGCCGCCGCCGCTGCTTCGTATCGAGATCGACTTTCTTCCAGAATTTCAGGAAGTACTGAATCGCCGAGGCGACGCCGAAGAACACCACGCCCCACATCCACAGCATTGCCATCGGCTCAAGCTGCTTGTTGTGGATCGCAAGCATGAGCAGCGAAATCGCGATCACTTGCGCCAGCATCTTCGTCTTGCCGAGATCGCTTGCCTGAATCGTATAGCCGGACGCGGCCGCGATGCCTCGCAATCCAGTCACCGCAAACTCGCGCCCGACAACGAGAATCGCCATCCAGGCGGGGATTGTGCTCACCTGCACGAGCGAGATCAGAGCTGAACTGATGAGCAGCTTGTCGGCCACCGGATCGAGCAGCATGCCCACTGTGGTGATCTGCTTCCATCGCCGCGCGAGATAGCCATCGAGCAAGTCAGTCGCAGCCGCCGCAAGAAAGATTGCGAGCGCGACATACTCATTCGGAATGGCCATCCCTGCAAGAGTGATCGTGCGGCTCTCGGTGACCAGTGCGGCCACGAGGAGCGGAACGAAAAAGATCCGCATCAGGGTGAGGCTATTCGGGATGTTCATACCCGCTCATCAAATCAAACAACTTTTTCTATTGGACCACAAATTCCCGCAGCCGCCTGCGCAAGGATTCCGGCGCGTCGGCGACCAGGTAACACTCATCGTCCTGATATCTTACTTCGCAAACATGAGCATGTTCATGGAGGATGTGCATGTTGGCGCCGTCGGCTGCTGAAATGCGGAACACCGTTCGCTCCAACGGATCGGCGGGCAGTTCCTGATCCACCAGCGCGAGCAGACGGTCCATGCCCGCGCCCGTCAAGGCGCTGACGCCAACCGCTTTCGTCCTGCTGGTTGCGGCGCGCTCACCAAGCAGACGGTTTGCCGCGGTCTCCACCTCCAACTCGCCTCCCGGCAGCAACTCTGCTTTGTTCAGCACGAGAATCTGCGGTGTCTCATCAGCCTCGATTTCGTGGAGCACGTCGAGCACTTGCTTCGCGTGGTCCTCGGCATGTGGTGAGGAGATGTCCACGACATGGAGCAGCAGCGCGGCCTGCCGCACTTCTTCGAGCGTCGCGCGGAACGCTTTCACAAGCGTGGTGGGCAGGTTGCGGATGAACCCGACCGTATCGCTCAATAGCACTTCGCGGCGCGATGGCAGCACGAGATGGCGCACGGTGGGATCGAGAGTCGCGAAGAGCCTCGCGTCGGCAACGACGTCCGAGCCGGTGAGGCGGTTGAACAACGTCGACTTGCCCGCGTTCGTATAGCCGACCAGTCCCAGTGTGGCGAGAGGCACCTCGACGCGCTGACGGCGCTGGATTGCGCGGCCGGCCTTGACTTGTTCGAGATCCGCTTCAATCTTGCGGATGCGGCGGAAAATCCGGCGGCGGTCCGTCTCCAGTTGCGTTTCACCCGGTCCGCGCGTGCCGATGCCTCCACCGAGCCGCGACATCTCAATGCCCCGCCCTGCGAGCCGCGGCAGCGCATAGTTGAGCTGAGCGAGTTCGACCTGCATTTGACCTTCCCGGGTTCGCGCGCGGGAGGCAAAGATATCGAGGATAAGTTGGGTCCGGTCAACAACCTTCGCTCCGAGAGCCTTTTCCAGATTGCGCTGCTGAGTGGGAGTGAGTTCGTTGTCGAAGATAACGACGTCGGCCTCCAGGCCTTTGACCATCCCCTCGAGTTCGCTGACTTTGCCGGAACCGACAAGGGTAGCGGCTTCGGCGGACTGGCGCACCTGGATTACACGATCCAAGACTTCCGCGCCTGCAGTGGCGGCAAGGGAAGCAAGTTCGTCGAGGGATTCTTCTGGATTGACGAGAGTACGCGAAGTAACGAGACGGCTCCGGAGGTCGATTCCTACAAGGATCGCTCGCTCACTGGCCCGTTCGGTGGTGTTCTTCAGGATTCGGATCTATTCTCCCTCCGGTGGCAACGGTGAACCCGGCGAGGACGGCCCTGCCGAGTGTCCGGCACCGCTATGCATCGACTTCGGCACAACCACGGTGGAGATCGCGTGTTTGAAGATCAGTTGTTCCTGGTTGTTCGTTTCGAGCACGACCGAGTATTTATCAAAGCTCTTGATCCGGCCACTCAACTTGACGCCACTCATCAGATAGATGGTGAGGAATGTCTTGTCCCTGCGAGCGTTGTTGAGGAAAGCCTCCTGGATGTTCTGAGCCAGCTTGTCCATTGTCTTTTCCTTTTGCCTCCGCGGGAGAGGCGCAAGTTTGTTGTTATCTTGCCAGCTAAAAAAGTTCTCCTGGTCGCTACCATAATAGCCGATCTTGCAACAGATTACGAAGGAAAACTCAACAGGGGTAGAGCGGATGGGGCCGAGGGGGGCGGCTTCGGCGGGTCGCGGCCGGCCGGGCTGAGGGGGCCGAGGAGGTCTGTGCAGCGTGGAAGTACGGCTGGCTGGGCTCTGTTTCGGCAGACCAGAGGGATGGCCTGGAAGCGTGATGCCGACGGGGTGCGTGCCGGCGTATCGGCGGGCCAACGGCGGTCTCCGCGCGCGAGTGGATGCTGGCGCTTGTGACACGCGCGTGCTTGTGCTTGTGGGCTGACCTGGGCGCAAGCGGACACCACGACTTCAGCGGCGTGTGGGCATTGGGCTCAGCAACTGGGCAACTGGACGCGGGCTCGTCCAGAGATTGTCGAGGCCGTACACGGGTCTGCGAATCGCCCTCTGGTGGCCACGGCGGCCGAAAGGCGTTAGGCTGGTAGTACCTGAGCGATCGCGCATTTTCGTGCACCTCGCCCTGCACCGAGATGAGTCTCGGCGCGGCAGGCTTAAGCCCTGCGCTACCGTGAGTTGCGCGGCGCCAAGATGCGAAAGTGGAGCTGAGGGGAGCGGGAGCCTACCGCTGCCTACTCATCGTGATCCGCGGCCTGGGAGGCGCCAGGCGCCGTCGCGGCAACCATCTTCTCCAGTTCGGCGACCGAGACCGACTGCTGGCGGCTGCGATTCGCCTCCGCTGTCACAGGCTCCAGCCGGAACGTGTCCACCGAGGGCAACACTGTTTCGACATTGAAATCCGGAACGGTCCGCAGTTCCGGAATCTTGACCAAGCCACCCTCCGTAATGGTACACTCCAACCCGTTGGGTAAGCGAAAGTGAACACGAACCTGCCGGCGAATCGCCACTCGGCGGATTTCTGCGAGTTTCATCCTTACAAGTTTACAGATTCCGCTGGATTCGCGTAAGAAAAGGGAGTACCCTGTTAGGTGCCCCGAGAGAAGAAAAAACGAAACCAAGGAGTAACGAAGCATGACGCCCGATCAAGCAAGCATGTTGCTTGGCATTAACACTAAGGATGTGGGACAAGAGGCGCAGACCACCCGCAAGGTGCTCGCCGCCGTACCGGAGGACAAAGCCTCCTGGACGCCCTATCACGAAAAAGCGATGAGCGCACTGGACCTGGCCTGGCACATCGCGTCCACCGAAGTCTGGTTCCTGCACGGTGTGGCCGCGGGCGAGTTCACGCCAGAGGACGGAAAGCGGCCGGAGTCCGTGAAGACGCTCGCGGATGTCGTCGCCTACTATGACGCCAACCTCGGCCCGGCCCTGGAAAAAGCGAAGGGGATTTCGGGTGAGGCCGCAGCGAAGATCGTCGATTTCTACGGCGCGTTTCAGTTGCCCGCCGTTGTCTATCTCAGCTTCCTGGTGAAGCACTCGGTCCACCATCGCGGGCAGCTTTCGACTTACTTGCGCGCCATGGGCGCGAAGGTGCCCAGTATCTACGGCGGCAGCGCGGATGAGCCCTTCATGGGCTGATGGTTACTGTCAACGGTAAGGGCTGAACAGATCGGTAGTAAAGTAGCGTTCCATACGATCCGGGAAGACGGTCACCACCTGACCTTCTTCCCGGTTTGCACTTTGAGCGGCGATCTGTGCGGCGCGGTAGTTCAAACCGGAACTCGGACCAACGGGGAAGCCGCGGCGGATGAGTTCCCGGGTGGCGGCCAGCGCTTCCTCATCCCGGACCTCGATCACTTCAAGCCCTGGCATGCGATCCGGATCGAAGATTGTGGAGACGCACTCCACCACGCCCGGGATTCTCGCTGAGAAGCTGCAGCACTCCACATCGGCGGTCATGGAGAGGCTCACCGGTTTGGCGAGGACCGGCCGAACTCCGCATCCCGCCTCGGCAAGTCCTTGATAGAGCCCCACCAGTGTGCCACCAGTGCCGACACCACTGACCACGGCGCTGACCAGTCCACCCGGAACCTGATCGAGAATCTCGCGAGCGGAGCCTGCGCGATGCGCGGCGGCATTGTCGGGATTCGAGAACTGGCGGGGCAGAAATCCATTGTGCTCCGCGGCGAGCCGCTCCGTTTCGGCGATGCAGGCGACGATGCCGCCCTCCCGCGGAGTGAGCCGGATCTCTCCGCCATAAGCGCGAATCATGAACACGCGCTCATTGCTAACGCCTTCCGGCATGACCGCAATGAAGCGAATGCCAAGCTGAGCGCAAGCCAGCGCCATGGCGATGCTGGTGGAACCACTGGAAGCCTCGATCACCGTTGTTCCGGGGCCGATGCGTCCTTCGCGCCATGCCTTTTCCAGGATGTAGCGCGCGATGCGATCCTTCGTCGAGCCGGAAGGATTCAGGAACTCAAGTTTGCACCAGATGGGCGGCAGAGCCTGGTCAAGCTGGATGGGGACCAACGGCGTCGGAGCGAGCCGGTTGAGGTAGAAGATGTTGCGGTCAGGGATGCGGAGATGCATGGTCAGAAGCCAATGGAAGAAAGCACCTCAGAGGGTTTCTTGCCGAAAGCCTTGCAGATGGCGAGCAGACTTTCAATGCTGGGGAGGTGGGCTCCACGCTCGATGGAACTGATCTGAGACACGCTGAGACGTGTCGACTGGGCGAGATCCTTGAGCGCCCACCCGCGCTCCGTGCGTAAGAGCTTGATGCGCTGGCCGAGAGTGTCGCGCAACAACTCATGCTGCGGCCGGCCAAGACCGTATGCGGCGATGGCGTTGCTCAGGGTCTGGCGAAAGTGCGCCAGTGTGAAGGGCTTGGGAAGATAGTCGAACACCTTCATCTTGAAGGTGTTCCGCATGTCTTCGAGCGATGGATAACCAGTGACGATGATCACACAGAGCCCCGGCCAACGGGCCTGCAACTGCTCGAGCACCCAATCGCCGGTGAACTCGCCCATCTTCATATCAAGCAGTACGATGTCGGGCAACTGCTGTTCGCAGGCGTCGAACAGGGCGTTGGGTTGGGAGAAGGTGAGAACGGAATACAGGCCCTCGTCGGCGAGCAGGTCTTCGATGTAGGTGAGGAAGTCCGGATCGTCGTCCAAAACAGAAATGGCGATCCTTGTTCCGGGCTCCGTGATGCTAGGCACGATGAACCTCAGCATTCCTGATGGCAGCGTGATGGATGGCGGCAGGCAGTTTCACTTCGAGCCGGGCGCCTCCTCCCTCGCGATTGGATGCGGCAATGGAGCCGCCGTGCTGGCGAACAATACCCTCGGACACCGTAAGTCCAAGACCAGTGCCTTTCGAATCGAGACGTGTGGTGACAAAGGCGTCGAAAATGTCGGGCAGCGCATCAGGCGGAATACCGGGACCGTTGTCATCCACGGTGATGCGAATCCACGGTCTGCCATTCTCCTCGCTTGCTTCCGAGGCGACCGAAATCGCTCCGCTGAATGACACGGCGTGCAGGGCATTGCGAAGAAGATTGAGGAAAACCTGCAGCAGTTTGTCGCTGTCGCCCTCCACCCAATGCTCCGGACTGGCATCGTTGCGGAAGCGGATGCTCGCGGCTTTGTCGTCGATCGCGAGCAGACTCCAAGCTTCCTGCACAAGCGGACGAACGTTCACCGGCTCCACGACTTGACGCCGCACGCGGGCGAAGTCCACCAGACTCTCGCCGATCTTTCGCAGACGCTGCGTGACGCGGAACATGCGATTCAGGCGGTCACGCGTGGGCGGGTCGGGCGTTGTCTCCAACAGCTTTTCAATAGAACCATGCAGCACGGCCAGCGGTGTGTTGATCTCGTGCGCCACGCTGGCACTGAGCAGGCCGATGCTCGCCAGGCGGTCCTGATTTTCCAGATTCTTCTTTGCGGTCTCGAGCATTTCGTTCTTGCGGCGCAGGTCCTCCGCGGTCCGTTCGAGCTGATCGAACGCCTCGGCGAGGCTGTCTTCGTGATGGCGCAGTTCGGCCACGGTGGCATTGCGCGAGCGCATGATCTGCCCGATCTCGTCGCCGAGGATGTCAGCATCATGGATGAGTTCGTTCGAGCGGTCTCCATCCTGAGTGGCGCGGTCGGCACGCAGCATCATCCGGATGGGCTGATACACATACAAAGGCATGATGAGGAATTCGAGCGTGAAGACGGCGAGACAGTAGATCGCGCCGAGCACCACAAAGAGTGTGCGCTGTGCACGCTGGATGGTCTCCCGGTAGATGTGATCCGGCGAGAGCATGGTGCGGTACTCGCCAGTGGCCGGCACCTTGCGGTACCACATTCCGTTCGCGCCGCGGTACACTTCGCCGGGATTCGCATCCAGCCATGTCGTGATCTCCCGCGGGATCTGGAGCACCTTCGGATCGCCTTCGCGGAACTCGTAGATGGCGCTTCCTTCCATCTGCGGCAGGGGACGATCTTCACGGAAGATCTGATCGAGCAACCGGTTCTCACGGGTGCGCGAGTTGAAGGCGCGTTCCTCCACCAGCGGGATGAGCGAGAAATAGACCGCACCCGCGAGGATGAGGAAGAACGTGTTGTGGAGAACGATCAGCTTCGGGCGTACCTTGAGGTCGCCGAATCTGCGTCCCAAGCTACGGGAGGAGCGCTGGCGTTCGATGTTCAAATTCTCCGGCACACTTCCGCCAACCATTGTAAGCTAGGGAGTTTGCATGCTTCTCTACGCCGCGACGATCTTTCTGAGCGCGTTTCTGCTCTTTCAAGTACAGCCCGTCATTGCGCGAATGATCCTGCCTTGGTTTGGAGGCTCGGCCGCCGTCTGGACCACTTGCATGCTGTTTTTCCAAGTGGTGCTGTTGCTTGGCTATCTTTACGTCTATTGGTCGGTGCGGCGATTCACGGCAAAGACTCATGCCACGGTGCATAGTGTGCTGCTCGGCTTGAGCGTGGCATTGCTGCCCATCACGCCGGGCGCGAGTTGGAAGCCCACGGGCGAGGGCAATCCTTCCATTCAGATTCTGGTGCTGCTTGCGGTGTGCGTCGGCATGCAGTACTTCCTGCTGTCGACAACAAGCCCGCTGCTGCAGTCGTGGTACTCGCGGACCGGCAAGGGTGCGCTGCCTTACCGCTTGTTCGCGCTGTCGAATCTCGGGAGCCTGCTTGCGCTGGTCACCTACCCGGTGGCGGTGGAGCCGATGCTGCCGTCACGGATGCAGGGCACCGTATGGTCGTGCGCTTATGTGGCCTTTGTGGCGTTGTGTGCCTGGACTGCGCGAGTGAGCACGAAAGGCGCGGGGAATATGGTGAAGGCGGACGAAGCCACGCCCGGAGACGCGCCCGAAGACGCGCCCGAAGACGCGCCCCTGCCGCCGAGCCGCAAGACTCTGTTGCTGTGGGTTGCGCTGGCTGCGTGTCCATCGGCGTTGTTGCTGTCGATCACGAACCATTTGACGCAGGATGTCGCATCGATTCCGTTCCTGTGGATCGTGCCGCTCACCATTTATCTGCTGTCGTTCATTCTCTGCTTCGATGCCGATGGATGGTACCAGAGGCCGATCTACATGGTGCTGCTGTGGCCCGCGCTGATCGGCATGGCGTACATGCTGCATAAGGGGACCGAAGACATCAACATGAAGATCATGCTGTCGGCGTTCTCGGCGGCCTTCTTCATCTGCTGTATGTTGTGTCACGGCGAGTTGGTGAAGTTCAAACCGCATCCCCGGTATCTCACCTCGTTCTACCTGATGTTGTCGATTGGCGGAGCGATGGGCGGATTGCTGGTGGGCCTGGTGGCGCCGTATCTATTCATCGCGTACTTCGAGTTTCCGGTGAGCCTGGTGCTGTGCGGAACGCTGGCGATTGTGGTGTTGCTGAGCGACGCGAAGTCGCGGTTTTACCGCCAGTACAGCGCGTGGACTATCGTCACGATGACCGCGGCGCTGACAGGTCTGGTGGTGTTGTGCGTGCGCACTCAGCATCGCAATATCAAGGACTACAAAGTGGTGCAGCGGAATTTCTATGGCACGCTGCGAGTGCGCGAGACGAAGACCGAGAACGACTGGGATGGATATCGCACGCTGCTGCACGGTGCGATCAATCACGGCGAGAACTGGATTCATCCGGACCGCCGCCGCGAAGTGCTCACGTATTACTGCTCCGATTCCGGCATCGGCCGCGCGGTGCGCACGCGGAAGCCGAATCGTCCACAGAAGATCGGAGTGTTTGGATTGGGCGCGGGCAGTGTTGCCGGATACGGGCGCCAAGGCGACACCGTGAAGTTCTACGAGATCAACCCGCTGGTGCTGGAACTGGCGCGCAAGGAGTTTTACTACATCACGGCGACGCGCGCGAAAGTGGACGTGGTGCTGGGTGATGCCCGGCTGTCGCTGGAACGGGAGCAACCCAACGATTTCGATGTCCTGGCCGTGGATTGCTTCTCGGGCGATTCGATTCCGGTGCATCTGTTGACGAAGGAAGCGGTGGAGTTGTACTTCCGCCACTTGAAGCCGGATGGCATTCTCGCGGTGCACGTGTCGAACCGGTTTCTGGAGTTGGAGCCGGTGGTGGAGAAAATCGCGAGTGCATTGAATCTGGCGCATCTGCAGGTGGAATCGACTGAGGACAACGAAGGGAACTGCTTCGAATCGACGTGGATCCTCCTGGCGAAAGATGCTTCGTTGTTCGACCAGGAGTCGATTCGGGGAGGCGGCCAGCCGGTCGCGTGGAAGCCGGGGCTCCGGTTGTGGACGGATGATTATTCGAGCTTGTTTGGGATCTTGAAGTAGAGAAACGGGACGTCCGCCGGGGACGTGGGAATGCCGGTGGATGACGGGATCGCAAATGGCTGCCGGGATTGAGTTAAGATTGTGAACAGTGAACGGCACCTTCGATGCCGGTTTCGTATCTGCCAATGATCACGACCGCCAATTCAAGGACCTTCTGACGACGTTTTTCGTCGATTTCCTTGCGCTTCTCTTTCCCAAGCTGGCCGGATCGATTGATCCGGACTCCATCGAATTCTTGTCCCAGGAAGTACTGGGAGATCCGCTCGATGGGGAAAAGTATGTCGTCGATATTGTGGCGAAGGCGCGGTTCAAAGAAGAAGAGTGCTTCTTCCTTGTCCACGTGGAGCACCAAAGCGATGCACCAGGTGGTTTCCCCAGGCGCATGTTCCGCTACTTCTCGGCCTTGCTCGAGAAGTATGAACTGCCGGTGTATCCGATCGTAGTGTACTCGCACGACAAGCCTCGCAAGCGCCAGCCGAACGTGTTTGCGATCGACTTTCCAGACGGCCGGGTCTTGCGATTCCACTATCGCGTTGTTCAGTTGAACCGCCTGTCTTGGCGCAAGTTTCTGAACACCAATAACCCGGTGGCGAGCGCCCTGATGGCTAAAATGAAGATAGCGGACCGGGACCGGCCGAGAGTGAAGGCTGAGTGTTTGCGGCTGATCTTGACTCAGAAGATCGATCCTGTGAAGATGCAGATATTGGCTTCGTTCGTTGACCGGTATCTGCCGTTGAGCGAGCCGCAAGAGCGGGTGTTTCTGCGTTCCTTGCAGAAGATGAGCTTGGGGCTGGAGGAGAAGGAGGCAGTGATGGAATACGTCACCACTTGGGAGCGGCGGGGTATTGCCAAGGGTTTTGAACAGGGCCGTAGCGAAGGCATACAGCAGGGTCGTAGCGAAGCTCAGCTTGAGACGCTAAGAGAGGTGCTACTGGACCTATTGAACTCCCGCTTCGGAAAGCCGAGCAGTGATCTCGCCGCGCGGGTGAACGCACTCGCTTCCGCGGACGAGTTGCGCCGTTTGACCCGTGCCGTCCTCACCGCGAGTTCTCCGAGCGAGCTAGGGCTATAGCGGTTAAGGCGGCTCACAAGCCACAAGTCGTTAAGGCACGACGTTTGCGGCTCGCGTGAGCAAGTTGTTCCTGCGTTCCTTGGAGGAGATGAGTTTGGGGCTGGAGGAGAAGGAGGCAGTGATGGAATACGTCACCACTTGGGAGCGGCGGGGTATTGCCAAAGGCTTCGAACAGGGCCGCAGCGAAGGCATAAAGCAGGGTCGCAGCGAAGGCATACAGCAGGGCCGCAACGAAGGCATACAGCAGGGCCGTAGCGAAGCTCAGCTTGAGACGCTACGGGAGGTGCTACTGGACCTATTGAACTCCCGCTTCGGAAAGCCGAGCAGTGATCTCGCCGCGCGGGTGAACGCCCTCGCTTCCGCGGACGAGTTGCGCCGTTTGACGCGGGCCGTCCTCACCGCAAGTTCGCCGGGCGAGTTGGGGCTCTAGCGGCTAAGGCGGCTCCGAACAACGTCCACAACAACAAAGCCGGGCGCAACGGAGCAGCCAGGCCTTGTTGGAATCAGATTGGAAATCGCCTACACCTTTGGCTTCGGCGGTGGCAGGTCGCGAGCCTCGCAGGCGTTCTGCCAGCCCTGACGCGCGTGCGAGCCATCGCAGAAGGGCTTGTTCTCGGATAGCCCGCAGCGGCACAGCGAGATCACCGTGCGGCCTGCAAGTCCGAACTCCTTACCGGCCGCATCACAGATGGAGAACTCGCCTTCAATCCGCAACGGCCCGTTGTTGTTCACAGTAACTTTAGAAGCCATAGGCACCGATGGTAGCACGCATGCCTATAATGAGGGCAAGCTTATGGGGGCCGTACGTCGGAAGCCTGGACAGGCGCTGATTCTCGTTTTTCTCACCGCGACCGCCGGGCACGCGCAGAGGCCGCTCACCGCGGAGGACATCCTGCTGGCGCGTATCAAGGTGCGTGCGCAGGAGAACCTTCAAGGACTGCCGAACTACACGTGTCTGGAAACGATTGAGCGCTCGGTGCGCAAGAGTTCCTCGCGGCGGTTCGAGTTGGTGGACCTGCTGCGCCTGGAAGTTGCCTACGTGAATCGCAAGGAGATGTTCGCATGGCCGGGGTCGGCGAAGTTCGATGACCGCGACATCACGGACATGGTTGGGCAATCGGGGGCGATCGGCAACGGGAGTTTCGCACTTCACATCTCGGGACTGTTCGGTTCGAATACGGCGACGTTCCGGCATGTGGGCAAGGTCAACAACGAAGGCCGCACATCGATTCAGTTCGACTACACTGTGCCGCGGCTTACCAGCGGTTACCGAATGCGGGTGCGTCCGGCGGAGGCGTTCGTCGGCTACGAGGGCTCGTTCTGGGTCAATCCGGAGACGCTGGATCTGGAGAAGTTGACGCTCAACGTCAACGACATTCCGCCGTCACTGCCGGTGCAGGGAAGCACGCAGACATTGCTGTACGCACGCGCCCGTATCGGCGACCAGGACTACCTGCTGGCGAGGTCGGCGGATATGTCGATTACCGACACATCCGGCAATGAGAGCCGCAACCGGACGACGTTCAACAACTGCCGGCAGTATGCCATCGAATCGGTGATTCGCTTTGACGATGTGCCCGATGATCCGAAGGCGATGGTGCAGGCTCCGGAGCGTCTGGTGCTGCCTCGGGATCTCGACATCGGCATGCAGCTTGAGACGCCTGTCATTGGCGGACGCAGCGCCGTGGGCGATCCATTGCGTGGGGTTGTGGTTTCCGACGTGAAGCTGAAGAAGCAGTTATTCGTTCCGAAAGGGGCGGTGGTGAAGGGGCGGCTGGTGCGCATGCAGCGTGTGCAGATCAACAGCTATGTGTACTGGCAGGCGGGCTTGCGTTTCGAGAGGATCGAGTTCGGCAATCGCTTTGTGGATCTGGAGGCGGCGCTTGATCCATCGCTGAGCGGAGGGTTTCCCTCGTCACGCAGTCCCTCGCGCGATTCCTTTGTGATGATGCGGGAAGCTAACTTGGATGACCCCCGGACTGGTATCCTCTACATAAGGGGCGATCAAGGAAAGGTCGCTGCAGGCACCCGCCTTTATTGGCGCACGCTCGCCCCTTCCACTGAGGGAACAAAGTGATTCAATTCGCCGACAACGATAAGGCACTGCTCGAAACCGCGTTTGCATTTGCCAAGGCGCAGGTGCGCAAGCTTGCGGAGAAGCATCCAGGCTTCTATCCGATGTACACGAAGGAGGGGAGCTGGAAACACGAAGGGCCCGCGTGGACACACTGGTGCGACGGTTTTCTGCCCGGCATGATGTGGGTGTTCCGCAAGCACAGCCAAGGCGAGGAGCAACAGTACTGGCTGGATCAGGCGATCCGCTACACCAAGGCTCTGGAATCGCGAAAGAACGATCGTGAGGTCCATGATCTCGGCTTCATCTTCCTGTCAAGCTACTACCGCTGGTATCTGCTGACGAAGGACCCGGCGGTGAATCAGGTGATCGTGGACGCGGGCAAGACGCTGGCGATGCGCTTCCGGGACAAGGGCCAGTATCTGTGCTCGTTTGTTTCCGAGAACTCGCTGTTCATCGACATCATGATGAACGTGGGCATCATCTACTATGCGGCGCGCGAGACTGGTGACCGGAAGCTGCGCGAGATCGCGATCCGCCACTGCCTGACGACGCGGCGCGTGCTGGTACGCGGAGATGGGTCGGCGGCGCACGAAGGGATCTTCGACACCGAGACCGGCGAATTCCTGCAGCAGACCACGCAACAGGGCGCGCGCGGTGATAGCTGCTGGGCGCGCGGGCTGGCCTGGGCGCTCTATGGATTCGGCACGTCTTATGAATACAGCCGGGATCCGCGGTTCCTCGATACGGCGGAAGCGTGCGCGGACTACTACATCACGCATGCGCAGCCGGATGGCATTGCGCCGTGGGACTTCAACGCGCCGGCGGATAGCCGCAAGATGGTGGACACGTCTTCCGCGGCGATCACGGCGGCGGGCCTGTTCCGCCTGTCGCGTCTGTTGCATGATCCGGTGAAGGGCCACTTCTATTGGAACAGCGGCATGCGTATTCTGAAGGCGTTGTGTGAGAAGTATCTGGCCGACAAAGATCCGCAGTGGGAAGGCATTCTCAAGGGTGGCGTCTATCACTACCACAAGAATCTCGGCGTGGGCGAGAGCGTGATGTGGGGCGAGTACTTCTTTGTGGAGGCGCTGGATCAGGTACTGCGGTAACGAAGCAGGAATCGCAAAGAAAAAAGGCGCGGTGTTCGGGAGAACGCCGCGCCTTTTGTGTATCCGCGAGTTGGTTAGAACTCGATCTTCACAGCCAACTGCAGGCTGCGATTCTCGCCTACCGTTGATGTGATTCGTCCCGCAGTCGGCGACCCGATGCTGCCGTTCGGGAAGCCAAAGTACGGGGTGTTGAACAGGTTGTATGCCTCGAAGCGGAACTGCGCGTTCAGGCGGCGGTCCGGCCCGAAGCGGTTGTTCTTCACGAACGAAGTGTCGAAGTTGACGTTGCCCGGCGAGTACAGAATGCCGCGGCCCGCATTGCCATAGGTGAAGGCTGGTGGTGCAGCGAAGCAACTCGGGTCATACCAGCGGTCCGGGGTCGGGTTGTCGAGTTTGCCACTGCAGCCCAACCGGTTCGGCCAGCTTGGCGCACCGTTGTTCACGCCAGCGGCCAGGCCGAGGGTGAACGGACGGCCGGTGGTCAATGTGGTGATGCCGCTCATCTGCCATCCACCGAGAATTGCGTTGGTGAATGCGTTCGAGTTGAGGTACTTCTTTCCGCTGCCGAAGGGCAGATCCCAGACGTAGCTGATCACGGCGCGGTGGCGCACGTCGAAGCCCGAGGGCCCGCGATTACAGTCGAGGCAGGTCACGGTCTGCGGACCGCCGGAGGCGCCGCCGCCCGAGCCCACCGAACCCGTGTAGTCAAGCGACTTGCCCCAGGTATAGGCGGCGAGGAACTGCAGGCCGTTTTCGTAGCGCTTGGTCGCCTTCAATTGCAACGAGTGGAACGAAGATCGTCCACGCCAATCGACGAAGAAGACGTTCGGGATGCGATTCAGCGGCTGGAGAAGACGCCGCGGTTCCAGCGCTCCCGGTCCGGGCTGCACTTCGTTCGGATTGTAGGAGAAGGCGAGGTTCATGCCGGTGGATCCCGCGTAGTCCGCTTCCACCATCAACGACTGTGTGACCTGACGTTGAAGGTTGGCTGTCCACGTTTGCATGTAAGGCGTACGGTTCTCAAAGGAGTGGCCATTGAGGCGCGGCGCAGGAGTCAACGCATTGATCTCCGCGGCAGTGCGAGGCTTCACGGCCTGCGGCAGCGGGAACGGATTGTTGATGGTGGCCACGCCGCTCATGGTGAGCGGGAAGTCCGGGAACGCGAGCGACTGGGTGAAGAACACTGGCACGTTCAATCCGATTTGCCCGTTGGCTGTCACGGGATCGGGGAAGTAGACCAAGCTGTAGCCGGAACGGAAGATGGTCTTGCCGTTGCCGGTCAGGTCATAGGCCATGCCGATACGGGGCCCGAAGTTCCTCCAGTTCGTCTGCTTGCCCGCGGATGCGGAGATGCCATCCTCGCCTGCGTAGACCATGCGAAGGCCGCGCAGATCGAAGTTGGGCAGGCGGTTGCGGACCTCGGTTTCGGGCCGGAACGCTTCGTGGCGCACGCCGAGATTGATGGTCAGGCGCCGGCTCACTTTGATGTCGTCCTGGAGGTAGAACGAGTTCTCCCAGATGTTAAGGTAGAACGGTTCGAACACGCCGGAGCGTGCGCCGCTGTTCATGAATCCGGTGAGCAGCGTGGCGAGACCGAAGCCGCTGGTGGCGGGGGCCTGCGGATTGTTGGTGAATGCCCGCGTGAAGTTCATGTTGCCACGAACCGCTTCGTTGACGAAGGGCTGCGCTTTGCGCTGCACGATGTGCCAGCCGAACTTCAGGGTCTGGCGGCCGATGGTCCAGTTCCAGGCGCTATCGAGCTGATAGTGCGTCTGCAGGGGATTCACGGGCAGGAACGCGGGGCCGCCGGAGATGCCCGTGTGATCACTGATGTTGATGGTCGGGATGCCCGAGGACTGGCGGTTGAGGTTGATGTTGCGGATGCCGAGCGATTCGGCGGCGTTGATACCGATGTCCTGCTGGGTGGTCACGGGATTCGTACGCGCGAAACCGGCACGGAACTCATGCAGCAGGTTCGGCTTGAAGACGTGAGTCCAGTTGAAGGCCGAGCCCTGCGTGGTGAGCGTGGTGTCCTGCAAGCCTGCAACAAACGGCCCGAGCGTGAAGCGCTGCGCGGCTTCGGGAGGGGTGGGCAAGCAGCAGTTGGCCTGGCCCTGTGGTGCTGTCAACGCATAGTCGTTGTACGTGTAGCGGAAGAACAGGCTGTCCCTGGCGCTGATGGTCTGGTCGATGCGGCCGGTGTAGACGTTGTCGGAAACGCGGCGGTTCGGCACCGAGAGGAAGTTGTCGAACAAGCCGTTGTTGCGGCCGGGCGCGTTGGGCAGTGGGTAGATGCTGGCGACGTTGCGTCCCACCGGGTTGATGGCGGAGGCGGGCATGATGTTGCCAGGGTAGGGATCGCGCATGACTGTGTTGTTTACGTTGCGCGTGGTTTGCGGATCGTAGATGGTGAGGTTGGCGTCGCGGAGCACCTGCGAGAAGTCGCCAGTGCGCGTTTGCGCCGTTGGCACGGTGTTCACGGTCGCGACGCCGCGTGCCGTGCGCAGACCCGCATAGTCGAAGAAGAAGAAGGTGCGGTTGCGTCCGTTGTAGAGTTTCGGAATGATCACCGGTCCGCTGAAGGCGAGCCCGAACTGGTTCTGGCGGAACACGGGTTTGCGCTGGTTCGGCGGCGCGAAAACGTTGCGCGCGTCGAGTTCGTGGTTGCGATGGAACTCGAACACGTTGCCGTGGAAGTCGTTGGAGCCAGACTGCGTGGAGATGGAGACCACGCCGGCGCCGCGTCCGAATTCGGCCGAGAAGACGCCGGTGAGCGTCTTGAACTCGCGCACGGATTCGACGGTGGGAGCGACAATCACCGTGTTGAACGTGAATTCGTTGTTGTCGATACCGTCCACCAGCCAGGCGTTCGTATTGGCGCGGCTGCCGAGCGCGTTGAAGTTCGACGGGCCGCGCGGATTGAACGTGGAGGCTCCGGAGAGGTTCTCGCCGGCCTGACCGGGCGTCACACCGGGATTGAGGTACACGAGCTGTGCGAAGTTGCGGCCGTTCAGCGGGAGTTCGCGGACCGCGCGAGTGCCGATCACCTCGCCGAGTTCCGCGGATTCCTGGCGCACGAGGGGTGCGACGGCAGTGACCTCAATGGTCTCGGACACGTTTCCGATGGCGAGTTGGAAGTCGGTACGGGCTTTCTGGTCGACCTCCAACTGAACGTTCTGTGCGACGGCCTTCTTGAAACCGTCCTTCTCAACGGTCACGCTGTACAGGCCCGGTACGAGGAAGGGGACGCTGTAGGTGCCGCTCTCGTCGGACTGTGATTTCGTGACGGTGTTCTTGTTGACTTCGGTGATGGTGATGGTGGCGCCTGCTACGGCGGCTCCGGTAGAGTCTGTGACGATCCCGAGGATCGTCCCAGTGGTGACCTGTGCGACTGCAACCGCAGCCACGAGCAGCAGAGCAGCGAAAACGAGGGTGAAACGTCTGAACGTGGAATGCATCATGCCCCTATACGAACTGCGTGGACTAAGTGATTCCGAGTATATCAGACGGAAACGGGAATGATACAGGAAGATCCGCGTTTGAGAGGCGATCGACGAGGCGGTACGTACAGATTTCCGTCCCTGGCTGTCCTGGTGGGATCTCTTTCGGGGGGGCTTCCGTTTCTACATACAGCCTCAAGGGGATGGTCTGTAAACGCGTTCCAAGATAACCTGAATTCAACTTGAACAGCACTGGTGGCCTTGCGGGGCTTGTCGTAAGCGACGAGTCAGTCACTCAAGCTCCGTGACGCGAGTCTGACATTGTCGGACATGCCCCGCGAGCTGCCGCCGGAAGGCTGTAACCGGAGATTGGGCGTAACGGGAAGTCTGCGAGTTGGCGCAGCAAGGGTTGGCGAATGGATGGTCCGGCTTGCCGGTCAACCTGTCTTTCTCCCACAATCGTCGATGTTCGTGTGTTTGAACACGACTGGATCAGCCCTCTCCCATAGGTAGGGTATGGGCAATTGGACTGCTAGCGGCTCACTGCTGTGGGGCAAGGATCGAGAACACTCGTTGTCTGTTCCGGCTCTGTTGGCTGGCTTGGCCAGCATGGCGATCCTCCCTTACCTGCCATTTCTCACGCTTCCCCTGATTTCCGACGACTACGTGCAGATCTATCTCGCGCGTTCATTCGCTGGTTGGAAGGGCCTACAGGAACTCGCCGGGGACGCCCTCTATCGTTGCCGGGCGACATCGCTGTTGCTGACGTGGCTGCTGGATGCGGTCTTCGGCCCGCGTGCCGCG
This sequence comes from Bryobacterales bacterium, assembly GCA_016789785.1. The sequence continues at coordinate 18,931 of JAEUQE010000080.1, forward strand.
GTGTTCTTCGCCACAGGGATCGTGCTGCATGTGGTCAACACGTGGCTTGTCTTCGCCTTGGGCCGGTGGGAACTGGTGGGATATCGCCTATCGGCGGTTGCGGCGGCATTTTTCGCGATCTACGAGGGGCATCAAGAGGCGGTGGTGTGGCACGCGGCCTCTCCCGAGTTGTTACTGTTTCTGTTCTCGACCGCGGCGCTTGTGTGCTGGGTGGAGTGGCTGCAGACTGGCATGCGGTCGCGCGGCCTGTACGCCGGAACCTGCCTCCTGTTCCTGCTGGCATTGCTCTCGAAGGAACCCGCGGTGATGACTCCGGTGCTGTTCGCCTTTGCGTCGTGGTCAGCCGGGAGACTGCGAGCAAGTGTGGTCTGGCTCGCACCGATGTTCGCTCTGTGTGCGGGATACACACTGCTGGCTTTTGCCGCCAAGCAGCACCATCTGCATTTCAACGACGGCACCTTTAGCCTCTCGGCACCTTTCGTTTTGACTCTTCTGAACTCGGGGCTGCGGTTGTTCTGGTTCTGGGGACTGCTGGCTTCGGTCGCCATCTGGTTTCTCGACAAACGGCCGGGCGGGTTTTCGGGCGTGATGCCGGCGTTCTGGATCGTCGTGACGTTCCTGCCCTATTCTTTTCTCACGTATATGCTCCGCGTGCCAAGCCGCCATACCTATTGGGCGAGCGCGGGATTGGCATTCATCGTGGCCGGAGGGATTCTCTCGCTGACACTGCGTCCCTTCACGGCGCGATTGCTGCCGTGGGTTGCGGGGCTGCTCCTGGTACACAACGTCAGCTATCTCTGGATCAAGAAACTGCCGCAATTCGAGGCGCGTGCCGCAGTCACGGAGCGTTTTTTGCAGTTTGCCTCCATGGAGCCGGGGCCAATTCGGGTGAAGTGCTTCGAAGTGAGTCCGTACGTGGCGCGCATGGCGGCACAGATCCGCCTCAACCGGGCCCCGATGGAAATCCGGTTCGACGGGGATCCGCCGTTCCCCGGCCAATCCGAAGCTCTATATTGCGGCGAGGAGAAGAGAGGCAGACGATGACGGACTCCCGGGTGTGCCCGTTTCTCGCCATCTACTGTGTGGATGACGCTCCGCTGGCGCGTCCAGTGCTGGCTGAGTTGGAGCGCCTCGGGCTTCTCCTGTTTCCGCGCTGGTTCGGACTGGTGCCGTGGCCCCAACGCTGGCGGTTACGCGAGGACAAGATGGAACGTTCGACGGTGGTTCTGCTTTTCTGGAGTGCTCGCGCCTCGCGTGACGAGAATGCGTGTTACCAGATCAACCGCGCGATTGACTTGGGATACCGGTTCACGGTGGTGTGCCTGGACGATGCCCCGATGCCGGGGCTGCCTCGCGCAACCGCGGAGTATCATGCGCGATTGCGATTCCTGGCAGGCCACCAGTGGTATGGCTGGTTGAAACAGTTTGCCCGTGAAATCGGGGGTGCGCTGGCCGCTGCGCATGCGCTCAGCGTGCGGTCCCAACGAGAGGCCGCGGGGTATCTTCCGGCACGCCAACGCGAAATCTAGGTGTAGATTTCAGGCTCAGGGTGCGGGAATAACGCACCGGTCTCGCGGGATATCTTGTAGCAATGCGAGCCCTTGTCCTTCCCCTGCTATTCGCCCTTGCTCTTCACGCCGAGCACGTGATTCAAGGCCCGATGCCGGCCCAAGACGGCGAGACCTGCGTGGTGTGCTACGGACGGTGCGATCAGGAAGATGTCGCCTATCTGGTGGACGGCCAGCGGTTCGCCGTGATGAAGAAACTGGAGGCGGCGTTCCTGGAAAACCCCGATGAGTACATCGCTCTCTACAAGCCCAACTCCATGCAGTTCAGCGATGGCTCGGCGCAGCGCATGGAAGACACGTATCTCCTGTTCGGACTGTTCGCCCTGGTCGCCGTCTTCTTCGCGGGCTTCTATGCACATCACGTCGTGATGAAACGCAGCGAGGGGGCCGCGGTTCCGGCGGGGCTCGCAAAGATCCCCTCCACCCCGATGCCGCGGACATGCGGCGCATGCAGTGGAGAGAACCATCCTTCCGCACGGAGCTGTTTGCATTGCGGAGCGGCGCTTCCTCCTGGCGGGATTCCGGAAGTGGAACGGGCTCGATAGGAGGCACACATGCGAAATCGAGTGGGTGATCTTCTTCAGAGCATTCTCGACAGTCCGAACATGCCATCGCGGCGGCCGCAAGTGGACGGGAAGTTCGAGAGCAACGTGCGCAACCTGTACATCATCGGCGATCTCGCGGGTGCGCCCGTAGTGAAGCTTGCCATGGCGCAAGGCAACGATCTCGCCGAACACATCGCGTCGCTGCCGGATGCGCGCGGCACGGACCCCGGGGTATGGGATGTTGTGGTCATCGGTGCTGGTGCATCGGGCCTGAACTGCGCGCTGGTGGCGCAGGAACGGGGCTTGCGCGTGGTGGTGCTGGAGAAGGGCAAGGTCGCGAACACGATCGAAGACTTTCCCGAAGGCAAGTGGGTGTATGCGGAACCCGACCAGACCGTGCCGAAAGGCAAGCTGTGGCTCGATGGCGCACGCAAGGAGGATCTGGTTGCGCGATGGAGCCAGATCGTGACAGAGAACCATCTCGATGTCCGCACGCAAGAGGGTGTCACCGCAATCACGAGAGGCAAAGACGGCACGTTGACGGTGAAGTCCGCAAAGTCCGAATATCGCGCGAAGCGTGTGGTGCTGGCCACCGGCCAACGGGGCAATCCACGCAAGTTGAATGTGCCTGGTGAGGATCGCGAGCGCGTCTATCATCGCCTGTACAGTCCCAAGCACTATCACGATGAAGACATTCTGGTGGTGGGCGGCGGCAACAGCGCAATTGAAGCGGCCCTCACGCTCTCAGAGCAGAACCGCGTCACGCTGAGTTACCGGGGCGCTGAGTTTGCGCGCGTGTTCAAGGACAATGAGCGCCTGCTAAAGCAAGCCATCGAAGCCGGGCGGATTCGCGTGATCTTGAACTCGAACGTGATGCGCTTCGAAGAGGATGTCTATGTGCTGTCGGTGAATGAAGGCGGACGCAAGGAGACGCTGGAACTCCCGTATCAGCACGCGTTCGTTCTGGTGGGTGCGGAACTGCCGACGGAGTTTCTGAAATCCATCGGCATCAAGCTGGAGAACGAATGGACAGGCAACTGGTGGGCCGCGGCGGCGCTGCTGCTGATTGCGTTCTTCGGCCTTTGGATGTGGGGCGGCAAAACGGAGGTCGATGCGCTGGACGGATTGCGTGTGCCGGGTTTGTTGATTGCCACCGCGGGCATCGGTGGGTTGCTATGGCAAGGCATGCGCGGATCCCGGTTCGCATGGCTGGCGTTCAGCTTCCTGGTCTGCTACGCCGTGTACGGGATCAAGCGCGGGCACATGGTCGAGTTCTGGCCCTTCACCGGCTGGGGCTACAAAACGTTGAGCTGGTTTGGCAGACCGTGGTCCTTCTGGTACACCGTAATCTACACGCTGCTGATGACGGTGTTCGGGCTGCAGGCGATGAAGCGTTGGGGGCTGGACCGCAAGCACCGTTTTCAGATCTGGCGCTACGTGAGCCTGATCAGCTTCCAGTGGATCTTCTTCTTCATCATTCCCGAGTTTCTGTTTCAGTGGGCGGTGAAGTATCAGTGGGTGGGTGAGCAACTGGCGAAGGATCCAACCTTCGCGCAACAGGCGTGGCGTTCCTATGGCCTGATCTACGCGTGGCCATTGTTCTTTCACACCTGGCTCGGCGGGCCGCACAAGATCTGGGTGGTCTGGGGGCTTGTGCTGACCTTCGGCATCATCCCCATGCTGGTGCTGTTTCAGGGCAAGCGCTACTGTTCGTGGATCTGCGGATGCGGCGGGCTGGCGGAGACCCTGGGCGACCGCTGGCGTCATCTTGCTCCCAAGGGCCGGACGTCGATCCGGCTGGAGTGGATGGCGACCGCAGTGTTGGGCGCCGCGGTGTTGGTGACGCTGATGGTGCTGGTCCGCGACGTTGTGAATGTGTTTCGCTATCCCTCCTTCGTGGCGCTGAACTGGTATGGCTTGATTGTGGACCTGTGGCTGGTGGGGCTTCTGCCAGTGACTCTGTATCCGTTTCTTGGCGGCAAGGTTTGGTGCCGCTACTGGTGCCCGCTGGCGAAGATGATGCATCATCTCGGGGCGTTCTACACGAAGTTGAAGGTGAGCCGCTTTGCGATTCACGCAAACAGCAAGTGCATTGCGTGCGGGGAATGCAGCCGGGCTTGCCAGGTAGGGATCGACGTGATGGGACACGCTTTGAAGCAGCAGCCCATCACGAATCTCTCGAGTTCGTGTATTGGCTGCGGCATCTGCGTGACGGTGTGTCCGATGGATGTGCTGAGCTTCGCCAATACGGTGGAGCCGCAGCTTGTACAGATCCAACCGGCGGCGAGAAAGCCAACGACGCCAGCCGCGGCGTAGTCTTATGGCTTGAATTAGTGTTTCCGAGCGGTGAACCATCGGCAACTTCCGCGGCAACGGGCTTCGAAAGCGCCTGGCCTCGGCACGATTGCCGAGGCGGCAGGCAAGAGTGCCTGCGCTACGGCAGCAGCACGACAGCACAGTTGTGAAACGGTGTCCAGAGGCTGAAGCCTGTGCTACCGCAACGTGACACGGCCGCTACACCTTGGCCGGATCAGGATGCACCCACGGCTTGCGGTACGGCCGTGCAAGCAGGCGGTTGGCCTCTTCATCGCCAACCACGCGATGCTTGACGGGATCCCACTTGAGTGAGCGCCCGAGCTTCTGCGAGAGGTTCGCGAGAATGCAACTCGTGGTCGAGATGTGGCCTTGCTCAATATCGGCGACGGGCCGGCCGCGCTTGTCGATGGCGGCGAGGAAGTCGCGCATGTGGCCGCGAATCGCGGGTGCGCAGTGCTTCTCGAGCCGCTCCTCGGTCTTGTCTTCGGGATATTGCTCGAGTTCGTAGCCGACATCCTGATGGATCTTCTGGCCGCCTTTCTCCATTGGAATGTAGTCGTAGCTGAACACGCTTGCCTTCAGAGTGCCCTTGTCACCGTAGAAGGTTGCGGCCCATGGATACTGTGGATCGGGAGCCTGTCCCCAACTGCGGTGCTGCCACACGACCTTCAGCTCGCCGAAGTCGAACGTCGCGGTCTGGGTATCGGTGATGTTGGCCTTGCTGTTCTTGTCGACGTAGATTCCGCCCGATGAGGACACGCTGATGGGCCATCCAAGATCGAGCATCCATCGCACCATGTCGAGCATGTGGATGCACATGTCGCCAACGATGCCATTGCCGTATTCCATGAAGGCCCGCCAGGAACGCGGATGCACGAGTTCGTTGTAGGGGCGCATAGGGGCCGGGCCGGTCCACATTTCGTAGTCGAGGTAATCGGGCGGAGCGATGTCGGGTGGATTCGCACGCGCGCGCATGTGGTAATAGCAGCAGATCTCCACCACCGCGATCTTGCCGAGTTTGCCTTCCTTCAGGATGCGGTCGCGCGCTTCGATGAGATGCGGAGTGCTGCGGCGCTGTGTACCAACCTGCACCACGCGATTGTATTTGCGGGCCGCGGCGAGCATGGCCTGGCCTTCGACGATGTCGACACCGATGGGCTTCTGCACATACACGTCCATGCCGGCTTTCACGGCATCGATCATGGGGAGCGCGTGCCAGTGGTCGGGGGTGCCGATGACGACGATATCGAGATCCTTCTCCTTCAGCATCTGGCGATAGTCGGAGTAGGTGCGCGGCTTCTTCTTCGATGCCTGGCGCGTAGCGACGAGGTCCGCCGCCTGTTCGAGCATGCGCTTGTCGACATCGCACAGCGAGACCACGTTGACCGGCGAGACCTGAATGAGACGAAGCAGATCGCACTTGCCATACCAGCCGCTGCCGATGAGGCCGACGCGGCGTACCTTTGTATCCATGGGCTGGGTCTGCGCGAGTGCGGCGCTGCCCGCAAAAGAACTGCCCACAAGGGAGCTGGTGGTGAGAAACGTGCGGCGGTCCATAGTCACCCTACAGCTTATCGAAAGCGTTGGGGAAGTGTGGCCTGATCACTTGCGCAGAATCAAATCGATGCCTTGCGACAGTTCGGCTTCGGTGAGCCGTGTGGGTGTGTAGCGGCGCACTTTGCCGGAACGGTCAATGAATACGAAGGTCGGCGTGCTGGAGACGCCGTAACGCTCCATGGTCTCGGTGCTGATGGGAGCTGGAATGCTGGTCAGGTCCGCGTAGCTCTCGCGCCACACCTTCTCCATGTCGCTTTTCTCTTTCTTCGTGTCGGATTCATAGAAGCGGGTGGGTGCGATCCAGGCAAGATCGGTGCCCGCGTACTTCTTCTTCGCCGCGCTGATGGCTGCGGCTTGCGCCTTGCAGTCGCCACACCAGGAGGCCCAAAGGAATAGCACCACGGGCTTGCCTTTCAGCGAAGCGAGCGGCATCGGCGGCGCGCCGATGTGTTCGCTGAACTGCAACTCCGGCGCACTCTGGCCGGTGAGCGCGATCATGTTCCGGCGTTTGTAGATTCGCGAGCGCAGGGCCACTGGCTCCTTGAACCGCGCCAGTTGCTCATCGAGAAAGCGCACCGCCTCCTTCGCGTTTCGTGTGCGCTGCGCCGCTTCGGCCTGCACTTCGATGGAGGCGCCGAGAGCCGCAAGCAGCACACGATCACTCTCGAGCCGGGTGCCCTTGGCGATGATGGCGTCGCATTGGGCGCGCGTCTCCGACGCATAGCGTGAGGCCTTCGGCCAGTCACCCATCAATGCGGCGCCACGAGCCAGCCATGAGAGGCCCTCCAGAGAATTCGCGTCGTCACCTTTCTCTTTGCGGTACACCTCCAGCAGGCTTTCCGCGCTCAACAGATCGCCGGCGGACAGCTTCGAACGAATCGCCTGGACGGGCGAAGGAGTCTGCGCCAGAAGAGGAACACTGAGGAGGAATAGGAATATGCGGCTCACAGCGGGACTATAGCATTGCATCCCGTGGGCCGTCGGAACCCTCCGGCTTTGCTGGTGCGGCGGCTTCCGTGAAGCAGCGGACATGCGGGCTCTGGTGGCACACGGCGGCAGCGAAACCGTTCGGAGCGCGGAGAGCCTCAATCCGCCAGACTCCATGTGCGATGGTGTTGTGGATCAGTGCCCGGCTGAGGTCGACGCTGTTGATGCCACCGGCCAAGCCTTCTCCGGTTGCCTTGAGCAGCGCCTCCTTGAAGGTCCACAGACGGTAGAATCCCCAAGTGCGCCGTTCTGGTGGCAGCGAATCGAGAGCCTGCGATTCCGCGCCCGTGAAGAAGCGCCTGGCGATTGCGGTGAGATCGGGCTTATCGGCCACTTGCTCGATATCCGCGCCTACGGGAGCCGGCGAGACCGCGAGCATGGCATGATCGCCGGAATGCGAGAGGTTGAAGTGAATCGGGAACCCACACAAATAGGGCTTACCGAATTCTCCCTGCTCGAAGACGAGTTCGGCCGCATGGGCGCTGCAATAACCAGCAAGCGTACGCCGCATCCAAACATGCGCCGCGATGTAGCGTGATCGATGAATCGGAAAGCGGAACCTTGCCGCGCGTTCCTGCTCAGCCGGAGAGAGTGTGGCCGGGGACTCATTGCCGTTGATGCAATAGAACCAGACGTGCGTCTCATCGGATGGGATGGACGGGCAGGCTTCCACTCGCACACCACCAATATCCCCTATTGCCGGGCGCAACGTTGCAGAGTAGCAGCGCCACGGCACAAGCAACGCGAAGCCCGGATGGCGTACGATGTCGAGACAATGCCATTCCGATCTCCATACCCCGACGTTGCGGTTCCGGATTTGCCGCTCCCCGAGTTCGTTTTCGCCGGCCTTGGTGATGCAGCGGGCAGTACGGCGATCATTGACGGTCCTTCGGGCCGGAGTTACACATACGGGCAACTCGACTCGTTCTCCAAGAGAGTGGCGGGCGCTCTCGCGCGGCGCGGGTTGAGAAAAGGCGACAAGTTCGCGATCCTCGGCCCGAACCTGCCGGAGTATGCAATCGCGGTGCACGGCGTCATGCGCGCCGGCGCCACGGTGACTACGATGAACCCGCTCTACACCGAGCAGGAGATTGAACATCAGCTTCACGATTCCGAAGCGCGTTTCCTGCTCACCATCCCGATGTTCCTCGACAAAGCGGCGGCGGCCGCGAAGCGGTGCGGTATCGAGCGGGTGTTCACATTCGGCGAAGCGGAAGGAACGGAGCCCTTCGCAGCTCTGATGGCGGAAGAGGGCGCTGCTCCGGCGGTGGACATCAACCCCGCGGAAGACGTGGCGGCCATGCTCTATTCGAGCGGCACCACCGGAATGCCGAAAGGCGTGATGCTGACCCATCGCAATCTGGTAGCCGCGTTGATTCAGGCCGATAAGCTGTTTGGCGAGGGACCGCTAACATCGCTCCTGTTCCTTCCGATGTTTCACATCTTCGGATTCCATGCAGTGACGAACTTCGACCTGTTGAAGCGGGGCACCATCGTCACCATGCCGCGATTCGACTTCGAGCAGATGCTCACGTTGATCGAGAAGCACCGTGTGGAGCGGATGTGCGTGGTGCCACCGATCGTACTTGCGATGGTGAAGAGCCCGCTTCTGGAGAAATACGACACATCCAGTTTGAAGCTCGTGTTCTCGGGCGCCGCGCCTCTTGATGAATCGCTGGCTGCTGCATGCGAAGAGCGGTTGAAGGGTTGCATGGTTCGCCAGGGCTACGGGTTGACGGAGACATCCCCGCCGGTCTGCGGGCATCCACTCACGGGCGACCGAGTGCGATACGGATCGGTTGGCCCGCTGGTTCCCAACACAGAGGCGCGCCTGGTGGATCTGACAACCGGCGAAGATGCCACTGCCGGGGAGCCGGGCGAACTGTGGGTGCGAGGCCCGCAGATCATGAAGGGCTACTATCGCAACGTGGACGCCACCCGGGGCATGATGCTCGATGGAGGCTGGCTGCGCACGGGCGACATCGCGCGGCTGGATGAAGAGGGCTGGCTCTACATTGTGGATCGCGCGAAGGAACTGATCAAGTACAAAGGTCTGCAGGTTGCGCCGGCGGAGTTGGAGGCCGTGTTGTTGTCCCATCCGCTGATCGCCGATGCGGCAGTGATCGGTGTTCCCGATGAGGAAGCCGGCGAGGTCCCGAAGGCCTTTGTTGTGACGAAGGGCGAGATCACCGCGGAGCAGATTCAGGAGTTCGTCGCGTCCCAGGTAGCGCCCTACAAGAAGGTGCGCCGGGTCGAGTTTGTCGAAGCGATTCCGAAATCGCCGAGCGGCAAGATTCTCCGGCGGATCTTGCGGGAGCACGAGCGCGCCCAGAGTTAAGGCTTACTGCGCCTTGGGATACTCGGGGTTCTGCATTACTTCTTCGATCTGCTGCGCATGCCGCTTTGTGTGCGCGGCCAGCATCAGCAGCCACTGATGCGCGTCCATCTCGCCCACCGGAGACTTCGACCGGTACTTGCGGAGAGGGATCTTGTTGGCGCGAACCCAGTCCACGGTCTTTGAGCGGCGCTCGCCAAAAGCCTGGCGCGCCTGATCAAGATCGCCGTACTTGCCTTTCGGCGTGGCCTGCTCCGGCGACGTCGCCTTCTGGCCGCGGTCGGCAATTGCCTTCAGCACCAGTTGATCGAAAACATCCGGATCCTGCGCCGGCGGCTCTTCCGACGGCTTTCCGTTCTCCAGATTCTTCTTGATCATGCCGAAAAGGAAGTCTTCGGTCAGCGCCAGATGTTCCACGATCTCGAGGATCGACCACTTCTTGGAGTCGGCCTTGAACGTCGACTGCTTCGCCGTGCACGATTCCAAAATCACTGAGATGATGCGATGCCCCTCTTCCAGTTCGCTGATCGCTTTGCCGCGGTCATTGTCGGTGTAGCCTTGCCCAAACATGGGCAGCGCAAGAACGGGCAACAGCATCCAATTCGCAATTCGCATATCTTTTCAGTTTACCCGGAAGCTGCTGATCGAGCCTGAAGCAAACTTAATGCGAGGTGTGAACACCGAAAGACACAACGGGCCGGCAGTGTCGAACCGCCGGCCCGTCGAATGCGAACTGCGAGCGAGGATTAGAAGAAGAAGCGGACGCCCAACTGCAACTGGAACGGGTTGCCGGTCTGCTGCGTGGTGTTGGGATCGTAGCTGCCATCGGTGCGGCGCAGGGCGCGGAAGCGAGGATCGATCGCCACCGGCTGGCCGTTGGTTCCGATGCCCAGACCGTAGATGCCGCCGTTGGTGGCAAAGGTCACGTTGTCGATATTGAACAGGTTGAACATCTCCGCCGAGAACTGCAACCGGCGCACGTCGTTGCCGAGTTTGAAGCTCTTCATCACGCGCAGGTCGTTGTTCACCACTGAACGGTTGCGGAAGCTGTTGCGCTGGAAGACGACGCCGGGTGCGGAATACGGACGATCGTTGTTGGAAGTATCGCCGTTGGTGTCAGCGCCGGTGCGCGGATTGATCGGCAAACCGCCACGGGAGCGGAAGATGCCGGCCACTTCGATTCCGAACGGCATTGTGTACACGAAGCTCGAAGTGAATTGATGGCGCGAATCGAGATTGGAGTAACCGTATTCGGGACGGAGGTCGAAGGTGTTGTTGTAGTTCGTGCCGCCCGCGTCGCGTTCGTTGTCGTCATCGGAGAACGTCTCCGACCACGTGTAGAACGCCATGAACTGGAACTTCTTCGTGCGGTACTGCGACTGGAGCGTCAGGCCCCGGTACATCGCCCGCGCCGAGCTTTCGCGAACCGTAACCTGGTTCAGTGTGGGGATGGGACGGGGAATGCCGCTGAAGATCGCACGGCCGTCGGCCTGGCGGATGGTGGCGAATGGCAGGTTGTAGTCGCGATTCCGATGCAGTTGGGTCGTGTTGACGTAGTTGAACTGCGCGCCGGCGAGCCAGCGGTCGGTGATCTCGCGCTCGATTCCAACACCCGTCTGAAAAGCGCGAGGGTTGCGATAATCGGAAGCCATCAACGTCAGGTTGACGCCACGGAAAGGATCGATCGCAGCGCCACCAGCGGCAAGGGCGGCCGCGCGCTGAACCGTCTCTACCGGAATCACCGGGAGGCCGCCGAGCGGGGAGCGATTCAGGTCGACACCCACCGCGGCGAACTGCTGGTAGAGCGTGTTCGTGGGCGAACTGTTGATGCGGATTGAGACGTCGCCGGGAGGCAGGCGCAGGTTGTTGGTCGGGCCTGAGAAGAGAAGCATCGGCGTAGCGGCGTAGAATACACCGGCGTGGCCACGAACCACGGTGCGGCGGCCGGTGGGATTCGGATTCCACGCAAAGCCGAAGCGCGGCATGATCTGGTCCAGGGCATTCGGCAGGCTGGTGGGGCGAAGCCGGGCGCCGATCGGGAACTGGAAATTGTCCACACGATTGAGCACCGCGGTGTTGTTGGTCTCCGGCGCCGGGTTCCACTGGCCTTCCCAGCGCAGACCGTAGTCGAGTGTGAGTTTGGAGTTCACGCGCCAGCTATCCTGCGCGAAGAACGCGAGCTGGCGAATTCCGAAGTCGGCCACGGTGTTCCCGATCTGACGGTCGTAGAAGTAGGTGATGCCGGCCGCGCGGTCATCGAAGCGATTCTGCCCTGGCGCGGTGGAGAGCAGTTGCAGAATGCGGCTCACGTCGCTGGACTGTACCGTGAAGGTGCCGAATTGATTGAAGGCAAACGTCTGGATGGTGGAAAGCTTGCTGAAGTCCAGGCCGACTTTCAGGGAGTGCGAACCGCGAGTGACCGAGAGGCTGTCCGTCAACTGCCAGCGCTGGTCATCCTGCGTGGTGGGCAGGAAGGTGCGCGCGCCGAACAGTCCGATGGGATTCACGTTCACACTCGGGGTTTCGGAGTTCGCCAGGCGCGGGCGAATTTCATAGGAGCCCGAGAACTTCAAGTCGTTGATCACGCTGGTGGAGATCAGGTGGGTATACTGCGCGGTGCCGAAATGGTTGCGGTTCTTCTCCGTGCCTTCATTGCTGAGAGCGCTGTTGGAGATCGGGTTCAGCGCGCCGCCGGCGCTCACCGCATTCTCTTCCCTGGAATCCTGGAAGTTGTAGCGGAACGTGAGGCGATGCCCGCGCTCGAACTGGTAGTCGGCGCGCGTGGTAAAGGCGGAGTTGCGATTGGTCTGATCGAAGTTGCGCTCCTCACCTCGGAAGAAGTTGAGTGCATCCTGCGTTTGCGGCGTCGCGGTGCGGCCGGTCAACTGGGCAAACAGCACCTGGCGCGGAATGTTGCCGAATTGCTGTTCGAAAGCAGTGAACCAGAACAAGCGGTTTGACTTGATGGGCCCGCCGATCGCGCCGCCGAACTGGTTGACCGTTTCCGAGGGCTGGCGATTGAGGATCGGATTGTTGGCGCTCAACTCGCGATGGCGGATCTGATAGAACGCTTCACCATGATAGGCGTTGGTGCCGGACTTGGTGATCGTGTTGAGAATGCCGCCGGTGGAACGGCCATATTCGGCCGAGTAGCCGGTGGTGATCACCTGGAACTCCTGAATGGCGCTTTGCGGAATGGTGAAGTTGAAGTTGGAGCGCTCACCGCCGCGGATGCCGCCGAAGAACGGCTGGTTGTAGTCGGCGCCGTCCACCATCACGTTGGAGTTGATGCCGCGCTGGCCCGCGAAGGAAAGCTGCTGGCGGGAGGGCTCCACCTGGACGGTAGGAGTGAGGGTGGCAAAGTCCTGAAATCGGCGCCCGTTGATGGGCAGATTCGTAATCGCGGTGCTGTTGAGGACGGCGGAAGGAGCGGGCATGGCGACGTTGAGGAAGCTCTCGGCGACCTCGACGGTGGTACTCACCGCCTGTACCTGCATGGTGATGTTGAGCCCGACAGTGGATCCAACGTTGACGACAACCCCGGTGGTGGTATTGGGAGCGAAACCTTGCGCTTCGGCCACCACTTCATAAGTGCCCGCGTCGAGTTGAACGGCGCGGTATTGGCCGGAGTCATTGGAGGTCAAATCGCGGACCAGACCCGTACCAAGATTTTTGATTTTCAGTTTCGCGCCGGGCACCGCGGCTTGGTTCCCGTCAAAGACGGTTCCAACAATCTGGCCACGGTTGGCGTCGGCCTGGGCAAACAGGAGACCCATTGCGCAGACCAATCCCGTGAGGAGGCGAAAAAAAACTGTCACAGGCAAAACCCCTAGATCGGAAAATGGCGAGTCGTAAAAGCGAGCTAAGATCCTATGATAATCCAAACCTGTAACAGTTCGATGACTCCCGCTTCGGGGTGGGTGTAAGAAATCGGATCATGCCGGAGCCTGCCGTTCCGATAAGGGAGTTGTGGAAGTGCTCAGCGTAACCCAAACCCATCCGGCGCAACCCGATCTTCGGGAGAAGGCGTTCAAGGCATTGAACCAGCTTCCGGCGTTCAATCCGACGTTGAACAAGCTGCTGGCGACTCTGGCCAAGGAAGACGTGTTCTTTTCCGAAGTAGCCGCCGTCATCGAGAAGGACACCGTGCTGGCCGGCAACGTTCTGAAGCTGGTGAACTCGGCATTGTATTCGCGCAGCGGCACCATCAACTCGGTGAGGAACGCGGTGGCGATTCTGGGGCTGAGCAAGCTTCGCAATCTGGCCTTGAGCCTGTCCGTGTCACGGATGTTCAAGCAGATGAAGACGGCGAAGTCGTGGAGCCAGGCGGACTTCAATCTTCATTCGGTGGCGACCGCGATCATGGCGGACACGCTGGCGCAGCGGCTGCCGGTGTCCTATCCCGAGGGTGCGTTCACGGCTGGACTGCTGCACGCGGTAGGCAAACTGCTGATCGCCGTGGCGCTGCCGGACGAGTTCGACAGGATCGTACGCACGTTTCATGACCGCGACCAGGGCACCATCGAGGATGTGGAAATGGAGATCATTGGCTGCTGCCATTCGGAACTGGCCGCGGCAGCGCTTGCGCAGTGGAAACTGCCGTCGGATATCCAGGAGGCAGTGGCGCACCAGCACTTGAAACCGGCAGAACCGTTGCACAAACCGGGATGCAGAATGCACCTCAGCGCGTTGTTGTATGAGACTCACAAGATCGTCAATCAGCTCGACGCGATGATTCCCGCCTGTGCCTGCCGCGGCGAGGCTGGCGTTCCAGAGAGGTTGCAGAGGCTCGGCCTGGAAGGGGAGACCGACAAGATCCTTGAGGAGTACAAGGCGGAGTTCGACGCGATGCGCAGTTTCTTCTAGAAGCGACGAAGGTTGGGCGGGCACTCTCGCCCGGCCACGAGCCCCAAACTCCAAACTCCGCGAACAAATCGGGGCTATAATGTTTTATCTCTCATGGCGATCGATTGGTTCCCGCTGTGGCTGAGTTTACGTGTGGCCGCGCTCTCCACCTTTGCCGGCATCTTCCTTAGCCTTTGGATTGCCTACTATCTCGCATTCAAGAGCTTTCGCGGCAAAGAAATCCTGGATGCCATGGTCTCACTCCCGCTCGTTCTGCCGCCCACCGTGCTCG
>JAEUQE010000810.1 GCA_016789785.1 Bryobacterales bacterium
GCCCGAGGTGGACCGGCTTCGCGGAATCATCGAAAAGGCGGCGATGGGGACGCTCGACGTTCGCCAGATTCTGGAGCGCCGTGGCCGGCCCCAGACGAAGCAGCGTGGCGAGCGGCTCCGACCCAGTATCTATTTCGATAGCGAAGCCTCCGGTCATGCCACCCTTGTCGAAATTATCGCCGAGGACCGCATCGGGCTTCTCTATGATTTCGCAAAGGTATTCGCCGAGAGTGGCTGCAACATTGAGGTCGTGTTGATCGACACCGAAGCCCACAAGGCGTTGGACGTGTTCTACTTAACCTGCGACGGCCGCAAGCTTACGGAGAACGAGCAGTTCGTGCTTGAAGACCGCCTCCGCGTTGTCTGCCTTTCGTAGCCTATCCGCCGATGACGGGAATTGTCCGTACCGTTCTTCCGTTAAAGTTTAGTAGCCTAACGGGATGCCTTCCCGACGGGCCTTCCTTGCCTCCGCCGCGACCATCGCCGCCCATTCCCAATCGAAGAAGCCCAACTTTCTCTTCTTTCTTCCGGACCAGTGGCGCCCGGACTGGCTACCCGGCAATCCCAATATCCCTCTGAAGCTTCCAAATTTAGAAGCTCTCGCCGCCCGTGGACTACGGTTTCACAAGGTTCTCTGTGCCTCCCCACTGTGCGCTCCAAGCCGCGCCTGTCTTGCCACCGGACGAGAGTACAAAACCGCAAACGTTCCCAGCAACCAATACGATTTCCCACTGAACCAGCCTACCTATTACCAATCCCTCCAAAAAGCCGGCTATCACACCATGGCGT
>JAEUQE010000811.1 GCA_016789785.1 Bryobacterales bacterium
TGAATGTGGCGCTGCCGCTGGCCGTGGCGAGCACCGTGGAAACAGTTGAGGTCCGGGCGGCCGGCGAAACGGCGGTGATCGCCGAGTCGGTCTCGGTGGGCGGCGTGTTGAGCGGGAAAGAAGTACTCGACTTGCCGTTGCCGGGGCGGAATGCGTTGGACCTGATCTACACGCAGCCGGGGCTGGTTGGCGATAACTTCGCCGGATCGCGGATCGGATCGTTGAACATCACCCTGGACGGCCTGAATGTGCAGGACCAGCGGTTGAATCAGGGCGTGTCGTCACCGATTGTGACGACGGTGGATAAGATTGAGGAGTTTCGGGTGGTGACCTCGCCGGCGGACGCGGAACTGGGCCGAGGATCGGGACAGGTCCAGATGTTGACCCGGAGCGGAACGAACCAGTTCCGGGGCAGCCTGTTTGCATTTCACCGGAACACGGCGTTGAACGCGAACACGTGGTTCAACAATCAGCGGGGTGTCGATCCGTTGACGGGCGAGGCGATCTCGCCGCGCAACGTTCTCATTCGCAATCAATATGGAGCGCGCATCGGCGGGCCCGTGCGGCGGAACAAAACGTTCTTCTTCTTTCTGATGGACTCGCAGAAGATCCGGGAAAAGACGGCGGTGACAAATACCGTGTACACCGAGACGGCGCGGCGGGGTGTGTACCGCTACTATCCGGGTTCGCAGAATGGGAATGCGAACGCGGCGTTTCCAGCGGTGAATGACCTGGGGCAGCCGCAGCGGCCGTCACGGGCGACGGGGGATCTGCAGACCATCAACCTG
>JAEUQE010000812.1 GCA_016789785.1 Bryobacterales bacterium
GGTTGGAGGTGCGCAGGTCCGTGAAGTTGCTGAGGAGGAAGGGATTGGGAACCTGGCGGTTCATTTCATTGGCGATGGCGTTATTGCGGACGTAGCCGGTGGCCCAGAAGGTTTCCGGGAGGGGGTCTTCGCGCTGGGTGAGTAAGATACGATCGGACCACTGGCCCCAGTAGGCGGCCTCCACCATCATGTTGCCGGAGAGTTCGCGTTGGACGCCCATGCGCCAGCGTTGGACTCGCGGGTGGCGACGGTCGAAGGGGGTATAGGTGAAGCCCTGGCCGACGCGGGCCATGGCACCGAGGGAGTCGCGGAAGGGTACGTCGAAACGGGTGCCATCGGCCCGGACGGGGAAGGGATCGCGGAGCGGGGAGATGCCGGCGCCGGGATTGCCGGCGTTCCAGGTTTGGCCGAAATCGTTGGTGAGAACGGTGTTGGTGGCGCGGGAGAAGCCGGACTGATCGGGCCCCTGGTTCATGGCGTTTAATGTGTCGAAGAAGACGCCATAGCCGCCGCGGATGACTGTTTTGGAATTGGCCTGCCAGGCGATGGAGGCGCGGGGCAGCCACATGAGTTCACTGGCCCAGAGGCGGCGGCTGACGCCGTTGGTGCCGGCGTAGACGGAGCCGCCTTTGACGAGGAACTGGCTGGCGGGAACTTCCGGGAGCGGGTTGCGGGCGTAGGCGGCCTGGGCGGCATTGGTGATGGGCAGGGTGAGATTGGGATCGTAGTAGGCGATGGCGCGGTTGTACCGTTCGGTGGGCCCTTGTTCATACTCCATGCGGAGGCCG